>NZ_CP064760.1:1318666-1648332 GCF_015565955.1 Microbacterium schleiferi | reverse complement strand
GCGGTCTGCGCCATGTCGTCCGGGCCGAGTGGGTCAGCCGGTGCCGTCACGAGATCTTTCACGAGCGCGACGGCCTCGATGGTGGCACGAACGCGTGCCTGCTCATCGGCGGAAACGGGTGCGGCGGCGTGGACGATGACGCGCGTGGCCCGCGGCTTGGGGCGTTCCTTCTTGAAGGTCGCGAAGCTGTAGCCGCCGAGCCCGGCACCCTCAGCGGCGGCGAGGGCAGCGTCGCCGGTGGCGTGGAAGGGCGTCGCGATCGCGACGGATCCGAATCCGGTCAGTGTGCGGCATCCGACTCCGACGGCGTGGCGAACGGATGCCGCGTCGCGGCCGGCTCCGCTGCCCACCACCGCGACGGGCGTGGCGAAAAGCTGCGGAGCAGCGACGCGCGCATAGGTCCCTGGAGCTCCGGTGAAGCCGATCGACTCGAGAGTCTCGCGCAGGCCGGGGAGGGACGTCCAGTCGTCGTCGGTGGTTGTGGAGACGAGGGGATGACGATCACCACCGCCTCTGCGTCGTGCTCGGTAACCGGGGTTTCGCTGAATTCGACGACAGGACAGGCCATGCACTCATCCTAGGTCGGGGCTTGTTCGCTCTGAGCGGCACGCGACAGGGCGGTGGCGTCGACCACGCACCTAGCATGGAGGCATGACCCTGTCGGTACCCGTCTATCACCGCGTCGCGAGCGCCCCGCCGGTGCCCGCGGGATTGCCGCTCGTCATCGCGCTCACCGGATTCACAGACGCCGGTTCCGCGGTGAGCAGAGTTGTCTCGTATGTCCGGGAGGACCTCGAGCCGACGCCGATCGCCGTCTTCGAGAACGACATTCTGCTCGATTACCGCGCGCGTCGTCCGGTGATCTCGTTCGAACACGATCACCTCACCGACTATCGCCCGCCGCGACTCGAGCTCTCCCTCGTGCACGACGCACTGGGTCAGCCGTTTCTCACGCTCACCGGCTACGAACCGGACTTCGCGTGGGACACCTTTACGGCTGCGGTGCTCGAGCTCGCTGCCGATCTCGAGGCATCGAGTGTGACGTGGGTGCACGCCATCCCGATGCCGGTGCCGCACACGCGCCCCCTGGGCACGACCGTGAGCGGCACGCGGACGGAGCTGACGACTGCTCACTCGGTGTGGCAGCCCGAGACGCAGGTTCCGGCAACGGTCGGCCACCTGCTGGAGTACCGGTTCGCCGAGACCGCTGCGGATGTCGCGGGCTTCGTGCTTCTCGTGCCGCACTATCTCGCCGACACGCAGTACCCGGCCGCGGCGCTTGCCGCCCTCGACAGCGTCACGGTCGCGACGGGTCTTGTCTTCGCGGGCGATGAGCTTCGGGAAGAGAACCGCGAGTACCTCGAGAAAGTCCAGGAACAAGTCGGCGGTAGCGACGAACTGCAGCGCATGATCGAAACTCTCGAGGAGCGCTACGACGCTTACATGGCTGGCGCCACAAACGCGACGCCGATCATTCACACGGGCGACCTTCCGACCGCCGACGAGATCGCTGCCGAGCTGGAGCGCTACCTCGCCACCCGCCCCGCCGGGGACGACGACAAGGGCTGAGCGCCGCGGCGGCTGTGCACGCAGTTTTCTCGGCCCGTTCGTGGGCTTCGGTCGCGTTGACCTGCGCGTCGATACCTGTGTCGGCGCGCGTCTGAAGGGCGCGGTCCGCGAGCCGACCGCGGCTGCCTCGCGGAATACACGACGGCTCTCGCTCGTTCTCATGAGTACGACGTTCGCGTCGGCCGGGGGAGTGGGCCAGGAATCGCGGACGGAGTATGAGACAATGGTGGTTCGACCCATTGTCAACCGCAGCCGTCACACGCCGCGGGACTTGACAAGGGTCTTACTAGCGTCCGAAACCAACAGCGCGGCAACAAGATCGCCGTGCGCTGAGAGGCGAAACGTGACCGCAAGCACGACATCCACCCGCACGCGCGCCAAGAAGGCAGCCGCGGACGACGTGGCCCCCGAGATCGAGCGTGACGACGACGTCGCGACGACTCCGGCCAGCAAGCGTCCCGCCGCCAAGAAGCGTAGCGGTGCAGCGGCGGGTAAGGCTAGCCCGAAGAAGGCGGCCAAGAAGGGCTCGGACGACGAGTCGGCCGACATCGATGATGACGTCGAGCTCGACGAGGCCGACGACGACAGCACGGATGACGAGTCGGCTGGTTCGGCATCCTCGGATGACTCGTCCGACGCGCCGGCTGCCAAGGACTCATCCGACGGTGACGACGACGCGGACGATGACGACAAGCCCGACAAGCCCGTCTTCAGCGAGCCGCTTCCCAGTGGCGCCATCGTCATCACGTCCAACGACGAGGACGACGTCCCGATCTACTCCACGCAGATCACGGGGGCGACAGCTGACCCGGTCAAGGACTACCTGAAGCAGATCGGTAAGGTCCCGCTGCTGAACGCGGCCGAAGAGGTCGAGCTCGCGATGCGGATCGAGGCGGGTCTGTTCGCCGAAGAGAAGCTCGCGAACATGACGCCCGCGGAGAAGACAAGCCAGCTCGGGCTGGATCTGCAGTGGATCGCGCGCGATGGTCAGCGTGCCAAGAGTCACCTGCTCGGCGCGAACCTACGCCTGGTCGTTTCGCTGGCAAAGCGCTATACGGGTCGCGGGATGCAGTTCCTCGATCTGATTCAGGAGGGGAACCTCGGCCTCATCCGTGCCGTCGAGAAGTTCGACTACACGAAGGGCTTCAAGTTCTCGACCTATGCGACGTGGTGGATCCGTCAGGCGATCACCCGCGCGATGGCCGACCAGGCGCGCACCATCCGTATCCCGGTGCACATGGTCGAGGTCATCAACAAGCTCGCCCGCGTGCAGCGACAGATGCTGCAGGACCTCGGTCGCGAGCCCACGCCCGAAGAACTCAGCCGCGAACTGGACATGACCCCCGAGAAGGTCATCGAGGTGCAGAAGTACGGTCGCGAGCCCATCTCGCTGCACACGCCGCTCGGTGAAGACGGTGACAGCGAGTTCGGTGATCTCATCGAAGACACCGAGGCTGTCGTTCCGGCCGATGCTGTCGGCTTCACGATGCTGCAGCGTCAGCTCGAGTCGCTGCTCGACTCCCTGTCGGAGCGTGAAGCGGGCGTCATTCGCATGCGGTTCGGCCTCGGCGACGGTCAGCCCAAGACGCTCGACCAGATCGGCGACACGTTCGGCGTGACCCGCGAGCGGATCCGCCAGATCGAGTCCAAGACGATGGCCAAGCTCCGCCACCCGTCGCGGTCGCAGTCGCTGCGGGACTATCTGGAATGACCGGCGTCGCCAACGAGGGAAAAGCGCTCGACGTCGACATCGACGGCGCGCGCTATCGTCGGATCCCGATCCGCACGCGGGTCGTGATGCCCGGCGATGACCTGGATGACGTCATCCGTGAGTACGCCCTCGAGCACACGGTCGCCGGCGACACCCTCTTCGTCACCGAGAAGATCGTTGCGATCACGCAAGGGCGCTCCTACGCCGTCGCCGACATCACACCGAGAAGGCTCGCCCGGTTCCTGTCGCGCTACGTCACCCGCACCCCCTACGGGATCGGTCTCGGCATGCCCGAGACGATGGAGATGGCGCTTCGCGAATGCGGAACGCCGCGCATCCTTTTCGCTGCAGCAGTCTCGGCAGTGACGAAGGCATTCGGCCGCTCGGGGACTTCTACCGGATCGCCGGTGACCGTGCGCGAGCGATCGACGGACCGACCAGTGGCACGATCCCGCCCTACAACAGCGCTGTCGTGCTTGGCCCCGAGCGTCCACGCGAGGTAGCTGCCCACCTGAAGACGTTGCTGCCGACGGGCGTGGAAGTGGCCGTCGTCGACATCAACGACCTCGGCGGCAACATCCTGGGATCGACGCTGTCGAAGGCCGACGAGAAGACCCTGCTCGCCGTGCTGCGCGATAACCCGCTGGGCCAGGGACACCAGTCCACGCCGCTGGGGATCGTTCGCGCGGTCTAGGAGGGTGTCAGAAGCCGATCGCGGCGCGGTACCGGGGTTTGTGCCCGGTACGGATGCCGGTCACGCTCGGTTTGTTCTCATAGACGCCGGCAGCCCAGTTCCCCTCCACGAGGACGGGACCGGTGGGAGTCACGACGACATCCCACCCGACATAGCGCACCGTTGGAACGACACGCGCGACCTCGTCAATGAAGGCCTTCACCTCATCGAGCATCGGCAGCGTGAAATCGGAGATGCGCTCGCCCGTGTCGGGGTGGACCTCGTGCACGTTGCCGTGGGAGTCGTACCCCGGGCCGACAGCGCGCCCGTCGTCGTCGAGCATCGAATAGAAACCGCCGAAGCTCATCTGATCGCTGACGGCTCCGCGCCCGAACTTCTGCGCGACAGCGAGGATGTGGGTTCGGTCACCGTCGAAGAACGTTGTCACACGCGTCGTGTTGACGGTTCCGGGGCAGTACGCAGCCAGATCCGGATGCTGGACGATGACCTCCTCGGCGAGAAGTTCGCCGCGGTCAAGAAGTCCGCCGTGGAATGCACTCCAGTCGGTCACGGCGTCCGCCCGGTATCGGTGCACGCCCGAGCCCGCCTGCCCGATCGGCTCTTTCACAATGATCGTGCCGTGCCGCTCGACGAAGCTCCGGAGCTCATCTGCGTTCTCGGGAGTTATCGTCATCCACTCGCGACGCAGGAATTTCTCGAACGTCCGGTTGAAAGCGAGCTTGTCGTGAAACAGGCCGCGATGGCGGGGGTCGTCGTAGCGCTGTGACAGCTCGTTCGACACCGGATGCGTCATATAGGTCGCGCGCTCGTCGCGATTCAGGATGGCGAAATCGTAGTCGACGTAGTCCTGGAAGCCGACCTGACGTACGCCGGCGGACCAGAGCATGTCGGCGAGCACGACGGGAGTCCAGCGGCTATGTTCCCGGGACGTCTCGCGAGCCCGCTGCCACAGCGACCCAACATCGATCCGTCGTGCGCGCGCGGCGCGGTAGTGCATCCGCGTCCGCGGATCAAGCGAAGCCATTCAGGTGGTGCTGAGGTCAGTCGATGCCGCGTTCACTCAGCGGTGAGGCGGTGGGTCTCGTCGTGCCAGCTCGTGGCGACCTCGCGCAGCTTCTCTTCGTAGCGGCGGCCGTGGTGAGCGCAGAACAACAGCTCACTCCCGTTGACCTCAGCGGCAATATAAGCCTGAGCGCCGCACGAGTCGCAGCGGTCGGCGGCGGAAAGACGGCTCTCGATGACGTCGATCTCTGCGGGGGAAAGGGTAGCCATGGTCATGCCTCCTCGGTACGTCACTCCTGGCGGTGTCATGACATACAACCACGGGGATGTTTCAGGTATGCCGCTCTGAGGTGACATTTCGCTGAGCGCGTACGGCCATGTGCAATGCCGCGTGGCTCCGGGGCGATCATGAGGGCGCCGCGTAGTCTGAACGATTGTGACCTCCGAGTACTCCGCCCATCATCTCCAGGTGCTGGAGGGCCTCGAAGCCGTCCGCAAGCGTCCCGGGATGTACATCGGGTCCACGGATTCGCGCGGTCTGATGCACTGCCTCTGGGAGATCATCGACAACTCCGTCGATGAGGCTCTGGGGGCCACGGATCGACCATCGAGATCGTGCTGTACGCCGACGGCAGCGTCGAGGTGCGTGACCGGGCTCGCGGCATCCCGGTCGACATCGAACCGCGCACCGGGCTGTCGGGCGTCGAGGTCGTGTTCACGAAGCTGCACGCCGGCGGAAAGTTCGGCTCGGGCTCATACAGTTCGTCCGGCGGTCTTCACGGTGTCGGCGCATCCGTCGTCAACGCCCTCTCCGAGAGACTGGATGTCGAGGTCGACCGCGGCGGCAAGACCTGGGCCATGTCCTTCCACCGGGGCGAGCCGGGGGAGTTCGCGGGGCCCACGCCCGATGCCACATTCACCCCGTTCGAGAAGAGCTCGAGCCTGCGCGTCGCGGGGAAAGTAGCCAAGGGCGTCACCGGGACGCGGATCCGCTACTGGGCCGACCGTCAGATTTTCACGCGCGACGCCGCGTTCTCGCTCGATGAGCTGCAGCAGCGCGCCCGGCAGACCGCGTTTCTGGTGCCGGGCCTCACGATCACGATCTCCGATGAGCGCGATCCCGCGACACCGGTCACGACCGAGTACCGCTTCGACGGCGGGATCTCCGAGTTCGCGGAGTTCCTCGCGCCGGACGCCGCCGTCACCGACACCTGGCGGCTTCAGGGAACCGGGACCTTCACGGAGACTGTGCCGGTCTTGCAGGCATCCGGCACCATGGTTCCGACCGAGCTCGAGAGATCATGCGAGGTCGATGTCGCGGTGCGCTGGGGGACCGGCTACGAGACCACCCTGCGATCGTTCGTGAACATCATCGCGACGCCCAAGGGTGGCACCCACCAGCAGGGCTTCGAAGCGGGCCTCATGAAGGTCATCCGTGCCCAGGTCGAGCAGAACGCCCGCCGTCTGAAGGTGGGCAACGACAAGCTCGACAAGGATGACATCATGGCCGGTCTGACCGTGGTGCTCACGGTGCGGCTTCCCGAACCTCAGTTCGAGGGCCAGACCAAAGAAGTGCTCGGGACCCCGGCGGTGCGCCAGATCGTTTCGACTGTCGTTGCGCGCGAACTGTCGGCCCGGTTCGCTTCGACCAAGCGCGACGACAAGGCGCAGACATCCCAGCTGCTCGAAAAGGTCGTCGCCGAGATGAAGGCTCGCATCTCGGCACGCGCCCACAAGGAGACACAGCGACGCAAGAACGCGCTGGAATCCTCATCGCTTCCGGCAAAACTCGTGGACTGCCGCTCGAACGACGTCGCCGATTCGGAGCTGTTCATCGTCGAGGGCGATTCGGCCCTGGGTACCGCCAAGCTCGCGCGCAACAGCGAGTACCAGGCGCTGCTGCCGATCCGCGGGAAGATTCTGAACGTCCAGAAGGCCTCGATCAGCGACATGCTCTCCAACGCGGAGTGCGCATCGATCATCCAGGTCATCGGCTCCGGTTCGGGCCGCTCCTTCGACATCAGCACGGCTCGCTACGGCAAGGTCATCCTCATGAGCGACGCCGACGTCGACGGCGCCCACATCCGCACCCTTCTTCTCACCCTCTTCTTCCGCTATATGCGCCCGCTGATCGAGGAGGGGCGCGTCTTCGCCGCCGTCCCGCCGCTGCACCGCGTGGTCGTGAAGCACCCGGGGTCCAAGCCCAACGAGACGATCTACACGTACAGCGAGGCGGAGCTCCACGCACTGCTGAACCGCCTCACGAAGGCGGGGCGCACCTGGCAGGAGCCCATCCAGCGCTACAAGGGCCTCGGCGAGATGGATGCCGAACAGCTGGCAACCACCACGATGGATCGAGCGGGACGTACGCTGCGGCGCGTCCGGGTGCAGGATGCCGAATCAGCGGCCTCCGTCTTCGAACTGCTCATGGGCAACGACGTTGCCCCGCGCCGCGAGTTCTTGATCGAGTCGTCAGACCGGCTTGCTCGCGAGCGCATCGACGCCTAGCGCAGTCCGCGGCGCCCCGATCGGGTCGGAGGAGCCCGACGCGGGCCCCCCGACTCAGCTAGCGGACCACGGTGCCGATCGCCGCAACGCCGGCCTCGAGTGCCACGCCGGAGGCGTCGCGCTTCGCGCCCGCGGGTGGCAGAGCGCGCGACGCGCCGTCCTGCGCGACAGCTCGCGGTTCCGTGCCGGCCCACGCGAGTACCAGCCGATCCTCGCCCTTCAACAGGCGATGCGCGCGGACGCCACCCGTGGCGCGGCCCTTCGGCGGGAACTCGTCGAGCGACGAGACCTTGCCAGAACTCACATCCGTTCCCGCGAGCGCGCCGGCACTCCCCGCAGCCGTCACGACAACCGCCTCGGCCGCGTCTGCCCCGGGGATGACCGCGAACCCGATGACAGATGCGCCTGATCCGAGCCGGATGCCGGCCATGCCGCCAGCCGCGCGGCCCTGAGCTCGCACGGCGCTTGCCTCGAAACGCAGCAGCTGCGCATCATCGGTGATGAAGAGGAGCTCAGCGTCATCCGGAGCCAGCGCGCCGCCGACAACCGCATCGCCCGGCTTCACAGCGATGACCTCGATCTCGTCACGGGCTGCGATCTCGCTGGGCAAGACGCGCTTGACGACGCCCTGAGCCGTTCCCAGCGCGAGGGGCGTCGTCCCCTCCAGGGAGACAATCGCGACGACATGCTCGCCGCTGGTGAGGCCGAGATACTGGTCTGCTCGCGTTCCTGCTGCCAGCTGAACCGAGTTGCCGGGCACCGAGGGGAGATCGACCGGGGTGAACCGGACGAGCCTGCCCTGGGTCGTCAGGGCGCCGAGATGGCCGCGCGTGGTGGCGTCGGCGGTGCTGCGGATCGCGTCGTGCTTGGAGCGGCGGGTCGGGGTGACGATCCCCGCGTTCGGTGCCTCGGGGTCGATATCAGCGCGAACCATGCGCCCGGTTACCGACAGGAACACGCGGCACGGTGTGTCGGCGATCTGCAGGTCGACGGGCTTCTTGGAGGAGGATCGCGGCGCAACCGGTCCGCCGTTGAGCAGCAGCGTCCGTCGGGGTGTTCCGAAGGCTTCGGCGGCGGCATCCAGTTCGGTAGCGACCTGCGCACGGATCAGCTTGTCGCTCGCGAGCAGAGCCTCCAGCTCGGCGATCTCGGCCTTCAGAGCGTCACGCTCCTGCTCCAACTCGAGGCGCGAGAAGCGGGTGAGTCGACGCAGCCGAAGCTCGAGGATGTACTCGGCCTGCGGCTGCGAGAGATCGAACACGTCCATGAGGCGGGTGCGTGCCTGTTCGCCGTCATCCGAGGTGCGGATCACCTGGATGACTTCGTCGATGTCGACGATGGCGATCAGCAGACCCTCAACCAGATGCAGTCGCTCGCGCCGCTTGCCGAGGCGGTGGCGGCTTCGTCGCGTCACCACCTCGATGCGGTGGTCGACGTAGACCTCGAGCATCTCTTTGAGGCCGAGGGTCTGCGGCTGCCCCTCCACCAACGCGACGTTGTTGATGCCGAACGAGTCTTCGAGCGGGGTCAGACGGTACAACTGCTCCAGCACGGCATTGGGGTCGAAGCCGGTCTTGATGCCGATGACCAGCTGCAAGCCGCGGTGGCGGTCGGTGAGGTCGGTGACGTCGGCGATGCCCTGCAGCTTCTTGGAGGTGACGGCGTCCTTGATCTTCTCGATGACCCGTTCCGGTCCGACAAGATACGGGAGCTCGGTGACGACCAAGCCGGTGCGACGCGGTCCCAGCGACTCGACCGACACTTTTGCGCGGGTGCGGACAGAGCCGCGTCCCTTCGCGTAGGCATCCTTGACTCCGTCCAGGCCGACGATGATCCCGCCCGATGGGAAGTCGGGGCCGGGGACGAACTCCATCAGTTCCTCGACGGTCGCCTCGGGATGGTCGAGCAGGTGGACGGCCGCCGCCACGACCTCGATGAGGTTGTGCGGGGCCATGTTCGTGGCCATGCCGACCGCGATCCCCGACGCGCCGTTGACGAGGAGGTTCGGGAAGGCTGCCGGCAGCACTGCCGGCTGTTGGAACTGCCCGTCGTAGTTCGGGATGAAGTCCACGACGTCTTCGTCGAGGTTCTCAGTCAGCGCCAGCGCCGCGGCTGCCAGTCGAGCCTCGGTGTATCGCGGTGCAGCCGGTCCGTCATCCAGCGACCCGAAGTTGCCGTGTCCATCGACGAGGGGCACGCGCAGCGAGAAGGGTTGTGCCAGACGCACCAGCGCGTCGTAGATCGCCGCATCGCCGTGGGGGTGGAGCTTTCCCATGACTTCGCCGACGACACGCGAGCTCTTCACGTGTCCGCGGTCGGGACGAAGCCCCATGTCTGCCATCTGGAAGAGGATCCGGCGCTGCACCGGCTTCAGTCCGTCGCGAGCGTCGGGGAGAGCTCGCGAGTAGATCACCGAGTAGGCGTACTCGAGGAACGAGCCCTGCATCTCGGTTGCGACGTCAACGTCCTCGATCCGCTCGGCGACCTCAGCGGGCTGGGGGGGACGGGATGACGGCATGACAAAACCTCGAGTGCTCGGACGGACGCACCTCGGCCCCCGCGAAAGGGGCGCGTGGGAGACTGGCGTGGATGCCGATCACACTACCCGCGCACTCGCCGAGAACCCGGAGCCTCACCGAGGTCGTGCCGGAGATGTTCCGCTCACTGCAGGGGGAGGGCACGTGGTTGCGCCCGGCCCGCAGCGTTGTGCTCGTGATGCTCGACGGCGTGGGTGCCGCTCAGGTCCGAGCCCGCTCGGGGCATGCGCGATTTCTGGCGAGTCTCGCCGGCGCACGCGACATCGCGCGAACCACGTTTCCGTCGACGACCGCCAGCGCGCTCACCAGCCTGCTGACAGCGACCGATCCCGGGGAGCACGGGATGCTCGGCTATCGCATCCGCGTCCCCGACACCGGTCGGGTCGCCAACCTGCTGCACGGCTGGGAGGACGGCGAACTGCCGGAGGACTGGCAGAGGTCGAGCCCACTCACGCGCGCACAATCACAGCGGGCGCCGGTGTTCGTGCTCTCGAAGCCGGACTTCGCAACCACCGGCTTCACGCGTGCGACAACGGACGGCGCCGAGTTCATCGGCGTCTCTGACCTGGACGAGCGGATCGCCCGCGCCGGCGCCGTCGCGGCGCAGCACCCCGGAAGCTTCACCTATCTCTACGTTCCGGAACTCGATGGCATTGGTCACCGATCCGGCTGGGAATCGGGGGCGTGGACAGATCAACTCGAACGCGTGGATGCTGCCCTTCGCGACCTCGCCCGCGCCGCCCCGCAGGCTGGCGTGGTGATCACCGCCGATCACGGGATGATCGATGTGCCCGCCGGTCGCCACGTGCTCCTGGACGACGGTGACCCACGGCTCGAGGGTGTTGCCGACATCGCCGGCGAACCGCGGATGCTGCACCTGTACACCCAGCCGCAGGCGGCTGACGCGGTGGCAGGCGTATGGCGAGCGGCCGATGCCGATCGGGCGTGGGTCATGACCCGTGACGAAGCCGTTACCGCTGGCGTGTTCGGGAGCGTGAGCCCCGCTGTTGCGGCGCGGATCGGTGACGTCCTCGTGGCCGCGCGAGCTCGCGTCGCGTACTACGACAACCGTGTCGACGACCGGTCACCGCAGCGCATGGTCGGGCAACACGGTTCGCTCACCCTGGAAGAGTCGGTGGTACCGCTGCTTCGCGCCGGTGCGTACGCGGACTGAGCAGCCGCCGGTTTCCCGGGTTCCGAGTTATTCGTCGGAGCGGGCGCCGAAGACGATCTCGTCCCACGTCGGAAGTGAAGACCGGCCACGCCGACGGGATGCCGACAGCTGAGTTGCCTCGAGGTCGGCCGGTTCCTCGTCGGCCGGCGCTGGGGGAGGAGCAGTGGTCTCGTCGTAGCCGGGCTCCAGCGCATCGAACAACGCCACGGGTGCGCGTTCTGCCTCCTCGGCTGACGCGTCCGGAGCGGATTCGCGCTGACCGCGGCGCCGACGCAGCGCTTCGAGAAGATCTGCCGTTTCGGGAGATGTGGTCACCACGGGATCGGCGGCGCGCTTGGTCGCTGCCTCACGAACTGCTGCGCTTGCGCGCTCCGGAGTGCGGTCAGCGGGTCGCTCTGCCTCCCGTGCCGGTTCGTCATCCCGACGCGGGCCGAACGCCCCCGAATCGAAACGCGAGTCGTCCTTGGACGGCGAGGGGTCAAGCGCGCGAAGCCGGGGGATGAGACCGTCGGGCAGCGCCCCCTGCCGTGAGAGCTGCGTCGCGTCGGCGTTCAGTGGTGAGAGTGTCGTGCGCCGAGGGTCGAATCCCCACCGGGCGTCGCGGTCGACGTCCCCGGTGCGGAACTCGAGCTTGATCACCCAGCCGGTCGCATCCTTCCAACTGGTCCATCGCTCGGCGACGGCGCTGGCCTCGATGAGCTTCGCGCGCACGGCAGCCCCGAAGGTGGACTCCCCGTCGGGTTCGAGTTCGGCAGAAACGAGGACGGGGACTGCCAAGGCCTGGTTGAGCACGTGCTCCCGCTCGGCGAGCACAGGTCCCTCGAACCGGCGAACGTCTTCGACGCGAGCGCCCAGAAGCTCCGCGACTTCTTCCGCGCTGAGTCCAGCGCGAATCTGCGTCTGGATGTCGCGGGGACTCGGCCGAGCTGCCGAGATGTCGGACTCGCGCGCGCGCCTGGCCCGACGTACCTCAAAGGCCAGCGCGTCGTCGAGGGCGAGCGTGAATCTGTCACCCGACTCCGTCGCGAGGATGAGCTGATCGTCTTCCGTTGCGATGACTTTGAGCTGTTCCATCCCACGCTCCTCCCGTGCCTCTTCGGCGTGTCGGCCCCATGGTGGCACACCGGACGGGCGCCCCAGGGAATATCCATCGCGCGCCGTCCGTTTCGTCCACGTCGGCACACGGAGCGAGCATTTGCTAAATCCTGATCCGTCGTGCAAACTATCGCCGCCCACCGCGGCCCCGCAGCACCGCACCACAGCATCACGCAACGGAAGTAGAGAATGGCCACCGACTACGACGCACCCCGCAAGAGCGACGACGACAGCGAGTCCATCGAGGCGCTCAAGGAGCGGGTCCCCGACAAGATGTCGGGTTCTGTCGACGTCGACGACTCTGACAACCCTTCTGGCTTCGAGCTGCCCGGCGCGGACCTCTCTGACCTCGAACTCGACGTCGTGGTGCTTCCTCCCCAGCAGGACGAGTTCACGTGCGCGAGCTGCTTCCTCGTGAAGCACCGCTCGCAGGTCGACCACGAAGAGGCGGCCGGCATCATCTGCAAGGAATGCGCCGCCTGAACGCTCGCCGCGCCGGAGCAGCGTCGGTCTAGCGACCTGCTTGGGCGCGGCTGATCGCGGCAGCCAGCCGGTCTGGCGTTCGGCTTGAAATGACCCACGCTCGCGCGGGGTCATCAGGGTCGATGACGGGAACGACCACGACACCGTCGATCCCACCGCGGATCACGTGCCACGCCGTCGCGTCGAGCCCCGGGCCTCGTGCGAAGCGCGCGTCCTCGCCCGTCAGAGCCACGGGCTCGCCCAGGTAGCCCGTAGCGATCCAGGCGCGACCCGCCATGACGCGACCGTCAGAGACGCGCACGACGGGGCTTACCCACACCAGGAGCGCGATCGCGATCACACCGATCGCAGCTCCGACGGTCAGCGCGACCGTTGTGTCGATCGGGGCGAGGACGAGGGCGGCCATCGGTGCGACCACCGCCGCCGACACGATCACCCAGAGCGACGGCCCTAGCCGTTCGCGGTAGTCAGCCGCGGAGTGGACTCTCGTCGTCGCCATTGTGTTCTGCACTACCCTCGTTGCGTGACCCCATCCGTGGACATCCCCATTATCGCCGCCCACCCGCCGACGTACAGCCACCCCGGTGACGCGGGTGCTGATCTGGTCGCCGCCGAGGCGGTGCGCCTCGAACCGGGGGAGCGGGCGCTGGTCGGTACGGGCGTTCGCATCGCGCTGCCGGAGGGATATGCCGCCTTCGTCGTTCCCCGCAGCGGTCTGGCCGCCAAGCACGGAATCACGGTTGTGAACGCGCCCGGCACCGTGGATGCGGGGTACCGAGGCGAAATCAAGGTCTGCCTTCTCAACACCGATGCGCGCGAAGCGTACGAGATTGCCGTTGGCGATCGCATCGCTCAACTGATCATCATGCCCGTGACCATCGCCCAGTTCCTGCCCGTCGAGGAGCTGCCCGACAGTGTTCGCGGTGAGGGTGGTTTCGGATCGACCGGCTACGTCGGCGGTAGCGTTGAGGGCATGGGACGGAGCGCAGCGCGATGACGGAGCAGATCGACGGCAGTTCACCGGATGGGACAGCTGACGGGATCGACAAGGACGCCAAGTCCGCGCCGGCGGACCGAGAACAGTCGGGCCCGTTCGATGAGGCAGAAGCCCGGGCGGTACGTCCCTACATCGACCTCGGTGCCATCAAGATCCTGCCCCGCGAGGGCTTGAACCTGCGCCTCGAAGTCGAGGAGCAGACCAAGCGCATCGTCGCCGTGGGCCTGGACTACGCCGGCTCCACGCTGCAGGTCCAGGCATTCGCAGCCCCGAGGTCTACCGGGCTGTGGAACGAGACACGCGACCAGATCCGCGCGCAGATCCGCCAGCAGGGCGGTCGCGTCGAGGAGCGCCAGGGCCCACTCGGACCCGAACTCCTGGCGGAAGTGCCCGTCGTGGCCGGTACCGATCCGTCGGCGGGCAAGCGCATTGCTCGCTTCATCGGCGTCGACGGACCGCGGTGGTTCCTGCGTGGCGTTGTCGGCGGTGCCGCGGCAACCGACGTCGATGCTGCAGCGCAGGTCGAGGATCTCTTCCGCTCGATCGTCGTCGTGCGCGGCACGACGCCGATGCCGCCGCGCGATTTGATTCCGCTCCGGATGCCGGCAACCCCGGGCAGCCCGTGAGCACTCCCCACACCGGCGGCGAGAACGCATCGCAGCCCGAGGAATCCGACGCCAGCGCGGCCTCGGCGGGAACCGAGCAGCCGCGGGTCTCGGATGCCGTGAGCGCGGCTCTCGGTGAAGCGGCGCGGCGCGCGGGCCTGGATCCCGCACAGGATGTCACGACCGGGCGAGCGGTCTGGGCTGCCATCGGCGGGTGGCGCGGCATCCTCGAATCGGTTCTGCCGAGTCTCGCGTTCCTGGTGCTCTACACGCTCACGACCGAGCTCCTGCTTTCGCTGGGCGCGTCGGTGGGGCTTGCGCTGGTGTTCACCGTGGTTCGCCTCCTTTCGCGCTCGTCGGTAAACGCCGCGCTGGGTGGACTGATTGCGGCAGCCGTCGCCGCCGCGCTCGCGCTGTGGACCGGCCGAGCCGAAGACAACTTCGTTCTCGGCTTCGTGACCAACGCCATCTATGGTTCGGCGTTTCTCGTGTCGGCGCTGGTGGGCTGGTCTCTCATCGGACTTGCCGTGGGATTCCTCATGGGTGAGGGGACCGCGTGGCGGCGGGACCCGCGCAAGCGTCGGGTGTTCTTCTGGCTCTCGATAGCCTGGGCCGGGCTGTTCGCAGCTCGACTCATCGTTCAGCTGCCGTTCTACTTCGCCGGCGATGTCACCGGGCTGGGAACGACCAAGCTCCTGATGGGCATTCCGCTGTTCGCACCCCTCATCGCTGTCACGTGGCTCGTGGTTCGGGCGCTGTATCCGCGCCGCACCGAGTGATAAGATTTATCTTGACGTCAAGATATTTTTCCGCTTCCGGTCGGGTAAGGCTCACCTTGCTGGCAGGGTCTGAAGCGGACGAACAAGATGGGGAGCGAATGGCTTCCCGCCTCCGCCGACGAAGGAGCACACATGTCCACCGTTGACAGCTTCGGTGCCAAGAGCACACTGACAGTCGGGGAGACCGACTACGAGATCTTCCGGATCGACTCGGTCGCCGGATACGAGAAGCTCCCCTTCAGCTTGAAGGTTCTTCTGGAAAACCTCCTTCGCACCGAAGACGGTGCGAACGTCACGAAGGAGCAGATCCAGGCGCTGGGTTCGTGGAACCCGGATGCCGATCCCGACACCGAGATCCAGTTCACGCCCGCACGCGTCGTGATGCAGGACTTCACCGGTGTTCCCTGCATCGTCGACCTTGCGACGATGCGCGAGGCCGTCAGCGCCCTCGGTGGTGATCCCGCCAAGATCAACCCGCTCTCGCCGGCAGAGATGGTGATCGACCACTCGGTTATCGCCGACCTCTTCGGCACGCCGAACGCGCTCGAGCGCAACGTCGAGATCGAGTACGAGCGCAACGGTGAGCGCTACCAGTTCCTGCGGTGGGGTCAGACGGCCTTCGACGACTTCAAGGTCGTTCCGCCCGGCACCGGCATCGTTCACCAGGTCAACATCGAACACCTCGCGAAGGTCGTCTACGACCGCGAGGTCGACGGCGTCCTGCGCGCCTATCCCGACACCTGTGTCGGCACCGACTCCCACACCACGATGGTGAACGGTCTGGGTGTCCTCGGGTGGGGCGTCGGCGGCATCGAGGCCGAGGCAGCAATGCTCGGTCAGCCCGTTTCCATGCTCATCCCGCGGGTCGTGGGCTTCAAGCTCACCGGCTCCATCCCGGCAGGCGTGACGGCGACCGACGTCGTTCTGACGATCACCGACATGCTTCGCAAGCATGGTGTCGTCGGCAAGTTCGTCGAGTTCTACGGCGAAGGCGTGGCATCCGTGCCCCTGGCCAACCGCGCGACCATCGGCAACATGAGCCCCGAGTTCGGCTCGACCGCCGCCATGTTCCCGATCGACGACGTCACGCTCGACTATCTGCGCCTGACCGGGCGCGACGAGCAGACTGTCGCGCTGGTCGAGGCGTACGCGAAGCTGCAGGCGATGTGGCACGACCCGGCGCGTGAGCTCGCGTTCAGCGAGTACATGGAGCTCGATCTCGGCACCGTCGTGCCCTCGATCGCCGGGCCCAAGCGCCCGCAGGATCGCATCCTCCTTTCGGAAGCCAAGTCGCAGTTCGAAAAGGACATCCTCAACTACGCCACGGCCAGCTCATCCGAGTCGATCGTCGACCTCGAGTCGCAGGGGTCTTTCCCCGCATCCGACCCGGGCGGGGAACCCGGCGACGAAGACGGGCACGTCCACGACGTCCTCATCTCCTCGGGAGGCCCGGCGGCGGCATCCAAGCCCGTGAAGGTGACGACTCCCGAGGGCCAGAGTTACCTGCTCGACAACGGCGCCGTGACCCTCGCCGCGATCACCTCGTGCACCAACACCTCCAACCCGTCGGTGATGCTCGCCGCGGGCCTGCTGGCCAAGAAGGCTGTCGACAAGGGCCTTGAGCGCAAGCCGTGGGTCAAGACGACGCTCGGCCCCGGCTCCAAGGTCGTCACCGACTACTACGAGTCCTCCGGCCTCGACAAGGCGCTCGAAGGCCTCGGCTTCTACACCGTCGGCTACGGCTGCACCATCTGCATCGGCAACTCCGGTCCGCTCATCGACGAAGTGTCGGCAGCGATCAACGATCACGACCTCGCCGTGACCGCGGTGCTCTCGGGCAACCGGAACTTCGAGGGTCGGATCAGCCCGGACGTGAAGATGAACTACCTGGCGTCGCCGCCGCTCGTGGTCGCTTATGCTCTCGCGGGCTCGATGAACTTCGACTTCGAAACCGACCCGCTCGGTAAGGACCAGGACGGGAACGACGTGTTCCTGAAGGACATCTGGCCCTCGACCGAAGAGGTTCAGGCGGTGATCGACTCGTCGATCTCGCGTGAGCAGTTCATCAAGCAGTACGCGACAGTGTTCGACGGCGACGAGCGCTGGCGCAGTCTCCCGACCCCGGATGCCGCGCAGTTCGAGTGGGACGCGAACTCCACCTACGTTCGCAAGGCCCCCTACTTCGACGGCATGACGATGGACCTCACCCCGGTGAGCGACATCCGCGGTGCTCGGGTCATGGCTACCCTCGGCGACTCGGTCACGACCGACCACATCAGCCCCGCGGGAAACATCAAGGCCGGAACCCCTGCCGCCCAGTACCTCGCCGAGCACGGCGTCGCGCAGAAGGACTTCAACTCCTACGGCTCGCGCCGCGGTAACCACGAGGTCATGATTCGCGGCACCTTCGCGAACATCCGCCTCAAGAACGAACTCGTCGCCGCCGTCAACGACGGCCAGGTCGTGGAGGGGGGCTACACCCGCGACTTCACGCAGGAGGGCGGCCCGCAGTCCTACATCTACGACGCGAGCATGAACTACCAGGATCAGGGCATCCCGCTCGTCGTGTTCGGCGGCAAGGAGTACGGATCGGGTTCCTCGCGTGACTGGGCAGCCAAGGGAACGAACCTGCTCGGCGTCAAGGCTGTCATCACCGAGAGCTTCGAGCGCATCCACCGCTCCAACCTCATCGGCATGGGCGTCGTGCCGCTGCAGTTCCCCACCGGGGAGAGCTGGAAGTCCCTCGGTCTGGATGGCACCGAGGTCATCAGCATCACGGGACTCGAGCAGCTCAACGAGGGCGTGACGCCCAAGACGGTGCGCGTGACCGCGGAGCCCAGCGAGTTCTCGCCCGCCGGGAAGCAGACCGTCGAGTTCGACGCGATCGTGCGCATCGACACCCCCGGTGAGGCCGACTATTACCGCAACGGCGGCATCCTGCAGTACGTCCTGCGCTCGCTCGTCTGAGCGTCGCGGCCGCGCTGCTCGAGATGACAGCTGGGCGGGATCGAAACACGGCAGTGCCAGATCCCGCCCAGCGGCTCCTCGATAGACTTGCCAGATGTCATCCCAGACGGGGCGGCATCCGACGGGAGGAGTGAGATGGCTCTTTTGCCCACGATCCGCTCACCACGGGATCTGGACGCTCTCACGACGGACCAGCTCTGCGAACTCGCGGAAGAGGTGCGCTCGTTCCTGATCGAGAACGTCGCGCGCACCGGTGGTCATCTGGGGCCGAACCTCGGTGTTGTCGAGCTGACCATCGCTCTTCACCGCGTCTTCTCCTCGCCTGACGACCCGATCATCTTCGACACCGGCCATCAGTCGTACGTCCACAAGCTCCTCACGGGCCGGCAGGACTTCTCGCAGTTGCGCAGCCGCGAGGGTCTCGCCGGGTATCCGCAGCGCTCCGAGAGTGAACACGACGTCGTCGAGTCTTCGCACGCGTCGAGCTCTCTCAGCTGGGCAGACGGGATCTCCCGCGCCTTTGCCAGAACGGGGCGCCGCGACCGGCACGTGGTCGCCGTTGTCGGCGATGGATCCCTCACCGGAGGGATGACGTGGGAGGCCCTCAACAACATTTCCGACGACAACGATCGAAACCTGGTCATCGTCGTCAATGACAACGGGCGCTCCTATGCACCAACCATCGGCGGCATGGCGCGATACCTGAATCGCGTGCGCACGGCATCCAGCTACGAGACACTTCGGAAGCGCTCCGACCGGATCTCGAGTCGGCTCGGTCCCGCGGCCCGCGCCTTCTACCGCGGTGTCCGCGGGGAACCCGGGGTTTCCTCTCCCGCTTCACGAATAACGAGGCGCTGTACTCGAACCTCGATATCAAATACCTCGGCCCGATCGACGGCCATGACCTCCCGATGCTGATCGAGACGCTCGAGCTGGCGAAGGAACACGGAGCGCCGGTGATCGTGCACGCGATCACCGAGAAGGGCCGGGGCTACGAGCCAGCCCTTCGGGATGTGGCTGACCAGTTCCACGCCGTTGGCCGCATAGACCCGGTCTCGGGGGAGCCCGTAGGTGGCTCCGGCGCGTCAGCGTGGACGGATGTCTTTGCGCAGGAGCTCGTCGAGGTCGGTACCGAACGCGAGGACGTCATCGCGATCACCGCCGCGATGCTGCGCCCGACGGGCCTGCAACCGTTCGCGGAGCGCTTCCCGCAGCGGGTCTACGACGTGGGTATTGCGGAGCAGCACGCTGTCGCATCTGCTGCGGGTCTCGCTTTCGGGGGCCTGCACCCCGTTGTGGCGATCTATGCGACGTTCATGAACCGAGCGTTCGACCAGGTCATGATGGATGTCGCGCTGCACCGCGCGGGCGTCACCTTCGTGCTCGATCGTGCTGGAGTCACCGGGCCGGATGGTCCCAGTCACCACGGCGTGTGGGATCTCGCGATGCTGCAGCTCGTGCCGAACATCCGTATCGCCGCGCCGCGCGATGCAGAGCGTTTGCGCGAAGAGTTCCGCGAGGCCGTGACCGTTTCTGATGCGCCAACGGTGGTGCGGTTCCCGAAGGGGTCAGTGCTCCCCGATCTTCCCGCCGTGGAACGGCTCGAAGACGGGGTCGACGTGCTGGCGCGCGGAGGCGCGGAAGATGTCCTGTTGATCGGGATCGGGCCGATGGCGCATATCGCCATGGATGTCGCCGCCCGCCTGCGGGACCAGGGGATAGGTGCCACGGTCATCGACCCGCGCTGGGTGATCCCTGTCCAGCCCTCTGTCATCGATCTTGCCGCCGCGCACCGACTCGTCATTACGATCGAGGACGGCATCCGTGTCGGCGGGATCGGAACGCGAGTTCGTCAGGTCCTGCGGGAAGCTGGCGTCGATACCGCCGTCGATGAGCTCGGGCTTCCCGACGAGTTCATCGCGCACGCGAGCCGTGAACAGATCCTCGAGGATGCCGGCCTCGTCGCCAGCAAGATCGCTCAGGATGTCGTCGCTCAAGTTCTCGGCACCCGGATCCCGATCGCGCGTCGCGCCGAGAACGGTGCCGATTTGATCGCGGAGTTCGCAGAGCGCCGCGACTGAGACACCACCCCAGCAACGATGTGGGGCCCGGACGAATCCGGGCCCCACATCGTTGCTTTCGACCGAGTCAGGTCGCGGCGATTCCTCGGATCGGGGGTTCGTGGAATGTGCCACCGAACACGCGCTGCGATGCACCCTCGCGGTCGAGGTAGGGCGACGCGCCGCCGTCGATGAAGGGCCAGCCGGCGCCGAGGATGAGACACAGATCGATGTCTTCCACCTCGGGGACCACGCCGTCATCGAGCATGACGTGGATCTCCTGTGCCAACCCGTCCTGAACGCGGCGGAGGATCTCGTCTTCCCCCGCGGGAGCGGTTCCGATCGCCGGCTTGAGGACCTTCTCGGCAGCCTTGGTCCAGCCGGTGACCTTGCCGTTCTTGTCCTTCTCGACGACCTGCGGTAGTTCGGCGAGTTCGTGGAAGTTCGCGTTCGCGTAGAAACGCTCCGGGAACGCGGTAGCCATGGTGTCCTGAACGTGCGCGGCGACCTTCCAGCCGACAAGGTCGATGAGCTGGAACGGCGTCATCGGCAGGCCCAGGGGGCCGAAGGCCTTCTCAACCGTGAGCAGGGGCGTTCCCTCGTACACGGCGCGAGCTGCCTCTCCCATGACCTTCGCGAGCAGCCGGTTGACGACAAAGCCGGGCGCGTCAGCCGTGAGGACGGCGTTCTTGCCGAGCCCCTTGGCAACGACGAACGCGGTGGACAGAGCAGCCTCGTTGGTCGTGGGAGTCTTCACGATCTCGATCAGCGGCATGACCGCGACCGGGTTGAAGAAGTGGAAGCCGACGAGCCGCTCGGGGTGCTCGAGCTTCTCTCCGATCTCCTCGACCGACAGCGATGAGGTGTTGGTGGCGAGGATCGCGTCCGCGGGGACGATCTTCTCGATTTCACCGAAGACCTGCTGCTTGACACCGACCTCTTCGAAGACGGCCTCGATCACGAAGTCGCAGTCGGCGTACTCGCTCTTGTCGGTGGTGCCGTGGATGAGGGCACGGAGCCGATTCGCTCCGTCCCCGTCGAGACGGCCCTTCTGCTCGAGCTTTCCGATCTCCTCGTGGATGTAGGCGAGTCCCTTGTCGACACGTGCCTGATCGAGATCGGTGATCAGCACCGGCACCTGGAGCTTGCGCACGAACAACAGCGCGAACTGGCTGGCCATGAGCCCGGCACCGATGATGCCGACCTTCTGGACCTTCTTGGCAAGCGCCTTGTCGGGCGCGCCGACGGGCCGTTTCGCGCGCTTCTGCACCAGGTCGAACGCGTACATGGATGCCGCGAACTGATCACCCGTGATGAGGTCGGTCAGCGCGTCATCCTCACGGGCAAAGCCCTCCGCCTTCGTTCCGCCCTTGGCCTTGTCGAGCAGGTCCAGAGCGGCGTAGGGGGAGCGGGGCACCGTGCCGATACGGCTCTCGAGCATCCCGCGGGCCATCTTGATCGCAATCGGCCACTTGGTCAGGCGCTCGATCTTGCCCGGTTCGTTCTTGCGCTCGACCTTGACGGCGCCCGTGAGAACACCGTCTGCCCAGCGCAGCGAGTCCTCGAGGTAGTTGGCCGCCGGGAAGATGGCATCCATGATGCCGAGGTCGAACGCCTGCTGCGGCTTGAGTACCCGGTTCTGCTTGAGCGGGTTCGAGATGACGACCTCAAGCGCATTCTCGATACCGATGAGGTTCGGGAGCAAGTAAGCCCCGCCCCAGCCCGGGATGATGCCCAGGAAGACCTCCGGGAGGGCGATCGCGGCGGCCGAGGCATCCACCGTGCGGTACGTGGAGTTCAGCGCGATCTCAAGGCCGCCACCGAGTGCAAGCCCGTTCACGAAGGCGAATGAGGGCACGCCGAGACTCGAAAGCTTGCCGAGCACCTGATGCCCCCGCTGGGCGATGAGCTTGGCGATCTCTGCGGAGGGAACCCGCGAAACATCGCTGAGGTCGGCACCAGCCGCGAGAATGTACTGCTTGCCGGTAATGGCGACAGCCTGGATCTCACCGGCAGCGGCGCGGGCGCTCAGAGCGTCGAGGGTTTCGCCGAGTTCTTTGAGTGTCGCCGGCCCGAGGGTGTTCGGGCGGGTGTGGTCCCGCCCGTTGTCCAGCGTGATGAGGGCCAGCACGGCGCCGGAAGCAAGGCGCACGTCGGTCACCATCGAGCGCGTGATGACCTCGCCATCGGCGAGGGCATCCAGCGGCGAGAAGTCGATCTCGTCGTAGTTGGTCATGGCGGCGAACTCCTACTTCTTCTTCTTGCCGGTGTAGTGCGGGTTCTCCCAGACGACCGATCCGCCCTGCCCAAGTCCCACGCACATGGCGGTCAGGCCGTACCGAACGTCGGGACGCTCGGCGAACTGCGCAGCAAGTTGGATCATGAGACGCACGCCGGATGCCGCCAGGGGGTGGCCAAGGGCGATCGCACCGCCCCACTGGTTCACGCGAGGGTCGTCATCCGCGACGCCGAAGTGGTCGAGGAGTGAGATCACCTGCACCGCGAAGGCCTCGTTGAGTTCGAACAGTCCGATGTCATCGATCGTCAAGCCTGCCTTCTGCAGAGCCTTTTCGGTCGAGGGAATCGGACCGATTCCCATGATCTCGGGCTCGACCCCCGCGAACGCGAACGACACCAGTCGCATCTTCGGCGCAAGCCCCAGTTGCTTGACGGCGTCACCACTGGCCAGCAGCCCCATCGTGGCGCCGTCGGTGAGCGGTGACGACGTGCCCGCGGTGACACGACCATGCGGACGGAACGGGGTCTTCAGCGATGCCAGCCCCTCCATCGTCGTCTCGGGGCGGCGCCCCTCGTCTTCGGTCGCAAGCCCCCAGGCGCCGTCAGCGTTCTTGATGGCGACGGTTACCAGATCGGGCTGGATCTTCCCGGCGTCGTAGGCCGCCTGCGCTTTCTGCTGACTCAGCATGCCGAAGCGGTCTGCGCGTTCCTTTGTCAGCTGCGGGAAGCGATCGTGCAAGCGCTCGGCGGTGACGCCCATGTTGAGCGCACCAGGGTCGACCATCTTCTCCGCGACGAAGCGGGGGTTGGGGTCAGCGTTGGATCCGATCGGGTGGCGCCCCATGTGCTCGACGCCGCCGGCGATCGCGAGGTCGTACATGCCGAAGCCGATCGACCCAGCCATCGTGGTGACGCTCGTCATCGCTCCCGCACACATGCGGTCGATGGCAAAGCCCGGAACGGTCATCGGCAACCCGGCCAGGATTGCTGCCGACCTCCCGAGCGTCAGACCCTGATCGCCCGTCTGCGAGGTCGCGGCGATCGCAACGTCGTCGATGCGGTCCTTCGGAACCTCAGGATTGCGCTCCATCAGCCCGATGATCGCCTTGACCGCCAGGTCATCAGCGCGGGTGTTCCAGTACATGCCCTTCTCGCCCGCGCGCCCGAAGGGGGTACGCATACCGTCGACGAAGAAGACGTCCGACATCTCGGCCACTCTGCCTCCAAAGAATTGGGAATGACGCCAGCCTAGGAAGGGGTCCAAATCGGCTGGAATCGGTTGGGTCGAACCTACGAAGCGGTCTCCGAGGCCTCTGCCGGCGGTTGAGCGGATTCCACAAAGGCTTCGGCGATCACCTGTGCAGTCTGCTCAATCTGCCAGGGCCGCGCGCCGAGCGCCGCCAGCGACTGGCCGATCGTGTCGGCGTCGATGACGGAGGGGGGCGCCCACGCGACGCGTCGAAGCAGTTCAGGGGTGAGGAGGTTCTCGACCGGCATCTGCAGCGACTGCGCCCGCTCATCGACGGCCGGCTTCGCTGCCTTCAGTCGAGCGTCGGCGGCGGGCGCGCGATCGGCCCATGCTCTGACCGGCGGCATGGTGTCTGTGCCGCGCAGCCGCTCGGGCGGGAGCTCCGGATCGGCTCTGCCTGCTTCGAACGCGGCCCACCAGCGGTCGAGTTCAGAACGGCTCGCACGCCCGGTGAACTCCTTGATCGCTGCCAACTGCTGCTTGGTCTTCGGGTCCGCCAGGATCGCCGCGACAAGGGCGCGGTCGGGGACAAGCCGGCCCGGTGCGACATCCTGCGTGATCGCAAGGTCTTCGCGAGCGAGCCAGAGCGCCCGTGCGATAGCCAGGCCGCGCCGTCCTCGCACCGTGTGCAGACCGCTGAGTCGGCGCCACGGGTCCTCTCGCGGGGCCTTCGGTTCCCGGGTGAGGACTGCGGTGAACTCCTGTGCCGCGAACTCTGTCTTGCCGGAATCCGCGAGCTGCCGAACGAGGATGTCGCGCACGTCGATCAGATACTCGACATCGTGTGCGGCGTACTCGAGCCACGACTGCGGAAGCGGACGGGTCGACCAGTCGGATGCCGAGTGGGCCTTTGCGAGAGTGATGCCCAGTGTCTCTTCCACGACGGCGCCGAGGCCGACGCGATCGCGGCCCAGCAGTCGCGACGCCAGCTCGGTATCGAAGAGCGTCGGCGGTTCCAGGCCGATCTCACGCAGCGACGGCAGATCCTGGCTCGCCGCGTGGAAGATCCACTCGGTGTCGCCGATCGCCTGTTGGAGAGCCGAGAAGTCCCCACCGATGGCCGGAGGGTCGATCAGGATGACGCCAGCACCCCGACGGAAGAGCTGCACGAGATACGCGCGCTGTGAATAACGAAACCCGGAGGCGCGCTCGACATCGACGGCGACCGGGCCCTCTCCGTCGGCGAGTCGGGCGGCGGCGGCGGTCAGCGCCTCGGCATCGGTGATGACGGTGTACTCAGCCACGGCTCACCCTGCGAGATGTCACTGTCGCGATCTGCTCGGAACCCGGCGGAAGCCCGGCAAGCATGCACACCAGCTCCGCCCAGGCCTCAACATGTGCACCGAGGTTCGCGGTCGGTGTCCACGACGCCCGCAATTCGATCTGAGCGCCGTCGCCTTCCTCGGCGAGAGTGCCGAATCCCTTCGAGAGGGTCTTTGTCGCGGTGCCCGAGGGGGAGTGATAGGTCGCGGAATGTGCCTGCAAAGCATCGGTGAGCCACGACCAGGTGACCTCGGCCAGCAGGGCGTCCATGCCGATCTCGGGCTCAAGCGGCGCCTGCGCAAAGCAGACGATCCGCCAGGAGCCGTTCCACTGGGCGGGCTCGTCCGGGTCATGCAACAGGATGAAGCGACCAGTTCCGTAGGCTGAGTCCTCGCCTGATGCTTCGGGTCTCACATCCGCTGCCAACGCCAGCGCGTGAGGAGCGAGCCCCGAGGGGGCTGAAATCTCGCGGACCGTGAGGTCGTCGCGAAAGGTGGTCTCGCGAATCGCCGCGGCCACGTCGTCGAACGCCACCCCCGACAGAAGGTCTCCGGTCACCCCGACAGACTAGAGTGAGGACCCCATGGTCGAGTCCAGGCGCGCCGCCTCCACCCCGTACGCCGTCGTCGTCAGAACGGCTCTCGCGGTGATATCGATGGCCCTGGGTGCGGTCCTCGCGCTCTGGGGCGGGATCGCCGTCCGCATGGCACGCAAGGTGGTGACGCCAGCTGCGCGGATCCCCGATTGCCGCATCCTGGAACTGGACACGTCGGCGCAGACCATCACTCTCACGCGAACCCCCGACACCGAACTCCCCGGCCGCTACGGCCTGTTCACGTCGGGCACGGAGCGATATCTGAAGGTCGGCTCCGTCCTGACCGAGACGCCCGAGACCGTCAAGCGCAAGCTGCTGACTCACGTCGGTCCGCAGTCCCGGATCGCCCGCGACGCCGCCTTCAGCGGCTGGTACTACGAGCGGCCCGAAGAACTGCACCTCGCCTTCAGCCCTGAGCTCGTCGGCTCGGCGCTCGGGCCGTGCCCCGCGTGGTTGTTTCCTGCCGGCGACGGCGATACGTGGGTGATCCAGGTACACGGCCGCGGTGCGACCCGGGCCGAGTGTCTGCGGGCAGTCCCCGTCTTCCACGGGCTAGGCATCACCTCGCTCGTGGTCTCGTACCGCAACGACGGCGAGGCCCCACGCAGTCGATCCGGCACCTACATGCTCGGAGCGACGGAGTGGCGGGATGTCGATGCCGCGGTCGGGTTCGCACGGCGTCGCGGAGCGAAGAAGGTCATCGTGATGGGCTGGTCCATGGGCGGAGCGATTTCACTGCAGCTCGCCCTGAACTCTGCCCACCGCGACCTCATTGTCGGCCTCATCCTGGACTCGCCTGCCATCGACTGGCGCAACATTCTCGACTACCAGGCTCGGGAACTGAAGCTGCCCGCGCCGATCACACGACTGGCAATCACCGTGCTCGGTGCCGATTGGGCGACGGCGCTCACGGGTTCGGGCGCGGCGATTCCCTTCCGCAGACTGGACGTTCTCGCCCGCGCCGCGGAGTTGCGGCATCCGATCCTCGTCCTGCACAGCGACGATGATGGGTTCGTTCCCTCGGATGCCTCCCACGACCTCGTGGTTGCGCGTCCCGACCTGGTCGAACTCGACGTGTTCAGCGTGGCCCGTCACACCAAGCTGTGGAACTACGACCAAGAGCGCTGGACCGGACGCATCACGCGCTGGCTGACCCAGCACGGACTTGTCACAGAGAACGCAGCCGCAGATAGGTGAATCCCGCTTCATCGACGAGGTGACCCACGACCTCGGTCTCGATATCTGTGGTGATCCCGAGGAACGGGTGGTCGGCCGGCGTCAGCCTCGGGGCGACCGTGATGCAGTATTCGTCGATGATCTTCGCCGCCGCGAATTGTCGCGCCAACGACGGCCCGCCCTCGCACACCAGGCGGCGCAGACCGCGAGCCTGGAGTGCATCGACGATCTGTGCCGGCGTCGGTTCGTCTCCGGCCAGGCCGACGACTTCAGCGGGAAGATGCGCGACGGATGCCTCGACCTGGCCCGTTCGAGACTCGGGACACAGGACCACGAGCGGTCGCTGGTGATCTGGCGGGACGCGCAGCCCCTCCAGGGAGCCGGAGTGCGTCACGACCGCGAGCGTCGCAGACCGGGGGAGGAGGTACCCCTCTGCGCGCACTGTCTGCGCGCCAACGATGACCGCGTCAGCTGCCGCTCGTATGGCGCTGAGGATCAACCGATCCGCACCGCCGGTGAGGGTCTCGCTCGTGCCATCGGCCCCGACGGCGGACCCCGTGAGCGAGGTGATCATGTTCAAGCGCACGCAGTCCGGCGCGACGGTCGCGTAACGCTGGCCGATCCACTCTCGCGCGGCATCCCGGTCAGCGTCGATGTCGACGGTGCCCAGCGTTCGCGGCGACAGGTCGGTGACGATCACTGCTCAGTCCTCTCTCAGTGCGGCGCAGCGGCATCCGCTCGGTGTTCCGCGGTCGCGCCCAGCTCGCGACTGGCACCGGAGGCCGCGCTCGCCCGCGTACAGTAGGAGGGTCGTCCCGCCCCCCTGACTCTAGGCGGCACGCGGCCAGCCCGCATCCGTCTCCTCCCGCGGAAGCCACCCATGCCAGCATCCGGCCCCACCGGCGTCGTGCACCTCGCGACGCGCTCCCCCGAACTCTCCGGCGACCAGATGGTCGCGGCCCTCACACCGCCGCCGCAGTTCGCTCACGCGTCGTTCGAGTCGTATCGCGCTGATCCTGCCTTCCCCTCTCAGCAGGAAGCGAAGGAACTGCTCATCGCCTTTGCCGGCGGGCGGACCGAAGCGGCGCGCGGAGGTCTTTTCCGACGCCGCCCCAAGCAGCCCGAGCTGAAACCCGGCGTGTATCTGGACGGCGGGTTCGGTGTCGGTAAGACGCACCTGCTCGCAGCGATCTATCACGCCATGCCGGTGCGACGGAAGTACTTCGGGTCCTTCATCGAGTACACGGCTCTCGTCGGAGCCCTGGGCTACCAGAACGTCGTGCGGCTGTTCACCGGTGCCGATCTACTCTGCATCGATGAGTTCGAGCTCGATGACCCGGGCGACACGATGGTGATGACCCGGTTGCTGGGCGAACTGGTGGCTTCGGGTACCCGCTTGGCCGCGACATCCAACACGCCGCCCAACGCACTCGGCGAAGGGCGGTTCGCCGCCCAGGACTTCCTGCGTGAGATCCACGCTATGGCCGAGAGCTTCCAGACCATTCGGATCGATGGCACCGACTTCCGTCACCGCAACGTCGACGGTCATGCGGTGGCGTTGGATGCGGCCGAGTACGCGGCGGCAATCGAGTCGGCATCCGGTGATGGGCTTGTGAGCGATGACGCATTCGATGACGTGGTCGCTCAGCTGGCGCGCGTG
Organism: Microbacterium schleiferi; assembly: GCF_015565955.1. NCBI lineage: Bacteria > Bacillati > Actinomycetota > Actinomycetes > Micrococcales > Microbacteriaceae > Microbacterium > Microbacterium schleiferi. The sequence continues at coordinate 1,619,970 of NZ_CP064760.1, read as the reverse complement.
CATCCGTCCCGCTACATACGTCTCATCGACGGTGTGTCCCTCGTGGGTCTGCGTGACGTGGCAGTCTTCACCGATCAGTCTGCGGCGCTGCGGTTCGTTGCCCTGGTCGACCGCATCTATGACGCGCAGATCCCGATCCGCGCGACCGGCACCACCTTGGACCGGGTATTTCCCGAGGAGATGTTGGCCGGCGGCTATCGAAAGAAGTACCTGCGAGCGATCTCACGCCTCGTCGCGTCGACGCTTGCGTGAATTTCGTGGCGACCTCGGGGTGGCCCGAAACCTGATGTTTACCTGAGAGCGGGTCGTGTAACAGACGCGAAACACGGGGCACCCTCTGGGCGAAACCGGTCGCCGCGAGACTGGCTCCGCAAGTGCCCGACTACCCGCGTCGGTGCAACTTTCGACACACGACACGAATTGAGGACTCTCAATGGATGCTGGAACTCTCGCCTGGGGTATTACCTCGTCGGCGCTAGTCCTGTTCATGACGCCCGGCGTCGCCTTCTTCTACGGTGGTCTCGTCAAGGCGAAGAGCGTCATCAGCATGATGATGATGAGCTTCGGCGCGATGGCTCTGATCGCCGTGCTCTGGATCCTGTACGGATTCAACATGGCTGCCGTCGCCAACCCCTGGGACTTCAGCGGTAACCCCTTCGCCAACTTCGCGCTCTCGTCGCCTGAGCTCTCGAGCTCCGACTTCGTGCTCGCACTGTTCGGCTCCACCTTCGCGATCATCACGGTGGCCCTGATCTCGGGCGCCATCGCCGACCGCGCGCGGTTCGGATCGTGGATGATCTTCGCCGGTGTGTGGGCGACGGTCGTCTACTTCCCCGTGGCCGCATGGGTCTGGGGCGGCGGCTGGATCATGAACCTCGGTACCACGCTGTTCGGCGAGGAGTCCGGGATCTTCGTGATGGACTACGCGGGTGGTACTGCCGTTCACATCAACGCAGGTGCTGCGGCCCTCGCGCTCGCACTTGTTCTCGGCAAGCGCATCGGATTCCAGAAGGGCATCCAGAAGCCGCACAACGTGCCCCTGGTCATGCTCGGCGCGTCGATCCTGTGGTTCGGCTGGTTCGGCTTCAACGCGGGTGCCGAGGCCAACTGGCTCAACGGTGACGGCTCGTACGGTGCCATGGGCCCCGACAGCCTCGCTGGCATCATCGTCATCAACACCCTCGGTGCGACCGCTGCAGCCATCATCGGCTGGCTGATCGTCGAGAAGTTCAAGGACGGCAAGGCCACCTCGGTGGGCGCCGCTTCGGGTGCTGTCGCCGGTCTGGTCGCGATCACCCCGGCCTGTGCGTTCCTCACCCCCGGCTGGGCGCTCCTGCTCGGTCTTGTCACCGGTGTGATCTGCGCCTTCGCTATCGAGCTCAAGTGGAAGCTCGGCTACGACGACTCGCTCGACGTGGTCGGCATCCACCTGGTCGGTGGTGTCGTCGGAACCCTGTACCTCGGCTTCTTCGCAACCGAGACCGGCCTGTTCCTCGGCGGTGGCATCGAGCAGCTCACGGTTCAGGCGATTGCCGCCTTCGGTGTGCTGATCTACTCCTTCGTGATCGCCTGGATCCTGGGCTTCGCGATCGAGAAGACGATCGGCTTCCGCATCAAGAACGAGGACGAGCTCGCTGGCGTCGACACCAGCGTGCACGGCGAAGAGGGCTACTCGCTCGCCGAGCAGGTCTGATCGTTCGGAGTTCATCTCCCTTGTCCTCAGGGGCGTCGCGACTGGTTCGCGGCGCCCCTGAGGCGTTTCTCGGCACCGTCGGCGGCTAAGGTGACCACGTGAACCGGCTGTCGACGTTCGTCCGCAGAGTCGCCACCGCGCTGGCTCCGCCGCGGCGCAAGAGATCGCACGTGGATGCTGCGCCGAGCAGCACGCGCGACGGCACACGCACCCGGCTCATCGCACCACCCCGTGCCGATGACCTGAAGATCAGCTACGCACCCGAGCCCGACGGGCAGGCTGACGCTGGCGAAATCGTGTGGACATGGGTGCCCTACGCGGAAGGCGATGGCCGGGGCAAAGACCGCCCGGTGCTCGTGATCGGGCAGCAGGACGCTGATCACGTGTATGCCGTACGGTTGACCAGCCAATCGCATGACGGAGACCGCGACTACATCGCGATCGGCTCCGGGCCGTGGGATGCGAAGGGGAGGCCATCCTGGGTCGATGTCGAACAGCTCTACAGCGTGCACCACCGGGGGATGCGTCGTGAAGCTGCAGCGCTCGATCTCGATCGCTTCGTGGTCGTCGCCAACGCTCTGCGTCGCCGCTATGGCTGGGATGCAGCGCCGCGGGAGTGAGGGGGAGATGTGGTGGGCGATACCAGACTCGAACTGATGACCTCTTCCGTGTGAAGGAAGCGCGCTACCAACTGCGCCAATCGCCCAAGACCCGTGCGGGCCGAGTCTCGATCTTACCGGATTCGGGGCCTGGCACACGACCTCGCTGCACGACACGCGCGGAGCCGTTTCGGTTTTGCGCGGCGACGATTCTCGACTAAAGTCGATCAAGCGCCACACGGTGGTGCAATGCGGATGTAGCGCAGTTGGTAGCGCATCACCTTGCCAAGGTGAGGGTCGCGAGTTCGAGTCTCGTCATCCGCTCGAGTGCGGGGTCTCTTCGGAGACACGACACGTGGGTCGAACCACACACGGTGGCGTGGCCGAGCGGCTAGGCACCGGCCTGCAAAGCCGTTTACACGGGTTCGAATCCCGTCGCCACCTCGCATGACACAACTGAAAAGCCTTTTAGGCGCGATTGGCGCAGCGGTAGCGCGCTTCCCTGACACGGAAGAGGTCACTGGTTCGATCCCAGTATCGCGCACCACCCGAAACCCCCGGAGTTCCGGGGGTTTTGCATTTCTTCGACCAGTGACGCCAGCGAGGTAGCAGCCGGATCTCCGGCTCGAGATACTGGCGTCATGAGCGAGAACTCGTCCGACCACTGGATCCACCGTTGCCTGCATGCCACGAAGGAGTGGTTGCTGGACAACCCTCGTTCGGCGCTGAGCACCGAGGCGTTCGATGCCGTCGTCGGTGCAGGCGGAGCCCCCATCCGGAATCCGCAGACGGGTGACCACTACCTCGCGGATGCAGACCAGGAGTACCTCATCGAACTTCGGCGAGCTGGCGCGGTCGACGATCCGCGGCGATGACGAAGGCCCCCACCCTTCGTCGGATGGGGGCCTTCGCGTCTGTGCCGAGAATCAGGCCTCGCTCATGGCGAGCTTCTCCTTCTGTCCCTTCGCGGCGTAGTACGCGGCGCGGGCGGCATCCCGACGCGCCTGCTCGGCCTGGCCGGCTTCGCGGATCTCTTCGGAGACCGGGTAATACTCGGTCGTCGGCTTGCCGTTGTACTTCTCGATGTAGGCATCCAGTTCGGGGCCCGAGGTCCACGAGGTGATCAGGCAGTAGCGCGGTTCGTCGCCCTGGTGGTGGACGGCGTGCCAGAGGCGCTGCGTGTCGACGATGAGCTGCGCGCCAGCCGGCAGGGCGATGCGGTACTCGATGCTCGGATCGGTGCGGTTCTCGCGCAGGACGAAGTAGCTGTCCTTGTCGTCGGTGAGGTTGAAGAACCCACGCACGACCCATCCGGTGCCGTCAGGGTTCAGACGGTTGTTGTCGTCCTGGTGCAGGTTGTACAGGCAATCGGCGTACGAGTTCGGCTGCAGTTCGATGATGCGGCACCGTCCGACGTTCGCACCCGGCTCCTTCGCCCGCGCGGTGAGGGTCGGTGCAAGCTCGGTCTGCGCGTCGATCCAGACGCCGTCCTTGTCGGTGCGGGGCGGCTGGTGGTTCCAGAAGCCGTTGCATTCGATCTCGCCCTTGGCCGAGGCCAACGGTGCAAACCGCGTGTCGCCCGAGGACTTCCAGTCCACATACTCGATGTCGAGCCATTCCTTCGGATCCACAGGCTCGTTGTAGCTGTCCAGAACGACGAAGCCGGTCTCGTCGAGAGCGGCGCTCTTGATGTAACCCATAGGGTTGTGCCTTTCGGTCGGTGGGCCAGCGCGTTTTTACAGGCCCAACTTAGGCAACCCTACCTCCGGCATGTCGCGGCGACCTGGGCGTTTCCGCCGTGATTATTAGACTCGTCGGGGTCGTCCACGAAGCCGGAGGAGACACTCGATGATCACCGCGACGAACATCCGCGCTCACGCTGTCAACACTGTCGCGTGGCTCGCGTCGGCGCAGGCGACCATCGTTGTGCCGGTGTATCAGCGGCAGTACCGCTGGGATATCGGTGGGTGCGAGCAGTTGCTCAGCGACATCCGTGCGGTGGCCGATCGCGACGATGATCAGATGCACTTCATCGGATCGATCCTCAGCGCGGCCGACGCGTCTCGGGCAGGCGGGGAGGACGGGGGAGCGGAGGAGTGGGTACTGATCGACGGGCAGCAACGCATCACAACGCTGATGCTGCTCATCGGTGCACTGTTTCACACCGTCCGTGACGAAGACCCGGTTCTCGCCGCCGAGCTCGAGCGCGTGTTGCTTCACCCGGGGACCGGCGAAACGAAGCTGCGTCCGCATCGGGAGTGGGCAGCTCCTTTCCGAGACGTGATCATCGGAACCACGGATACTACCCCGGCTCCGTCGCGGTTCGCTGACAACTACGCGTTCTTCCGTAGCCAGATTCCTGCAGATGATGTCGCCCGGATCTGGCGCGGACTTCAGCGTCTCGAGCACGTCGCGATCTCGCTCGGTGCCGGCGCCAACGCCCAACAGATCTTCGAGAGCCTCAACTCCACGGGCGAACCGTTGCGCGATCATGAGCTGATCCACAACTACGTGCTCATGGGGCTGTCACACGCCGAGCAGCTGATCATCGAAGACGAGTACTGGGCCGCGATCGAGCAGAGCACCGGCGAGCACATCGCCTCGTTCTGGGCCCACTATCTGGTGATGGTCGGCGGGCGCGAGGTCGCGACGACCGCGTCGGGGCGTGGCATTTACGACGTCTTCCGCGCCCGCTTCCCACGGCTCGAGCCCGCGATGCTTCGGAGCATGGCGCAGCAGTGGCGCTCATTCGCTGAGCTCTATGCGACCCTGCTTGACCCCGCGAGAGAGCCGGATGCCGACATCCGGGCGCGCCTGCATCACCTAAACACGTTCGGGCGCGGGATGTATCCGCTCGTGATGACACTCCGTGCGCGCTATGGCGAAGGAGAGATCGGGCGCGACCAACTGCTGGAGGTACTCGACGACCTCCAGTCGCTGCTGCTGCGTCGCGACGTGGTCGGCACCTCATCGGAGCGCCTGGTCGCGCGCCTTGTCCGGGCATCATCGGACGGCATCGACGCGCTGGCGACGGCGATCTCGCGCCTCACGCCGTCCGATGATCGGGTACGCGTTGCGCTGAAGCACAGCCCGCTGCCGCACCCGGAGTACGTCCTGTCGCGGCTGGCCCAGGCTGATGCGAGCGATGATGAGCTCATTGTCGACCACATCTTCCCTCCCGCGCCCTCGGACGAGTGGACCGGCGGCGATGGGCGGCGGTGGAAGGACTACACGGAAGACGAACAGAACAGCCACCGAGCCCTTGCCGCGACCCTCGGCAACCTCACGCTTCTCGAAGAGCACCTCGCTGCTCAGGTCTTCGACGCAGACTTCCCCGACAAGCGTGCCGTGTACTCGCGGAGCGCGCTCAGCGTCAGTCGACAGCTGGCGACCGTCGATTCCTGGGGAACGGCGGCGATCAGCGCCCGTTCGGCAGAGCTCGCTCGGCAGGTCATGGCGCTGTGGCGACGCCGAGGGCCGCTCGTGATCGACGACGACGGCCTGACGCCCATCCTCGATGCCATGTCCCGTCGCGGTTGGCCGCGCGGGTGGGAGCGCGAGTTCTCGTATGTGGAGTACGTCGGCGAGCACTGGGAAGTGCCCGACATCAAGTACCTGTTCAACCGGATCTTCCACCGGCTCTGGGCGGATCAGCGTGACGCGGTGATCGCGTACTGCTCGAAGCGCGGCGGACCTGTCTATGACGACCGCGCCTGGAACGGTGACTGGGACAGCCTGGACAATGACCACCACCTGTACATGGGGTGGGACTCGCGCTACATGATGGCAGCGGTGCAAGGAGTTCTTGACGAGGCCGGGCTCGCGCCCGAGGTCTTCGTCAAGTACTCCTACATCGGGCAGATCATGTGAACCACCTGGTCAGATGCCCCCGTCAGGCTCGGTAGCCTGGAAGCTGACATCGCCCAGGAGTTCGCTGTGACACAACCGCTCGTCCCGTCCGACGTGGTCTACCCCGCCGACGGCTTCGCCCTCTTCTCCGATCGCTCCGTGGTGGCCCTGCGGGTCAACGGCACGCTGCGGGATCTCGCGACGGTTGTCACGGCCGATGACACCGTCGAACCGGTGACGATCGACAGCCCCGATGGTCTCGACATCCTTCGGCACTCGACAGCTCACGTGCTGGCGCAGGCCGTGCAGCGCATCCGTCCGCAGGCCAACCTCGGGATCGGTCCGCCGATCGCCGACGGCTTCTACTACGACTTCGGCGTCGACGAGCCCTTCACTCCCGAGGATCTCAAGGCCATCAAGAAGGAGATGGAGCGCATCGTCCGCGAGGGCCAGCGCTTCATGCGCCGCGTCGTCACCGAGGATGAGGCGCGCGTAGAGCTGGCTCACGAGCCGTTCAAGCTCGAGCTCATCGGCCTCAAGGGCGGCGCGGATGCGGCAGAAGGGGCATCCGTCGAAGTCGGCGGTGCTGAACTGACGATCTACGACAACGTGACCCGCGACGGCGAGACGGCCTGGAAGGACCTCTGCCGCGGCCCGCACGTGCCCGGCACCCGCATGATCGGCAACGGCTGGGATCTCACCCGGGTCGCCGGCGCCTACTGGCGGGGGAGTGAGAAGAACCCGCAGCTCCAGCGCATCTACGGCACCGCGTGGCCGACCAAGGACGAGCTACGCGCGTATCAGCACCGCCTCGAAGAGGCCGCACGCCGCGATCACCGCAAGCTCGGCGCCGAACTCGATCTGTTCTCGTTCCCCGATGAGATCGGGCCGGGGCTCGCGGTCTTCCACCCCAAGGGCGGCATCATCCGCTACGAGATCGAGCAGTACATGCGTCAGCGCCTGCTCGCCGCCGACTACGAGATGGTCAATTCGCCGCACATCACCAAGAGCGATCTCTTCATGACCAGCGGCCACCTGCAGTGGTACGCCGATGGCATGTATCCGCCGATGGAGCTCGACGAGATCGTGGATGCTGAGGGACACGTAACCCGGCAGGGGCAGGAGTACTACCTCAAGCCCATGAACTGCCCGTTCCACAACCTCATCTTCCGTTCGCGCGGCCGCAGCTATCGCGAGCTGCCGCTGCGCCTGGCGGAGTTCGGGACCGTGTACCGGTACGAAAAGAGCGGCACCCTCGCGGGTCTGACCCGGGTGCGAGGGATGACGCAGGATGACGCGCACATCTACGTCACCGCCGACCAGGTGCGTGACGAGCTGACCCGCAACCTCGACTTCGTGCTCTCGGTCCTGCGCGACTACGGTCTGCAGGACTTCTACCTCGAGCTGTCGACGAAGGAAGAGGGCAACCCCAAGTTCATCGGCGACGATGCGCTCTGGGCAGAGGCGACCGAAACACTGCGCGAGGTCGCTGAGGCATCCGGGCTCGAGCTCGTCCCCGACCCGGGCGGGGCGGCGTTCTACGGCCCGAAGATCTCGGTGCAGGCACGTGATGCGATCGGTCGCACGTGGCAGATGTCGACGATCCAGCTCGATTTCAACCAGCCTGAGCGGTTCGAGCTCGAGTACACGGGTCCCGACGGCGCGAAGCACCGCCCGGTCATGATCCATCGTGCGCTGTTCGGCTCGATCGAGCGTTTCTTCGCGATCCTCCTCGAGCACTACGCGGGGGCCTTCCCGGTGTGGCTTTCGCCGACGCAGGTCGTCGCGATCCCCGTCGCGGGGGAGTACGGCGACTACCTCGACGAGATCGTCGCGCGCCTGCGGACTCGCGGGGTGCGCGCCGAGGTCGATCACTCCGACGATCGCATGCAGAAGAAGATCCGCACCCACACCACCCAGAAGGTGCCGATCCAGCTCATTGCGGGGGAGCAAGACCGCTCCGCAGGCACGGTCTCGTTCCGCTTCCGCGACGGCACCCAGACCAACGGCATCCCGGTCGACGAGGCGATCGACCGCATCCTCACGGCGATCGCCGAGCGCACCCTCGTGGATACGGCCGAGGATCTCGCATGACAGATGCCGCGGAATCCGAGGCCGGCGCCGTCCCGTCGTCTGATTTCGCGGGGGTTCCCGACGCCTTTCAGCGGCTGTGGACACCCCACCGGATGGCCTACATCCAGGCGGGTGCCGACGCGATGCGCGCCGATTGCCCGTTCTGTGCGGCGCCCGACAAGACCGACGCCGACGGTCTCATCGTTCATCGCGGCCAGAGCTGTTACGTCCTCCTGAATCTGTTCCCCTACAACTCGGGCCACATGCTCGTGTGCCCGTACCGTCACGTGGCGACCTACGACCTCGCGACGGCGGAGGAGACGCAGGAGATGGCGGAGCTCACGCAGACCGCGATGCGCGTCCTCCGGAGTGTGTCGCGGTGCGACGGGTTCAATATCGGGATGAACCAAGGCGCCGTCGCGGGTGCGGGTGTCGACGAGCACCTTCACCAGCACGTCGTCCCGCGGTGGGCATCCGATGCCAACTTCTTCCCGATCATCGCCCGCACCAAGGCGCTGCCGCAGCTTCTGGGGGATGTGCGCGAAGCGATAGCCGAGGCGTGGCCAGCCTGATCCGCGCCCCGCGATCGGTGAGCGAATCCGCTCAGGCAGGCCTCTAGCGAACCTGCTCGACGCTGAACTGCATGCGCGGGTGGGCATATGCCTCCTGCGACTCCACCAGCTGAAGTTCGCGCTGCCCCGAGTCGAACGTGTTCTGCAGCAGATCGAACACGCTGGATGCCGTGCGAGCGAGGGCGGTGGCAGCCTGACCAGACTCCCGCAGATGTGCGGTGAACAGGGCAGCGGTGACGTCACCGGACCCGTTGGCCTTCATCGGGATCCGCGGTGTCTGCACGATCCAGGCCCCGTCGGCGGTGACGGCAAGCATCTCGATCGTTCCCTCCGGCGCGTCAGGGCGCTCCACGCTGGTGACGAGCACGGTGCTCGGCCCCATGGCGCGGGCTCGGTCGGCCGACGCGAGCGTGGACTCGAGGTCCGTCGGCTCGGTGCCTGTCAAGAACCCAAGTTCGAACTGGTTGGGCGTGATGATGTCTGCCTGCGGGACGACCCGCTCGCGCAGCAGTACCGGAATGGCCGGTGCGACAAAGCACCCGGAGGCCGCGTTTCCCATGACGGGATCGCACGCGTACACGGCGGACGGATTCGCGGCCTTTACCCGCGCGACGGCGTCAAGGATGACGTCGCCGATGCCCTCGCTTCCCTGGTAGCCCGAGAGCACGACGTCGATGCTCGGAAAGACACCGCGCTCCTCGATGCCGAGGATGACGTCGGCGACATCGGCGGGCGCAATGAGCGGCCCGCGCCACGCGCCGTACCCCGTGTGGTTGGAGAAGTTCACCGTGTACACGGGGAGGACTTCCACGCCGATGCGCTGGAGCGGGAAGACCGCTGCAGAGTTGCCGACGTGGCCATAGGCCACCGCTGACTGGATCGAGAGAACCTTCACTGTTCGATCATCCCATCGCCGCGAACTCGGGAGTCGCGGAACCCACAGCGGCGGCGATGTCCCGCGCAAGGTGCTCGGCGTCAGCATCACTGAGATCGTGAACTGTCAGCCGCAGATGGTGCGCGGCATCCTCGTCCTCGAGCACGAACTCGTCACCCGGTCGGGCAAGCCACCCTCGGCGCATGAGCTGCGCGGCAACCTCCCGCGCAGGACCGCCGACGCGCACCCAGAGATTCAGGCCGTCGCCGGCCCGCGTCGGGAGGCCGAGCTCGGTGAGCCGGCGGCTGAACGCCTCGTTACGGTTCGCATAGTGGTGGCCGGCTTCCCGGACGGCGGCCATGGCCGCGGCATCCGTCACCAGGGCAAGCGTGAGCCGCTGCAGAAGGTGACTGACCCACGTGGTTCCCGGGGTCAGGCGCATCGAGAGGCGCTCGGCGGTATGAGGGTCGGAGGCCGTGAGGGCGAGGCACATGTCGGGCCCGAGGAACTTCGACACCGACCGGACCAGTGCCCACCGGCGCCGTGCGGGACTGATGAGGGAGTGCAGGGGAGTGCGCGAGAGCATCGCGAAGTGGTCGTCTTCGATCACCAGGACGTACGGATGCTCATCCAGAACCGCCCGAAGCTCCGCAGCCCGTTGCGCTGACAGGCTCGCTCCCGTCGGATTCTGCGCCCGCGGAGTGCAGACGAGGGCACGGATGCCGTCAGCGAGCGCGGCCCGCAGCCCGTCGACTGTCATCCCCTCGTCATCCACCGGGATCGCTACAGGACGGTACCCGCCGAGCCTGACCGTGTGGATGCTGGCCAGAAAACACGGGTCCTCGAGCCCGACCGCATCATCGCGCGTCAGGGCCTGAGCGAGCAGTCGTTCGACTGCGTCGGCGGCGCCGCTGGTGACAGTGATGCGCAGCGGGAGGTCTGCGGTGAGGTCCTCGGCGATCCAGGCGCGCGCCCAGGCTTCCAGGTCCCGGTCGACCACCGGTTCGCCGTAGAGCACCGGGCGCCCCGCCACGCTGGCAAGCGCCGTAGACAGATCGGGGATGCGGTCGGGATCGGGATTGCCTGTGCCGACGTCTCGCAGGATGCTGTCGAGTGCGTAGCCCTCCTGGGCGACCGGCGTGCGGTCAGCGATGCGTGTCCCGCCGCGCCCGCGGGCCACCGTCACCCCCGCTTGCGTCAGGTGTCGGTACGCGGCCATGACGGTGTTGCGGTTGACTCCGAGTGTCTGGGCGAGGACGCGCACCGGGGCAGGGCCTCGCCTGCCGCGAGGTCGCCACGATCAACAAGCGTTCGCACGCTGTCAGCGATGTCGGTCGCAGTGGCCCCGGTGATTCCGACGGTCATGACGCTTCCTTTCGGCGCGTTCAGTCTATGTCGCGTGACGTGCTACGTTTTGGCCTAGGCCAATTTGACGAGGCCATCTGAGCGACGTCACCTCGAGGAGTATCCGTGTCCGCATCCACCACCGGATCGTCCCGCGTCAAGCGGGGTCTTGCCGAAATGCTCAAGGGGGCGTCATCATGGACGTCGTCACCCCCGACCAGGCGAAGATCGCCGAGGATGCCGGTGCCGTGGCGGTCATGGCGCTCGAGCGCGTGCCTGCCGACATCCGCGCCCAGGGCGGGGTGTCACGCATGAGCGACCCGGACATGATCGACGGGATCATCGAGGCCGTGTCGATCCCCGTGATGGCCAAGGCGCGCATCGGCCACTTCGTGGAAGCACAGGTGCTGCAGGAGCTCGGTGTCGACTACATCGACGAGTCCGAGGTGCTCTCGCCCGCCGACTACGTGAACCACATCGACAAATGGGGCTTCACGGTTCCGTTCGTGTGCGGTGCGACCAACCTCGGCGAGGCGCTGCGGCGCATCAACGAGGGCGCTGCCATGATCCGCTCCAAGGGTGAGGCTGGCACGGGCGACGTGTCGGAAGCCATGAAGCACATCCGCAAGATCAAGGGCGAGATCGCCGCGCTCAGCGCACTCTCCAAGGACGAGCTCTACGTCGCCGCCAAGGAACTCCAGGCACCCTACGAGCTTGTCGCCGAGATCGCGGAGACCGGAACTCTGCCGGTCGTGCTCTTCGTCGCCGGTGGTGTCGCCACTCCTGCGGATGCCGCCATGATGATGCAGCTGGGCGCGGACGGCGTCTTCGTCGGCTCGGGCATCTTCAAGTCCGGCAACCCCGCCGAGCGCGCGGCCGCGATCGTCAAGGCGACGACCTTCTACGACGACGCCAAGGTCATCGCCGATGTCTCGCGCGGCCTCGGCGAAGCGATGGTCGGGATCAATGTTGCCGACCTGCCCGCGCCGCACCGTCTGGCAGAGCGGGGCTGGTGAGCACCGTCCGGCCACACGTCGGGGTCCTCGCGCTGCAGGGCGACGTTCGCGAGCACGTCGCCGTACTGCGTGCCTTGGATGCCGAAGTATCGCTCGTGCGTCGCCCCGAAGAACTCGCCGCGATCGACGGGCTCGTCCTTCCCGGCGGCGAGTCCAGCGTGATCGACAAGCTGTCGCGATCCTTCGGGATGCGGGACCCGATCATCGCGGCTCGTGAAGCCGGGATGCCGATGTACGGAACGTGTGCGGGTCTGATTCTGCTCGCCGACCAGATCCTGGACGGAATCGCGGGTCAGCGCACGTTCGGCGGACTGGATGTCGTCGTCCGCCGCAACGCGTTTGGCAGCCAGGTCGACTCCTTCGAGACGGACCTCGAGGTACCGAAGCTCGGCGCGCCGCAGGTGCATGCGGTCTTCATCCGGGCACCGCTGGTCGAGGAGGTGGGGGAGCGCGCCGAGGTGGTGGCATCCCTCGACGATGGCCGTGTCGTCGCCGTTCGCCAGGGTGCGCTCCTGGGAACCTCGTTCCACCCCGAGGTGACCGGTGAGACCCGGTTCCACGAGCTGTTCCTGCGAGCCGTGCGCGCGGCAGCCTGACGGAGCACGCTTCGCGCGGCCGATAGAATCGAGCGCATGTCCGGCCACTCCAAGTGGGCGACGACCAAGCACAAGAAGGCCGTCATCGACGCGCGTCGTGCCAAGTCGTTCGCCAAACTCATCAAGAACATCGAAGTCGCAGCCAAGCTCGGCGGTGCCGATCTTTCGGGTAACCCCACGCTGTACGACGCCGTACAGAAGGCGAAGAAGACGTCGGTTCCCAACGACAACATCGATCGCGCGATCAAGCGCGGCGCGGGAATCTCCGGCGACGCGGTCGAGTATCTGACGATCCTCTACGAAGGCTACGGACCCAACGGCGTCGCGCTCATGATCGAGTGTCTGACCGACAACAAGAACCGCGCTGCCGCGGAGGTACGAACCGCGCTCTCGCGCAACGGAGGAACGCTGGCCGACCCCGGGTCGGTCGCCTACAACTTCCACCGCAAGGGCGTGATCGTCGTCTCCGGCGAGGGCACCACGGAAGACGACGTCATGATGGCCGCTCTCGAGGCCGGCGCCGAGGAGATCGAGCCGCACGCACAGGGCTTCGAAGTCATCACCGAGGCATCCGATCTCGTGGCCGTCCGTTCGGCGCTTCAAGAGGCTGGCCTGGACTACGAGTCGGCGGATGTCGAGTTCGTCCCGTCGCTGAAGGTCGAGGTCGATGCCGATACGGCACGTAAGGTCTTCCGCATTATCGATGCCCTCGAAGACAGCGACGACGTGCAGAACGTCTACAGCAACTTCGATCTCTCGCCCGAGGTTCAGGCCGAGCTCGAGAACGACGAGTAGGGCGCGCCTTCACCCGACGCCGCTCGGCCGCGCCTAGCGTTGCCGGGTGGCGACTGTTCGCGTACTCGGAATCGATCCCGGCCTCACCCGGTGCGGCGTGGGTGTGGTCGATGTCGCCACCGACAGGTCAGCCGTGCTCGTGCACGTCGGAGTCATCCGTACCGATGCCGACCTCGCGATTGAGCGGCGCCTCGCGGGCATCGCGGCGGGCATCCGGGAGGTGCTCGACCGTCATCGCCCGGATGTCGTCGCCGTTGAGCGTGTGTTCGCCCAGCACAATCGCAACACCGTGATGGGTACTGCACAGGCCAGTGGCATCGCGCTGATGCTCGCGGGCGAGCGTGGACTCCCGGCCGCAACCCACACGCCGACCGAGGTCAAGGCAGCCGTGACCGGGTACGGCAGTGCCGACAAGCGTCAGGTGCAGACGATGGTGGCACGCATCCTGCGGCTGGATAGCCTGCCGCAGCCCGCCGACGCTGCCGACGCCCTGGCGCTCGCGCTGTGCCACGCGTGGCGCGGAGCCGGTCATGGCGCAACAGCACCGGGCGCGGGCGCCTTGACGAAGGCCCAGCAGGCCTGGCGCGCTGCCGAGCGTCGCGCCGGCGTCTGAGCGTGTCGCTCGAACAAATGTCCGATCGCGCGCTTAGCCTGCTGTGAGGCGCGTGCCGCGCCGATCGGAAGGAGCACGATGATCTCGTCAGTGCGGGGCGTTGTCGGCTACGCCGACCAGGATTCGGTCGTCGTCGAGGTCGGTGGCGTGGGACTCACTGTCGCCGTGACGCCCCACATCGCGCGTACTGCTCGCGTCGGCGAGCCGTTGTTTCTGCACACGTCGCTGATCGTTCGGGAAGACGCCCTGAGCCTGGTCGGATTCGAGACGCGCGACGAATTGACGACCTTCCTGCTCCTTGTCGGAGTCACCGGTGTCGGACCGAAGTCCGCGTTGGGGGTCCTCAGCGCCATGTCGGTCGACCAGATCGCCACCGCCGTCGCTGACGATGACGACGCGCCCTTCCGGCGCGTGTCGGGCATCGGACCGAAGACGGCGAAGCTCATCGTCGTGCACTTGACCGGAAAGGTCATCGCCCCCGCTGTCTCGTCGCGCGGGGCATCGGCGAGAGACGACCGAACGGATGCTGTCACGGCAGCGCTGACCGGGCTCGGCTGGGCCGAGCGTCACGCCGCCGAGGTCGCAGCCACCGTGGTCGAGGACGCCGCGGCCGAGGCATCCGTCCAGGATCTGTTGCGCCGCGCACTGGCCGAGCTCGGCCCCGCGCGGAAGGAGACTGCTCGTGGATGACCTGACCGATCCGACACCATCCCGGGACGAATCCGAACTCGCGATCGAGGGTGCGCTGCGGCCCGGATCGCTTGCCGACTTCGTCGGGCAGATGAAAGTCCGGGGGCAGCTCCAGCTGCTCCTCGATGCTGCCCGTCTTCAGCAGCGCCCCGCCGACCATATCTTGCTCGCTGGCCCGCCCGGTCTCGGAAAGACCACCCTCGCGATGATCGTCGCCCATGAGAGTGATCGGCCGCTGCGGATGTCGAGCGGACCCGCGATCCAGCACGCGGGTGACCTCGCGGCGCTGCTGTCGAGCCTCACTCCGGGCGAAGTGCTCTTCATCGACGAGATCCACCGCATGGCCAGGTCGGCCGAAGAGATGCTCTACCTCGCGATGGAGGATTTTCGGATCGACATCATGGTCGGAAAGGGAGCCGGTGCCACGAGCATCCCGCTCGATCTGGCACCGTTCACGCTCGTGGGCGCGACGACCCGCGCCGGACTCCTCCCGAATCCGCTGCGTGACCGCTTCGGCTTCACCGCCCACCTGGAGTACTACGAACCCGAAGAGCTTGAGCGGGTGCTGGAGCGGTCGGCACGGATGCTCGAGGTTCCCCTTCCCGCCGGATCCCGCGCCGAGATCGCCCGGCGATCGCGAGGGACACCGCGCATCGCGAACCGCCTGCTGCGGCGTGTCAGGGACTATGTCGTCGTGCACGGCGGAAGTGCGACCGAAGAATCCGTCGATGCCGCGCTCGACCTCTACGACGTCGACGTGATCGGTCTCGACCGGCTGGATCGCGCTGTCCTCGACGCTCTCGTACGCCGGTTCCATGGCGGTCCCGTGGGCCTGAATACCCTCGCTGTCACTGTGGGGGAGGAAGCAGACACGATCGAGTCCGTCATCGAGCCGTACCTCGTGCGGATCGGATTCATGGGCCGCACTCCTCGCGGCCGCGTCGCCACTCCGGATGCCTACGCGCACCTTGGTGTGCGTCACGCCGATCAGTCGCTGAGATTCGATGACCTATAATTCCTGGAGGCTTTGACCCCCACGCGGCCCGACGTCTGCGCGGCCGCACCCGAAAGGCGCCCCTCTTCATGAATTTCCAGGATTTCTTCCTCAACTACGGCCTGCTCATCCTGCTGGGCGCCCTCCTGGTGTTCATGTTCTGGAACTCCAGCCGCCGCATGAAGAAGCAGCGGGAGGAGCAGGCGCAGAAAGCCAGCCAGACCGTTCCGGGAGCCCAGGTGCTTCTGCAAGGCGGTCTCTACGGGACGATCGTCGAGTTCGACCCCGACAACCTCGACCAGCCCGCGCTCGTTGAGATCGCCCCGGGCGTGGACATCAAGGTCCACAGCCAGGCAATCCTGCGCATCATCACCCCCGCTGACGAGGTCGACGACGAGACCGACGACGGATTCGACGACATCGTGGACAACTACCACGACACCCACGACGACGCGTCTGACGCCGTGACGACGGATGCCGAGCCTTCCGCCGACAGCGACGCCGACGGTCGTGACGGCGACGCCAAGCCGAGCGCCTGACCCCTTCTTCGAGAGCATCCCGTGGCTGTATCCACTCCCGTTCGCCGTGCCTGGCGGGCCCTCACCGGTCTGCTGACGATCACGGCGGTCCTGTTCGGCATCAACGCCCTGGGCGTCTACGTCTTCAATGCAAGCTCCTGGGCGCCGGAACTCGCTCTGGATCTGCAGGGTGGTACGCAGATCATCCTGGAAGCACAGACAGCCGACGGGGCCGATCCGTCCACCGAGCAGCTGGATCAGGCCGTCACGATCATCCGTCAGCGCGTTGACGCATCAGGCGTCGGCGAAGCTGACGTGACGACGGAGGGCGGCAAGAACATCGTCGTCCAGATTCCTGGTGAAGCCGACGAGCAGACCCGCCAGCGCATCGAAGCATCTGCACAGTTGCAGCTTCGTGCCGTTCTCTACACGGGATCACCGGCAACGAGCTTCGTCGGCGAGGATGGCGAATCCACGCCCTATCCGACGCCGGATCCGTCGCTCGAGTCCACCCCCGCTGTCGAACCGACCAGCGGCAGCGATCCCAACTGGATCACCCCCGCGCTGCAGGCGGAGTTCCTGGCCTACGACTGCGCCAACCCCGACAACGATCCGGCGAACGCACCCATCGATGAGCCCCTCATCACGTGTGATGCCACCGGGACGGTGAAGTACATCCTGGGTCCTGTCGAACTCGACGGCTCGTCGATTGTGGATGCGACCAACGGCCTCGAGCAGTCCACGGGCCGCTGGGTCGTGAACCTGCAGTTCAACGATGCCGGTACCGAGACCTTCGGCCAGATCAGCCAGCGTCTGTTCGGTGCCACCCCGCCGCTCGATCAGTTCGCCTTCGTCCTCGACGGCTATGTGCTCACCGCTCCCTCGATGAACGCCCAGATTCTCGATGGGCGCCCCAGCATCAGCGGGAACTTCACCCAGGACTCGTCGAAGATCCTCGCCGACCAGCTCAAGTACGGTGCACTCCCGCTGAGCTTCGTGGTCGTCAGCTCTGACACGATCTCGGCGACCCTCGGATCGCAGCAGCTGCAGATTGGTCTCATCGCGGGACTCATCGGTCTGGCACTGGTCGCGGTCTATTCGCTCATCGTCTACCGGGCGTTGGGCTTCGTGATCATCGCCTCGCTGGTCGTCATGGCGGTACTGACCTACGTCATGCTGCTCATCCTGGGCTGGCGCATGGGCTTCCGACTGTCGCTTGCCGGCGTCGCCGGTCTGATCGTCTCGATCGGGTTCACCGCTGACTCGTTCATCGTGTACTTCGAACGCATCCGCGATGAATTGCGCGACGGAAAGTCGATCACCGGTGCCGTCGAAGACGGCTGGGCGCGGGCAAAGCGCACGATCTACATCTCGAAGTCGATCAACATCCTTGCCGCCGTCGTGCTCTATATCCTCGCGGACGCGACGGTGAAGGGCTTCGCCTTCACCCTGGGGCTGACGACCGCGATCGACGTGCTGATCTTCATCCTGTTCACCCACCCGGTGATGCAGTTGCTGGCCAGAACTCGGTTCTTCTCCTCCGGAAACCCGCTCTCGGGACTCGACCCCGACGCCCTGGGCGCGGTGTATCGAGGCCGCGCGCAGTTCCGCACCCCGGTGGCCGCACCCAAGACCGCCGCCGAGAAACGCGCTTCGCGGTCGCGGGGCGAGGCCGCGCGCCGCCAGACGATCGCTGAGCGTAAGCTCGCCGAATCCCGCACCGGGTCTACCCAGCCCGCCGAGGGAGAGGACACCCCCTGATGCGCTCCCCGAATCAGATCGGAAACGACCTCTACAGCGGGAAGACCTCGTTCCCCTTCGTCGGCAAGCGGCGACTGTGGTTCATCATTGCCGCGGTGCTCGTCATCGGAGCAGCCCTCGTGCCCTTCATCCGGCCGGTGCAGTTCTCCATCGAGTTCACCGGCGGATCGCAGTTCACAGTCTCGGGCGTGCAAAGCCCCGACCAGTTGATCGCGACGGAGGCCGTGCAGTCGGTCGTTCCCGGAGCGACCACGAAGGTGGCCACGGTCGGCGCCGACACCGTCCGGGTGCAGACCGATCAGATGACCGATGCTGACACCCGAGCAGTCGCTGCCGCTCTCGCAGAGGCCTACTCCGTCGACACAAGCGAGGTCACCACCTCGTTCATTGGTCCCAGCTGGGGCCAGGATGTCACCCGTCAATCGCTGTGGGGCCTCGCGATCTTCCTCGCGCTGACCTTCATCATCCTCGCGTTGTACTTCCGCACCTGGAAGATGTCCGCGGCAGCGATCATCGGTCTTGTCGATGTGCTGGTCATCACGGTCGGGATCTACGCGCTGTTCGGATTCGAGATCTCCCCGGCGGCGGTCATCGGATTCCTGACGATTCTCGCCTACTCGTTGTACGACACGACAGTCGTCTTCGACAAGATCCGCGAGAACACATCGGAGGACGGCGAGATATCCGGGCGGACGTTCGGGGAGTCCGTCAACCTGGCGGTCAACCAGACGCTCGTGCGCTCGATCAACACCACGGTCGTGGCGATCCTGCCGGTGGGCGCGATCCTGTTCATCGGCGCGTTCTGGCTCGGCGCCGAGACGCTGAGCGATATCTCGCTGTCGATCTTTGTGGGAATCATCGTCGCTGCCTATTCGACGCTGTTCGTCGCAGCGCCGCTGTTCTCGCTGTTCCGTGAGGGCGAGGAGCCCATTCGTCAGCGCGATCAGCGCGTGCTCGCCGCCCGCGAACAGGCGGTCGCTTCGGCGTGACCCCGCCTGCCGCGGCGTAGGATATGTGCTCCAGCGAAGGGAGGGCGATCGGATGACAGAGACCGTCCCGCCCGCCCAGAGCGTTCCCCCGGGCTCGTCTTCTCTCCTTCGTCTGGTGCCGCGGATCTTCTCGCGTGCCGCCCGCCGGGACGACGTCGAGAAGCTGCTGCGCACCGTTCGGACTCACCATCCCAAGGGCGACCTCGCGATCATCGAGCGGGCCTACGCCATCGCGGACCGTGCGCACGCCGGGCAGAAGCGCCAGAGCGGTGAGCCGTACATCACTCACCCCCTCGCGGTCGCGCAGATCCTCGCTGATCTCGGCCTCGGCCCCAAGGCGGTTGCGGCAGCGCTCCTTCACGACACCGTCGAGGACACCGGCTACTCCCTTGATGCCCTCAGCGCCGAGTTCGGCGACGAGGTCGCCATGCTCGTCGATGGCGTAACCAAGCTCGACAAGGTCAAGTACGGCGACAGTGCGCAAGCCGAGACGGTGCGCAAGATGATCGTCGCCATGTCGCGCGACATCCGGGTTCTGCTCATCAAGCTCGCTGACCGCCTGCACAACGCGCGCACGTGGGGCTTCGTCCCGCCCGAGAAGGCGCGCAAGAAGGCGACCGAGACCCTCGAGATCTACGCGCCGCTGGCCCACCGTCTCGGCATCCAGACGATCAAGTCCGAGCTCGAGGACCTCTCGTTCGCTGTGCTGCACCCCAAGCTCTACGCCGAGATCGAGAGCCTGGTCAAGCAGCGCACGCCACAGCGCGACAAGTACCTGCAGAACGTGATCGACGCGGTCGACCGCGACCTGCGGGAGCTCCGTATCCGCGGGCGGGTGCTGGGCCGACCGAAGCAGCTCTACTCCGTGTACCAGAAGATGGTGGTGCGCGGACGCGAGTTCGACGACATCTACGACCTCATCGGCATTCGGATTCTTGTTGCATCGGTGCGCGATTGCTATGCCGTGCTGGGGGCCATCCACGCTCGCTGGACCCCGCTGCCGGGCCGGTTCAAGGACTACATCGCCACGCCGAAGTTCAACCTGTACCAGTCGTTGCACACGACAGTCATCGGCCCCGAGGGGCGCACTGTCGAGATTCAGATCCGCACCCATGAGATGCACCAGCAGGCCGAATACGGTGTTGCGGCGCATTGGAAGTACAAGGAGCGGATGGCGGGCGGCAAGCTCGACGACAAGGCCGTCGACGCCGATCTGGCGTGGCTCGCGCGCATATCGGACTGGCAAGCAGAGACCGCTGACCCCGGTGAGTTCCTCGACTCCCTGCGCTTCGAGATCGGAGCGAAGGAGGTCTATGTCTTCACGCCGAAGGGGCGGGTGATCGGGCTTCCTGCCGGTGCCACACCCGTCGACTTCGCCTATGCCGTGCACACCGAGGTTGGTCACCGCACGATGGGCGCGAAGGTCAACGGACGACTCGTCCCGCTGGAGTCGGAGCTCAAGAGCGGTGATGTCGTCGAGGTGTTCACCTCGAAGAACCCGGATGCCGGGCCCAGCCAGGACTGGTTGACCTTCGTCAAGAGCACGAGAGCTCGTAGCAAGATCCGCGGCTGGTTCACCAAGGAGCGGCGCGAAGAGGCGATCGAACAGGGGAAGGAGTCGATCGCGCGGGCGATGCGGCGCCAGAACCTGCCGTTGCAGCGTCTCATGAACCAGGACACGCTGAGCGAGGTCGCTGACGGGCTGCGCTACGAGGACGTCTCCGCGCTCTACGCCGCCGTCGGCGAGGGCCATGTCTCGACCCAGTCGGTCATCGAGAAGGTGACCGCGATCGTGAGCGCCTCCAGCGACACGGCGACGGGGCCGATCGACCTGCCGCACGTGGGGCGCTCTCGTCAGCCCCGGGCCGGCGACTCGGGAGTTCTCGTTCGCGGTGCCCCGACATCCTGGTCAAGCTCGCCAAGTGCTGCACACCGGTGCCCGGCGACGAGATCCTCGGTTTCGTGACGCGGGGGAGCGGGGTCTCGGTTCACCGCTCGGATTGCACGAATGTGGCCTCGCTCCGCTCTGACCCCGAGCGCCTCATCGAGGTCGAGTGGGCCCCGACGACCAAGAGCGTGTTCCTCGTCCAGATTCAGGTCGAGGCCCTTGACCGGTCGGGACTGCTCAGCGACGTGACCCGCGTCCTCAGCGAGCACCACGTGAACATCCTGTCCGCGTCAGTGTCCACCAGCAACGATCGGCTGGCCATCAGCCGCTTCGTCTTCGAAATGGGTGACATCGTTCATCTCGATCGCGTGCTCAACGCCGTCCGCCGCATCGACGCCGTCTACGACGTGTATCGCGTCACGTCGTCGTAGCGTTCGGCACTGAGCGACCGCAGCAGCTCGAGCGCGCGCACCTTGTGGGGAACCGTGCCGGCCTGCTCGAGCCAGGCGATGCCCTCCCGCACCGCAGCCTGGTTTCGGGCGAAGCCGTTCAGAGCGATCCGATGCGCGGCGTCGCCGACACGGGCGAGATCGGCGACCGTGCGCGCGGGGGTCGTGACCAGGACCCCGCCGATACGCTGCAGGTCACGCTCGGGCAGGTACCGGTCGCGATAGTGGAGGCGCCGATGGATGACGCCGTGGATGCGGTGGGGCACAGCCCGCTGGACCGTGTGCCGCACGGGCGGGTCAGCGATGACGCCGTGGACCCACGCCGCAGAGAGGTGAGTCGCGCCGAGGAGATCGCGGAGCAAGGGGGCCAGCGATGCTGCACGCGCCGCGGAAGTCTCGACGGTATCGGCCGGCATGTAGGCGGCATCGACCTCGATGAGGTGTCCGTCAAGCCGTGCGGCGGAGAGCTCGGCGAGGGAGAGACGCTCGTCGGCGAAGTACAGGAACGGGGAGGCCATCCCCGCAGTCTGCCCCCGCTGCGCCGCGTGCTCCCGCGCCGACCTCGGTCTTGTGGAGAAGTTCTCGTCAGCCTTCGACGGCGCGGAGCCACGCGCGCCGGGCCTCGAGGGCGTCCGTCGCCTGCTTGATCGCGCGCTGGTCCTTGCGAGCCGTCGCCTCGGCGAGCTCGGCCTCCAACTTCTCAATCGCGTCATAGAGCTGACGGGTCATGTCGTTGGCGCGCGCCGTGGTCTCGGGGTTGTTGCGCGTCCACTCGGCATCCTCGCGCGAGCGTACCGACACCTCGATCTTGCGCAGCTCATCATCCAGCGCGCGCTCCTGCTCGCGTGGGAAGACCCGGCCGATCTCATCCCACGACCGCTGAATCGCCGTGAGAGCGCTGCGCGCAGCGGGCAGATCCTGCATGTCCAGAATCGGTCGCGCCTGCTCGAGAAGTTCCCGCTTGGCGTCGATCTTCTCCTTCGACGCCTCGACCTCTGCAGCCTCGCGACCCGCGCGTGCCGAGTACAAGGCGTCACCAGCGGCCTTGAAGCGCGCCCAGAGGGCGTCATCCACCTTCTTGCCGGCACGGCCCGCCGACTTCCACTCGTTCAGCAGGTCACGGTAAGCACCGATCCCGTCTTCGCCACGCGGCGCGAGCGCTTCTGCCCGCTCCACCAGCCGGTTCTTGCGCTCACGCACGGCCTTGTGCGCCTCGTCGAGTTCGGCATAGAACTCGCGACGGTGCTTGTCGACAGTCGCGCGGGCGTCACGGAACCTCTTCCACAGCGACTGCGAAACGGACTTGGGAAGGTGCGGACCGTTCTGCTGGTGAGACTGCCACTGATCGAACAGCGAGCTTATCTCCGCCGATGCCGTCTTCCACTGCACGGTCTTGGGATCGCGCGTCGCGATGGCTTCGGCCTGTTCGACCAGGCGTGTGCGTTCAGCGATCGCGGCATCCACGGCTTCGCGGGCCTGGGCTGCCTCGGCAGCGCTCGCTTCGGTCAGCGAGGCGGTGAGAGCCTCCACACGAGCGCTGAGAGCGGCGAGGTCGCCCACAGCGGATGCTCCGGCGATCTTGCCGCTGAGCGTCGAGGCCGTTGCGCGAAGATCTGCGGCGCTGGCGCCACCGCGGCGGTGGCGCACCTCGAGGAGGGAGACCTCTGAGGCGAGATCGGAGAACTTGCGCTCGTAATAGGCCAGCGCCTCCTCGGCGGTGCCATCGGGATACTGACCGACAACGCGCCACTGGTCGCCCTCGCGGACGGAAACCGTGCCGTCATCATCGACGCGCCCCAGGGCTGATCGGTCGGGGTGGAGGACGAAGCTGTGTCTGACACGGAAGGCACCTCAATGCGGCGAAGCCGCCTGCGGGGGATGGACGCTTAAGCCTAATACGGAGCGCCCGCGCGACCACGGCTGTCGCGTCGGCGATGTCGGGCCCCGCGGATAGCCTGGATCCCATGTCGAACACGGCGGGGCTCTTCTCCGGTCAAACCCCGCTACCTGTGCGGATGAGACCAACCTCGCTCGAAGAGGTCGCAGGTCAACAGCATCTGTTGCGTCCCGGCGCGCCCTTGGTCGTGCTCGCCGATCCCGACGGCGGTGCGCGCGCAGCGACATCCGTCATCCTCTGGGGTCCGCCCGGCACCGGGAAGACGACGCTCGCCCAAGCCGTCGCGCGGTCCTCCGGTCGCCGCTTCGTCGAGCTCTCGGCGGTGACCGCGGGGGTCAAAGATGTTCGCGAGGTGATGCAGGATGCTCTGACCCAGCGAGACCTGTATGGCACCTCGACGATCCTGTTCCTCGATGAGATCCACCGGTTCACAAAAGCCCAGCAGGATGCGCTCCTGCCCGGTGTCGAAAACGGCTGGGTCGTGCTCATTGCTGCGACGACCGAGAACCCGTCGTTCTCGGTCGTCTCCCCGCTGCTGTCGCGGTCACTGCTGCTGACGCTGCAGCCCCTGACGGACGCAGATCTCGCCGGCCTCATTGATCGGGCTGTCTCCGATGCTCGGGGCCTCGCCGGTGCCGTGACATTGACCGATGAGGCGCGAGCCGCGCTTGTTCGGCTCGCTTCCGGAGATGCCCGCCGCGCTCTGACCGCGCTGGAGGCCGCGGCGTCGCTCGCGGAGCCGGACTCCGATGGTGGGGCAGGCACGATCACCGCCGAGCACGTCGCGCAGGCTGTGGATCGCGCGCTGCTTCGATACGACCGCCAGGGCGACGAGCACTACGACGTGATCAGTGCGTTCATCAAGTCCATCCGCGGGTCGGATCCGGATGCCGCCCTGCACTATCTCGCGCGCATGATCGAGGCGGGGGAGGACCCCCGGTTCATTGCGCGGCGCCTCATCATCTCGGCTGCCGAGGATATCGGCCTCGCTGATCCCCACGCGCTGCCGCTGGCTGTTGCCGCGGCCGACGCCGTACAACTCATCGGGTTCCCCGAGGGGCGCATCCCTCTCGCAGAGGCGACCGTCTATCTGGCGACGACCGCCAAATCGAATGCCGCCTACCTCGCGATCGATGCCGCCATCGCCGACGTGCGCGGGGGAGGTGCTGGCCGCGTTCCGCCGCACCTGCGCGATGCGCATTACCCGGGAGCCGCACGGCTCGGCCACGGAAAGGGCTACCGCTACCCGCACGACGATGAGCGTGGTGTGGTCGCGCAACAGTACCTGCCCGACGCGTTGCGGGACCGCAGCTACTACCGCCCCACCGCCCGCGGAGCCGAACGTGAGATCTCGGCCAGGTGGAGCCGTATTCGCCGCATCCTCGGTCGACCGGACGAGCCTGGCGCCGAGAGCGCCGGCACATCCAGCGCCACCTGACCGCTCTGGTAGACTTATTCGGTTCGAAACCGAGTTTTCGGATATCCCCTCACTCAAGAACACCCCTTCGGTGCGCTGCGACGTGCGAACCGAGGTGGGAGTGCGGGATACGTCCATGAGCCGCGAGAGACGCGGACATGTCATCGAAAGGAATCTTCGTGCCCACGAAGTCCCAGGATCGCCGCAAGGTGCGCATGTCGCGCGCCCTCGGCGTCGCACTGACCCCCAAGGCCGCTCGTTACCTCGAGAAGCGCCCCTACGCACCGGGCGAGCACGGCCGCACCAAGCGCAAGGCCGACAGCGACTACGCGGTCCGCCTGCGCGAGAAGCAGCGTCTGCGCGAGCAGTACGGCATCCGCGAGAAGCAGCTGCGCATCGCGTTCAACGAGGCCCGCCGCAAGGACGGCCTGACCGGTGAGAACCTCGTCGAGCAGCTCGAGATGCGTCTGGACGCCCTCGTCGTGCGCGCCGGTTTCGCCCGCACGACCGCTCAGGCTCGTCAGCTCGTGGTGCACCGCCACATCCTCGTCGACGGCCAGACCGTTGACCGCCCGTCGTTCCGCGTCGCGCCGGGCCAGCTCATCCACGTCAAGGCGAAGAGCGAGGGCCTCGAGCCGTTCCAGGTCGCAGCAGCCGGCGGTCACGCTGAGGTTCTGCCGCCGGTTCCCGGCTATCTCGAGGTCGAGCTCGACAAGCTCCACGCCCGTCTCGTGCGTCGCCCCAAGCGCGCCGAGGTGCCCGTGGTCTGTGACGTCCAGCTCGTCGTTGAGTACTACGCGGCGCGATAAGCGGCGCGTAGTACAGCCGCGCAGCGGCCAACAGCGCAGTTACGCGGCGCGATAAGCGGCGCGTAGTACAGCCGCGCAGCGGCCAACAGCACAGCCACGCGGCGCGCTAGGCACGCCGCTCGAGCACGCACACGAAGGGCGTCGGGGTAACCCGGCGCCCTTCGCCGTTGTCACCTACGATGGAAGAAGCCGTCTTCGCGGAAAGGGAGTGAGCGCATGAAAAACCTGCTGTGGTTCGCACTGGGGCTTGCCGGGGGTTTTGTCGCTGCCCATTACGTCAACAAGGATCCGCGCGGACACGAAGTGCTCGCCGAGGTCGATGCCCGCATTTCCCAGTTCACCGACCGGATCGCCGATGCGTACCGTGAGCAGGAAGCGCGCATCGCAGGAATCGTCGAAGACGCGGTGGACGCGGCATCCGCAACGGTGGAAACCGTGACCGATGCCGTCGCGGATGCTACCGGCGACGCCGCCGAGGCAGCGAAAGACGCCACGAAGAAGCTGACTGACTGATCTCACCGCGTGCGGCATCGCCCGGGACGGGCGATGCCGCTCTCCCGTGCAAAGGAAACCCGATGAAGACCGCTGAGATCGCCCAGCGCTACCTCGACTACTTCGAGAAGAACGATCACGTCATCGTCCCGAGCGCGTCGTTGGTCACCGACGACCCGTCGCTGCTGTTCACCGTCGCGGGCATGGTGCCGTTCATCCCGTACCTGACCGGGGTGGTCCCCGCGCCGTACGCCCGGGCAGCTGACGTACAGAAGTGCATCCGCACCAACGACATCGAAGAGGTCGGCAAGACTGCGCGTCACGGCACCTTCTTTCAGATGCTCGGCAACTGGTCGTTCGGTGACTACTTCAAGGCCGGTGCGATCGAGTACGCCTGGGAACTGCTCACTTCGTCCGAGTCGGCCGGCGGCTTGGGTTTTGCCGAGCGCGACCTTTGGGTGACGGTGTACGAGGACGACGACGAAGCGGCGGACCTGTGGAAGCGGATCGCCGGACTGCCTGACGAGCGGATCCAGCGCTTCGGCAAAGAAGACAACTACTGGTCGACCGGCCAGCCGGGGCCGGCGGGTCCCTGTTCGGAGATTTACTTCGACCGCGGGCCCGCGTATGGACCCGACGGGGGGCCCGCTGTCGACGACAGCCGATTCACCGAGATCTGGAACCTCGTGTTCATGCAGTACGCGATCACGAATGTTCGGTCGAAGACCGACTTCGACGTGATCGGTGAGCTGCCGCAGAAGAACATCGACACCGGTATGGGGCTCGAGCGCGTCGCGTTCATCAAGCAGGGCGTCGACAACATGTACGAGACCGATCAGGTGCGCCCGGTACTCGACCTTGCGGTCGCGCTGTCGGGACGCACCTACGGCGCCGTCCACGACGACGATGTGCGATTCCGCGTGGTCGCCGACCACGTTCGTTCCTCTCTCATGCTGCTCTCGGACGGTGTCCGCCCCTCCAACGAGGGTCGTGGCTACATCCTTCGCCGACTCATGCGACGCACGGTTCGTGCGATGCGACTCCTCGGGGTGGACGCGCCGACCTTCCGCGAGCTGTTCGCCGCGTCCCGCGATGCGATGGCTCCCGCCTACCCGATTCTGGCCACCGACTACGACCGGCTCGAGTCCGCGGCAGTCGCCGAGGAGGAGACGTTCCTGCGTACTCTCGCTGCCGGGTCGACGATCCTTGATCTCGCCGTGGCCGAGACCAAGGGCGCGGGCAAGGACCAGATCGCCGGATCCGAGGCCTTCCTGCTGCATGACACCTACGGTTTTCCGATCGATCTCACGCTCGAGATCGCCGAGGAGGCCGGTCTCAGTGTGGATCGCACGGCGTTCGACGCGCTGATGCAGGAGCAGCGACAGCGTGCGAAGGCCGACGCGAAGTCGCGCAAGCGTGCGATCGCCGATCATTCGGTCTACCGCGAGTTCCGTGCGCTCGGCGAGACGACCTTCACCGGCTACACCGATCTGGAGACCGAGTCCCGCATTCTGGGTGTACTGGTCGACGGGGTATCGGTCGATCGAGCCACGACCGGCCAGATCGCCGAGGTTATCGTCGCCGAGACAGCGTTGTACGCCGAGTCTGGTGGGCAGGTGGCCGACAAGGGGATCATCGTCGGTCCCGGCTATCAGCTCGATGTCATCGATGTGCAAAAGCCGGTCCCGGGCCTTGTGAGCCACACCGTGGAGGTGACCAGCGGAGAAGTCGCCGTCGGTCTTGCCGCGACGACGATCGTGGATGCCGCCAATCGCCGCGCGGCCGCGCAGGCCCACTCGGCAACCCACCTCGTCCATGCCGCGCTTCGCGACACGCTCGGGAGCTCCGCCACCCAGGCGGGATCCCTGAACCGGGCGGGCTATCTGCGCTTCGACTTCGCCTGGACGCAGGCTCTGTCGCCCGAGACGAAGTCCGAGATCGAAGAGATCGCGAACAACGCCGTGCGTGAGAACCTGCAGGTGACCACGCGCGTGCTGGCGCTCGACGACGCCAAAGAGCTCGGCGCGATGGCTCTGTTCGGCGAGAAGTACGGCGACACGGTTCGGATGGTCGACATCGGCGGCCCGTGGTCGCGCGAGTTGTGCGGTGGCACTCACGTCGCGACGAGCGCAGAGGTCGGTCTGATCAACCTCGTCGGCGAGTCGTCGGTCGGCGCCGCGAACCGGCGCGTCGAAGCGCTCGTCGGCGCTGACGCCTTCCGCGAGCTCGCCGCCGAGCGAGCGATCGTCTCGCAGCTCACCTCGTCGTTGAAGACGCCGCGCGATCAGTTGCCGGCGCGGATCGCTGAGCTCGCGGCGAACCTCAAGGCCGCCGAGAAGAAGATCGCATCGCTGCAGGCCAAGGCTCTCGGTGAGCAGGTTCCGGATCTGGTAGCCGGCGCACGTCGCGTGGGTGCACTCACCGTCGTCGCAGCGAACCTGGGACGCGCGGGATCGGCTGACGACGTGCGCGCCGTCGCCCTCACCGTCCGCGAGCGACTCGGGTCCGACGCCGGAGTCGTTGCGCTGGGCGCCGATGTCGGCGACCGCCCCGTCGTCATCGTTGCCACGACCGAGTCGGCGCGTTCGCTCGGTATCAAGGCGGGCCCCTTGGCCAAGGCTGCGGCCACGACTCTCGGCGGCGGCGGCGGCGGCCGTGACGATCTTGCGCAAGGCGGCGGCACGGATGCGAGCGCGTTGCCGCGCGCACTCGATGATGTCGTGACGGCGCTGCCACGAGCGTGAGCGCATTTCGCCGCGGCATCCGTTTGGCCGTCGACGTCGGGAAGGCGCGCGTCGGCGTCGCCCAGTGTGATCCTGACGGCATGCTGGCGACACCGACAGAGACAGTTCCGCGCGCGGAGAACGCCATCGACCGCCTGGCGGAGCTCGTCCGCGATGCGGAGCCGCTCGAGGTGATCGTCGGTCTTCCGATCAACCTGCGGGGGAGCGCACCGCCTCGACAGAGGATGCGGAAACCTTCGCTCGGGAGTTGAGTGCGCGGATCAGCGTCCCGATCCGGATGCTGGATGAGCGCCTCAGCACGGTCTCAGCGCACAGCGCACTGCGCGCATCCGGCAGAACCACCCGAACTTCTCGTACGATTGTGGATCAGGTCGCCGCCGTCGTGCTGCTACAGCAGGCGTTGGATATCGAGAAGAGCACCGGCCGCCCACCGGGTGCGCTGCTACCCCCCGCCGAGGAGCCTGCCTGACATGCCCGACGATTCGTCACCGTTCGACGATCCGTTCGCCGATCTGTTCGGAAAGTTGCCCGATGGCCGTTCCCGCGCGGCGGGTGGCCCCGGATCCCCGTCATCCGAACCCGCCGAGCCCGCTCCGGGCGCCGACGACGCTGCGGCCGAAGCCACCGGCGATGACACCGCAGACGACGATGCCGTACAGAACGACAGCGCGGGGGAGCCGGCAGAGTCGCCGGCGTCTGCGCTCCCGCCGACGCCCGACGCGGCTGAGCAGCCGACGTCGGCCCCGCCCTCACGGCGCGCAGCCCGCGAGGCGCGAGCTGCGGGCACGTCCGGTGGCGCGGCGGCGCAGCCGCCAGCAGAGCAGAAGAGCGCGAGCGCCGCAACGGACGACGTACCCCCGGAGCTGTTCTGGGCCGCGGTAGCTGCCCCACCGGCGTCAACGCAGAGTCTCACCTCGACCTCGACATCTGTCCCTCGGGCGGATCGCCCTGCGCCGGCCGCGACCGGCACCCTCGACGACCTTTTCTCCGGGGAGCGCACAACGGATGACATCGGCATGACCGCCCCTCCCGCAGCACGCCGACGCCGCCGACGCGGCGGATGGATCGCCCTCGCTATCGTTCTCGTGCTGCTCGGCGGCGCGGCGGCGGGTGGCTGGTGGGTCTGGTCCACCTACGAGGACAAGATCCGCGAAGTGATGGGGTGGGAAGAGCCGAAGGAATACGACGCGGGGATGGCCACCGGCGAGGCGTTCCTGACGATCGTGTCCGGCGACACCGGCGCTTCGATCTCGCCCAAGCTGTACGAGGCGGGTGTGACCAGGACTCCTGACGCGTTCTACGACTACCTCGTCGCCAATGACCTCAACCCGCCCTTCGTCCCGGGAATCTTCCGGCTGCAGCAGCAGATGACCTCCGCGGCGGCACTCGATGCGATTCTCGATCCCGCCAACAAGATGGAGAACTCGGCGCAGCTGCGGGAGGGACTCACCGTCGATCAGTCGATCCAGATCCTCTCCGATAGCCTCGGCATCCCGCTCGAAGACTTCCAGGCTGCGGTGTCAGACCCGAGCGCGTACGGCGTTCCCGTCAACGAGGCCGTCGTCGCTGCCGGCGGGCACCCCCTCGAGGGCTGGTTGTTCCCGGCCACCTACACGTTCGACCCGGGTGTTACCGCACAGCAGGTCATCCAGACCCTCGTCAACCGTGCGTTCCAGTCCCTGGACGCGGCAGGAGTCCCGGTCGACGACAGGGAACGCATCCTGACCATTGCGTCGATCATCCAGCGCGAAGCCCGATTCGAAGCTGACTTCTACAAGGTTTCACGCGTCATCCAGAACCGTCTGGATCAGGGTATGCAGCTGCAGATGGACTCGACAGCGCAGTACGGCTACGGCGAACTGCACGATGGGACGGCGAGTTCGTCGGGCGAGGCGCTCCGCGACGACAACCCCTGGAACACCTATGTGGTCGAGGGGCTTCCGGTCGGTCCTATCGCCAACCCAGGCGACCTCGCGATCGATGCGGCTATGCATCCCACGGACGGCCCGTGGCTGTACTTCGTCACCGTGAACCTCAATACGGGTGAGACAGTCTTCACGACCAACCTCGATGACCACCTGGCCGCCGTGGATCAGTGGCGGCAATGGTGTTCGGAGAACCCCGACGCCGGATGTTGACGTGACGGCCCGTCGGACGCGTCTCGAGGTCTGGGGCGACCCGATCTCGCACAGCCGTTCGCCGCAGCTCCATGCCGCCGCGTATCGTGCGCTCGGACTCGACTGGTCCTACGGACGTCGACGCGTTGCGGCGGAGAGCTTTGCCGCAGAGCTCGCGTCTCTTGACGAGTCCTTTCGCGGGTTGTCGGTCACCTATCCGCTGAAGGAAGCGGCGTTCACCGCATCCGTGACCCGGGACTCTCGCGCACAGCTCACCGGCGCCGTCAACACCCTCGTGACGGGTGCTGAACCGGCCGGGTTCAACACGGATGTCGGCGGCATCGTGGGGGCCCTCGCCGAGTGCGGCATCACGGAACTGACGGCGGCGCGGATCGTCGGGGCCGGAGCGACCGCCACCTCCGCTCTGGTCGCCGCGGCAGAGCTGGGCGCGCGCCATGTCGATGTCGTCGCGCGGCGGTCCGAGGCTGTCGAGCCACTGCGCGCGATCGGCGAGACGCTGTCCGTCGCGGTTCGAGGCCTCCCTTTCGGAACGCGCTCGCTCGCACCGGCCGATCTGACGATCGCTGCGCTGCCCGGCCACGCGGTCTTGGCGGCCGCCGATGCCGATGCCCTCGCGTCCGGCGGGGAACCCCTGTTCGACGTCGTCTACGGCCAGGGGACGACCGCGCTCCAGGCCGCCTGGATGCGCGCGGGACACGCGATCCACACCGGCGAATGGATGCTGCTGCATCAGGCGGTTCTGCAGGTTCGGATCTTCGTCGCCGGCGATCCGGCGATTCCGCTGCGTGACGAGAGCGCTGTCGTCGGCGCTATGCGGGCAAGCCTCGTGGGAGACTAGACCAATGCTCCGCGTGCTCACGGCCGGCGAATCGCACGGCCCCGAACTGGTTGCCGTCATGGAAGGTCTTCCCTCCGGCGTGCCCATTGCCCGCTCCGAGATTCAAGCGGATCTCGCCCGCCGCAAGCTCGGGTACGGGCGTGGATCACGCATGAAGTTCGAAGAAGACGAACTCACGATCTCGAGCGGCGTCGTGCACGGCGTGAGCCTCGGCAGCCCCATTGCCCTGCGCATCGCAAACACCGAGTGGCCGAAGTGGGTCGAGGTCATGAGCCCCGAGCCTGTCGAGCTCACGGAGAAGTCGCGGGGAGGGGAGCAGCGCTCACGCGTCCGCGCCCGGGCCATGCCGATCTCGTCGGCATGCAGAAGTACGACTTCGACGAGGCGCGCCCGATCCTGGAGCGCGCGAGCGCCCGAGAGACCGCGGCCCGTGTCGCGCTCGGCGCCATCGCGCGCGCATTCCTCGGCGAGCTCGGCATCCGGCTCGTCTCTCACACCGTCGGTATCGGTCCGGTCGAGGCACCCCGCGACGCGCCCCTGCCAACGCCCGATGACGTCGAGGCGCTCGATGCGGACCTGATGCGGTGCTTCGATCCTGAGACCTCAGCGCGGATGGTCGCCGAGGTCGACGACGCCCGCAAGGCCGGAGACACGCTGGGTGGCGTCGTCGAGGTGCTCGCGTTCGGGCTTCCCCCGGGACTCGGCAGCCACGTGCACTGGGACCGACGGCTGGACGGCAAGCTCGCGCAGGCGCTCATGAGCATTCAGGCGATCAAGGGCGTCGAAGTCGGCGATGGTTTCCTCACGACGCGGCGTCGAGGCTCCGAAGCACACGACGAGCTGTTCGCAACCGACGGCGGTATCGTGCGAGCCACCGATCGCGCGGGAGGCACCGAAGGCGGCATGTCGACCGGAACCGTGCTGCGGGTCCGCGCCGGAATGAAGCCGATCGCCACGGTTCCTCACGCTCTTCGTACCGTGGATGTCGCGTCGGGCGAGACCGCCAGCGCCCACCATCAGCGCTCCGATGTCTGCGCGGTTCCGGCCGCGGGTGTTGTCGCCGAGGCCATGACCGCACTCGTACTCGCCGACGTCGTGCTCGAGAAGTTCGGTGGCGACAGCGTCGCCGAAACGCGACGGAACCTGCAGTCCTACCTCGATGCGATTCCCGCGACGCTGCGCACGAGCGCTCACAGCGACGGATCGCTGGCGGATGCCGCGGTCCTCACGGGCGATGCCGCCCTGTAGCCCCTCGTGCTGGTCGGCCCCATGGGGCGGGAAAGACGAGCATCGGCCGTCGCGTCTCGAAAGCCCTGGGGATCGATTTCATCGACACGGATACCGCGGTGCAGCGCGAACACGGGCCGATCGAGCAGATCTTCCAGACCCACGGCGAAGCGGCATTTCGTGCGTGGGAACGAGCCGCTGTTCGCGAGGCCCTGAGTCGCGGAGACGTCGTCGTTTCGCTCGGCGGCGGGGCCGTGTTGGATGCCGACACGCGCGCAGACCTCGCGGAGTGCCGCGTCGTCATGCTGACCGTCGACCCGCGGGTCGTCGCCGGACGCATCCACGGCACGACGCGCCCGCTGCTGGCCGGCGAGGACCCGCTCGTGCGGTGGCGCAGGATCTGGCAGGAACGCCGAAGCCTGTATGAAAGCGTCGCCGACATCACGATCGATACCTCGACGGGACACCTCCAGCATGTCGTGGATGAGATCGCGACGTGGGCGCGGCGCGAGCCCGAACCAACCGAACCACGCGACCCCGAGAAGGAGCAGTCATGACCTCTCCGACGACGATCGCCGTCACTGGCGAGAGCACGTACGAGATCACGATCGGACGCGGCATCCTGGACTCGGTCGCCGCGGCGCTCCCCGCTGGGGCCCAGCGCGTCCTCATCGTGCACCCCCCGACGTTGTCTGCGCAGGCCGAGCAGCTGCGGGAGCGACTGCAGGGCGAACGCACGGTACTCCTGGCTGAAGTTCCTGACGCCGAGGCAGGCAAGCGCGTTGAGGTGGCAGCGTTCTGCTGGCAAGTCATGGGCCAAGCCAACTTCACCCGGACCGACGCCGTCGTCGGCTTCGGCGGCGGAGCTGTCACGGATCTTGCCGGCTTCGTCGCGGCGACCTGGCTGCGGGGCGTGGCCGTCGTTCAGGTACCGACAACGGTGCTCGGCATGGTCGACGCGGCAGTCGGCGGAAAGACCGGCATCAACACCGCCGAGGGCAAGAACCTCGTCGGCGCGTTCTGGCCGCCGGCAGCCGTCGTGTGCGACCTCGACCTTCTGGACACCCTCTCGCGCAACGAAACCGTTGCGGGGTTCGCCGAGGTCGTGAAGGCCGGCTTCATCTGGCATCCGGAGATCCTCGACCTCATCGAGCAGGATCCGGATGCAGCGACAAACCCGGGCTCCGACGCGTTCCGGCGGTGCATCGAGCTGGCGATCGGAATGAAGGCCCGTGTGGTGTCCGAGGACCTGCGCGAGGCCGGGCTCCGTGAGGTCCTCAACTACGGGCACACCCTGGGCCACGCGATCGAACACTCCGAGAGGTACCAGTGGCGCCACGGCGCCGCCATCTCCATCGGCATGGTGTTCGCCGCGGAGCTCTCACGGCTCGCCGGGCGGCTCTCGGATGACGCGGCGCAGCGCCACCGCGACATCCTGACCTCCCTCGGTCTACCGACCACCTACCGTGCCGGGGCGTGGCAGCAGCTGCTGTCGACGATGCAACGCGACAAGAAGACGCGGGGAAGCATGCTGCGCTTCATCGTCCTGGACGACATCGCCCGCCCGACGGTGCTGCAGGCACCCGACGAGTCGCTCCTGTTCGCTGCGTACCAGGAAGTCGCGGCCTAGTGGCCGGCGCGCGCGGCGGCGTCGCCCGGTACGACGTCCGCCGCGTGCGACTGCACGAGTGGGAGGCCGTGCGCGCGTTGCGCATTCGTGCCACGGGCGATCCCGACGCCGGAGTCGCCTTCCTCACCAGCCGGGAGGAAGAGCTGGCTCGGGACGATTCCTTCTGGCAGGCCCGGACCGCGGGCGGAGCTCTCGGTGAGAACGCAGCGCAGTTCGTCGCCATCGCCGGCGGTGGCCGCTGGATCGGGACCGTGACCGTCTTGCTGCGCGCGCCCGGCGAGATCGATCACCTGGGGCATCCCCTGACCGCGCCGCGTGCTGACATCGTCGGCGTCTACATCGACCCCGACCACCGCGGGCAGGGGGTTCTTTCGGAACTGGTCGACGTTGCGTCAGCGTGGGCCAAGGCCGGTGGGCACGGCGCCCTGACGCTCGATGTGCACCAGAACAATGCTCGCGCGCAGCGGGCCTACGCGCGTCTCGGCTTTGCTCCCACCGGGGTCACGTTCGTGAGCACGATCGGCCCGGAACTCGAGATGCGTCGGGCAATAGAGTGACCACTGTGACCACTTCACCGCGTCGGCTGCTGCTCCTCAACGGACCCAATCTCAATCTGCTGGGAACCCGAGAGCCCGAGGTCTACGGGCACGAGCGCCTCGCCGATGTCGAGGCGCTCGTGTCGCAGACGGCTGCGGCATCCGGCTTCGAGGTGCGGGCGTTGCAGTCAAACCACGAGGGCGTCCTGATCGACACCATCCACGCCGCGCGCAGCGACTGCGCGGGCATCATCATCAACCCCGGGGGTTGACCCACACATCCGTATCGCTGCGCGATGCGCTCTCGGGCGTCGCGCTGCCGGTCGCCGAGGTCCACATCTCGAACGTGTACGAGCGCGAGGCGTTCCGCCACCACTCCTACATCCGCGATATCGCCGCCGTCCACGTCGTCGGTGAGGGCGTCCCCGGCTACGCCCGCGCCACGACCGAACTGATCACCCTCCTGACCCCCTGACGCACCCGGCCCCACCAGCGCCCGTCCGCTGAGACACCACCTGGCGCGTGAAGCGGGGAGTCGTCTGTCGCGCCGGGTTGTGTCTCACT
The DNA here is from genome assembly GCF_015565955.1 of Microbacterium schleiferi. NCBI lineage: Bacteria > Bacillati > Actinomycetota > Actinomycetes > Micrococcales > Microbacteriaceae > Microbacterium > Microbacterium schleiferi. The sequence goes on along the minus strand of NZ_CP064760.1, from coordinate 1,584,365 downwards.
CCACCACGGGGAGCCCGGGGGAGCGCGAGCGGGGCGGATGCGGGGGCGCGCGGGACTCCCGTAGACTCGGATGTCGGTCGCAGCCTGGCGCGCGGCATCCACGTATACGAACGGAACTTCCCCTCATGGCATCCACCGCAGACATCAAGAACGGCGTCGTCCTCAGCATCGACGGGCAGCTTTGGAGCGTCGTGGAGTTCCAGCACGTCAAGCCCGGCAAGGGCGGAGCGTTCGTGCGCACCAAACTCAAGAACGTGCTGACCGGCAAGGTCGTAGACAAGACGTTCAACGCGGGCGCGAAGATCGAGATCGAGAACGTCGATCGCCGTGACTACACGTACCTGTACAACGACGGCGAGAGCTTCGTGTTCATGGACCAGACCGACTTCGACCAGGTCAACGTGCCCGAGGCCACTGTCGGCGACGCCAAGAACTTCCTGCTCGAGAACCAGCAGGTCACGATCGCGATGAACAACGGCCTCCCGCTGTACATCGACATGCCCGCGTCTGTCGTGCTCGAGATCACCTACACCGAGCCGGGTCTGCAGGGCGACCGTTCGTCTGCGGGCACCAAGTCCGCGACCGTCGAGACCGGCTACGAGATTCAGGTTCCGCTGTTCCTCGAGACCGGCACGAAGGTCAAGGTGGACACCCGCACGGGTGACTACCTCGGCCGCGTCAACTGACGCGTCGACTCGATGAGTGCTCGCTCGAAGGCGCGCAAACGCGCGCTCGACATCCTGTTCCAGGCAGACGTGCGCGGTGAGGACGTCGCCCTGACGCTTGCCGCCGAGGCCCGCCGTGCCGCATCCGAGCCGGCGCGCGAAGCGTCGTGGCTCTACGCCCGGGAGATCGTCGATGGCGTGATCGACAACGCAGCTGCCATCGACGACGCGATCACCGCCGCCGCGAAGGGCTGGACCCTGGTCCGGATGCCCGCGGTCGACCGCGCGCTGCTGCGGATCGGCACGTGGGAAATCGTCTACAACGATGGCGTTCCCGCCGCCGTGGCCATCGACGAGGCCGTGGAACTTGCCAAGGAGTTCTCCACCGACGACTCGGGTGCGTTCGTGCACGGCGTGCTGGGCCGGGTCGCCCGCGGCGGCGAGTCGGCCGCCGGAACGACCGACTGACCTCGGCGCATTTGCACGGCGTGAACCCAGGGCTCCCGCCGATGCGCCGCCTACACTCGTCTCGGGAGAGGAGCGTCCATGCGCATCACCGGACTCGGCCATGCAGGCATGTTCATCGAGACCGCCGGAGGTTCGATCCTGTGCGACCCGGTCATCGGGCCGTCGTTCTTCGGATCTTGGTTCCCGTTCCCCGATAATCGCGGCCTCGACTGGGAGCGGTTCGGCGCGGCAGACTTCCTCTACATCTCGCATCGACACCGCGATCACTTCGACCCGAGGATGCTGCACCGGTACGTCCGCCGCGACATCCCGGTCCTGCTGCCCGAGTATCCGACCGATGATCTCGAGCGCGACCTCATCGATCTCGGCTATACGAACATCGTGCGCACGGAGGCCGGCGTCCCGCTGCACTTTGGTCCGCTCACCGTCATGGTCACGCCGCTGCGCGCACCCTCCGATGGTCCGATCGGCGACTCGTCGCTGTCGGTGGATGACGGCACGGCCAGCATCCTGAACCAGAACGACTCCCACCCGCTGGATGTGGACAAGCTGCTGTCGTTCGGGACGCCCGATGCGTACTTCACGCAGGTGTCGGGAGCGATCTGGTGGCCGATGGTCTACGACCTCCCGCAGGACTCGAAGCAGCACTTCGCCCAGCTCAAGCGCGAGGCCCAGAACAAGCGCGCGATGTACTACATCGACAAGGTCGACGCTGCGCACGTCTTTCCCATGGCGGGCCCGCCCATGTTCCTGCGCGAGGAGCTGTTCCGGTACAACGGCACGGGCCTGGAGAACGACTCGATCTTCACCGACCAGGCAGAGTTCCTCGAGCTTCTGCGCGAGCAGCGACCCGACAAGGCCGGACACCTGTTCGTACCGGGAACGCAGGTCGACATCGACGGCGGCGAGGTCACCGTCAGCCAGACGCTGTACACGGATGCCGAGATCGACCACATCTTCGGTGACAAGTGGACGTACCTGGCCGAGCAGCGCGACAGCCGTCAGGACGAGGTCCGCGCCGAAGAGAGCCGCCGCGCGCCCATCCTGCCGCCCGACGAGATGCTCGCGGCGATCAAGGAATGGTGGGAGCCGCTCCTGCGGCGCGCCCGCACGATTCGGGACGGCGTCGGTGGGAATGTCCGCTTCCGCATCGGCGATCTCGACATGGTCGTGGACTTCCCGAAGGCGAAAGTGCGCGCGTACGCGGGGGAGGAGTGCATCTACTGGTACACGATCCCCGCTGACCTCGTCTCGACCAACATCGCCGATCACGAGATCGACTGGTCGAACTCGATCTTCCTGTCGATGCAGTTCTCGGTGGGTCGCAGCGGCAAGTTCAACGAGTTCCTCACCACCTTCCTCAAGTGCCTGTCGCGTGACCGCATCGAGTACGTCGAGAACTGGTACGCCGAACAGTCTGATCAGACCGAGGACGTCCAGCTTGAGGACTGGGTAGTCCAGCGCCGGTGCCCACACCTGCGCGCTGATCTCACCAAGACCGGGAAGATCGAGAACGGCGTGCTCACCTGTTCACTGCACGACTGGAAGTGGGATCTGGCCAGCGGGAAGTGCCTGACCACGACGGGGCACCCGATGCGCTCGCACCGGGTCGAGGAGACAGCTGACGCGCCTGCCGCGACCTGAGGCGCGCGTCCGGTAGTCTCGAAGCACAGCAACCTTTAACACCGTCCTGTGAGGCGGAGAAGGGAGCGACGATGAGCACCCGCGCAGTCATGCAGGATGCCGACATCTCACGCGCTCTGACGAGGATCTCCCACGAGATCATCGAATCCAATCGCGGTGCCGGCGAGCTCGTCCTCCTGGGTATCCCGACCCGTGGTGTGCCGCTCGCCGAGCGCATCGCAGCCCTGATCAGCGGCTTCACCGATCACACGGTGCCCGTCGGGTCGCTCGATGTCACGATGTACCGCGACGATCTGCATCGCAATCCGACGCGCACGCCGCACCCCACGCGCATCCCGGACGCGGGGATCGACGGCAAGACCGTCGTCCTCGTGGATGACGTGCTGTTTTCGGGGCGCAGCATCCGCGCCGCCCTCGACGCCCTGCAAGACATCGGCAGGCCCGCCGCCGTGCGCCTGGCGATCCTCGTGGACCGCGGGCACCGGGAGCTCCCGATCCGCCCGGACTTCGTGGGGAAGAACCTGCCCTCCTCGCGGTCGGAGCACGTGGCCGTGCGACTTCGCGAGATCGACGGCTCCGACGAGGTGAGCATCCGATCATGAGGCATCTGCTCGACACCGCGACCCTGACACGGGAGGATGCGCTCCGCATCCTGGACACCGCCGAAGACATGTCCGATACCCAGCGCAGGGAGGTCAAGAAGCTCCCGACGCTGCGGGGTAAGACGGTGGTGAATCTCTTCTTCGAGGACTCGACCCGAACCCGCATTTCGTTCGAGGCGGCGGCAAAGCGCCTGTCGGCCGATGTCATCAACTTCGCCGCGAAAGGGTCCTCGGTCTCGAAGGGCGAGTCCCTGCAGGACACGGCCCAGACGCTCCAGGCCATGGGCGCGGATGCCGTCGTCATCCGCCACGGTGCCTCGGGTGCTCCGCACACCCTCGCCACGAGCGGTTGGATCACCGCGGGCGTTGTCAATGCCGGTGACGGAACCCACGAGCATCCCACCCAGGCACTGCTCGATGCCTTCACGATGCGCAAACGCCTCTATGGCGATGACAGCCGCGGACGCGATCTCTCCGGCACGCGCGTAGCGATCGTCGGGGACGTGCTTCACTCCCGGGTGGCCCGCTCGAATATGTGGTTGCTGCACACGCTGGGCGCGCACGTCACGCTCGTCGCCCCGCCGACCCTGGTGCCCCAGGATGTCTCGGCATGGCCTGCGCAGATCGTGTATGACCTCGACGAGGCGATCGCCGCAGCCCCCGATGTCCTGATGCTGCTTCGCATCCAGCTCGAGCGCATGAACGCTGCGTACTTCCCGAGCGAGCGGGAGTATGCCAGGCGCTGGGGCTTCGATGCGCGTCGGCTCGCAGCTCTGGGCGCCGATAGCATGGTCATGCACCCGGGCCCCATGAATCGCGGACTCGAGATCTCCGCCGAAGCCGCCGATTCGGCGCAATCGACCGTCCTGGAACAGGTCACCAACGGCGTGTCGGTCAGGATGGCGGTGCTCTATCTGCTGCTGGCGGGTTCGACGACATCCACAGCGACGACATCGACAGGGGAGGAACGAGTATGAACGAGGTCCTCTTGGTCCGGGGCGCTGAGCTCGCGGACGGCACCCGCACAGACCTGCTCGTGCAGGATGGCATCATCGCCGAGACGGGGTCGGGACTCGACATGCCCGGCGCGCGCGTCATCGACGCCTCCGGGCTCATCGCCCTCCCGGGGCTGGTCGACCTCCACGTCCACTTCCGCGAGCCCGGCTTCGAGGCATCCGAGACGATCCTGACCGGTTCCCGCGCGGCCGCCGCCGGCGGTTTCACGACGGTCTTCACGATGCCGAACACCTCTCCGGTCGCTGACACCGCCGGCGTGGTCGAACAAGAGCTCGCCCTGGGCGAAGCGGCAGGCTACGTCACCGTACAGCCGATCGGCGCCGTCACGATCGGGCAGAAAGGCGAACGGCTCGCCGAACTCGGCGCGATGGCTACCTCACGCGCGCGGGTGCGGGTGTTCAGCGACGACGGATTCTGCGTCTGGGACCCCGTGATCATGCGGCGCGCACTCGAGTACGTCAAGGCCTTCGGCGGGGTCATCGCGCAGCACGCGCAAGACCCTCGTCTGACCGAGGGTGCGCAGATGAACGAGGGGGTCGTCTCTGCCGAGCTCGGGCTCGCGGGGTGGCCGGCGGTGGCTGAGGAAGCGATCATTGCGCGCGATGTGCTGCTGGCAGAGCACGTCGGTTCCCGCCTCCATGTCTGTCATCTGTCGACAGCCGGCTCGGTGGACATCATCCGCTGGGCAAAGAAGCGCGGCATCGACGTAACCGCCGAAGTGACCCCCCACCACCTCCTGCTCACCGAGGATCGGGTCCGCGGATACGACGCACGGTTCAAGGTCAACCCTCCGCTTCGTACCTCCGAGGACGTGGAAGCCGTCCGGGAGGGGCTCGCGGACGGGACGATCGATATCGTGGCAACCGATCACGCCCCGCATCCGAGCGAGACGAAGGCCTGCGAATGGCAGGCTGCAGCCCATGGGATGGTCGGCCTCGAAAGCGCCCTGCGCATCGTGCACGGCACCATGGTCGACACCGGCCGCATGACCTGGAACGATGTCGCCCGCACCATGTCAGCGACGCCCGCTCGGATCGGCAGTCTCAGCGAGCATGGCACGCCGGTCGCGGCGGGGCAGCCCGCATCCTTCACGCTCTACGATCCCGCACCGGCCCGGACCTTCTCGGTGAATGACCTCCGCGGTCGCAGCCGCAACTCGCCCTACCTCGGCGAGGAGCTGCCCGGCGAGGTCCGCTGGACCATCAACCGCGGCACCGTGACAGTCGCCGACGGCGTCCTCCTCGAGACCCCGGGGGCGCTGTCATGACGCGCGAGACAGCCGTGCTTGTCATGGTCGCCGTGGCTGTGCTGCTGCTGGGCCTGGCCGCCTGGGGCTGGGTGCGGCGCACCCGCCGCGACCGCACGCCCCTCATCACACCGTCCGAGCTCGCCGACGCCGCCACGCCGGGTGAGGCATTCGATGCGCTCTACGTTGCGACGACGGTTCATGACGCACCGCTCGAGCGCATCGCTGCCCCGGGGCTCGGGCACCGATCACCGGTCACCGTGACGGTCACCGACGCCGCTGTCGCCCTGGATCTGACGAATCAGCCGCGCATCACGATCGACGCGGAGCGCGTCACCGCGGTCACGCAGGCCACCGTCACGATCGATCGCGTCGTCGAGAAGGACGGCCTCGTCCGCCTCAGTTGGCTCGCCGACACCGGCGTCGTCGTCGACACCTACCTTCGTCCCCGCGACACCTCGGCTCGCCAGTTGGCCGACGCCCTCTCGCCGCTGGCGAGCGCACCAGACCCCTCCACCGCAACCGGAGATTCCGAATGAGCTTGTTCCACACCGATCCTGCCGTGCTCGTCCTCGAGGACGGCACCCGATTCCGTGGCCGTGCCTACGGCGCGCGCGGCGTCACCCTGGGTGAAGTCGTCTTCGCGACGGGGATGACCGGGTACCAAGAGACACTCACCGACCCGTCCTACGCCGGTCAGATCGTGCTGCAGACTGCCCCCCACATCGGCAACACGGGAATGAACGACGAAGATCCGGAGTCCCGCCAGATCTGGGTGGCCGGCTACATCGTTCGCGACCCGTCCCGGGTCGTGTCGAACTGGCGCGCTGACGAGTCCCTCGATGAAGCGCTCGAACGCGACGGCATCGTGGGCATCAGTGGGATCGACACCCGGGCCGTGACCCGCCACATCCGTTCGGCAGGGTCCATGCGCGGTGGCATCTTCTCGGGAGACGCCGCGGCTCTGGATGCTGACGAACACCGGCGCCTCGTGCTCGAGGCCCCGCTCATGGCCGGACAGAATCTCTCAGCTGCCGTCTCGGTCGCTGCGCCCGAGGTCACGCCGGCCACGGGGGAGCGGATCGGATCGCTCGCGGTCATCGACCTCGGCATCAAGAAGGCCACGATCGACAACCTCGCGGCACGCGGCTTCGATGTTCATGTCCTGCCGCAGGATGCGTCGATCGACGACATCCGCGCGATCGAGCCGGTCGGGGTCTTCTACTCCAACGGCCCGGGGGACCCGTCGGCGTCCGCGGATCACGTCGAGCTCCTCCGTTCCGTACTGGACGACCGGGTTCCATTCTTCGGGATCTGCTTCGGAAACCAGTTGCTCGGCCGGGCCCTGGGGCTCGGCACGTACAAGCTGCCGTTCGGTCACCGCGGCATCAACCAGCCAGTCTTGGACAAGCAGACGGGACGTGTGGAGATCACTGCCCACAACCACGGCTTCGCGGTCGATGCACCGCTGGATGAGCCCTTCGACAGTCCACAGGGCTACGGACGCGTGGAGGTGAGCCACATCGGACTCAACGACCGGGTCGTGGAGGGCCTTCGCGCTCTCGACATCCCGGCCTTCTCGGTGCAGTACCACCCCGAGGCGGCGGCCGGCCCGCACGACGCCAACTACCTGTTCGACCGATTCGCCGACCTCGTTCGCGCGAACCTCAGCACGAAAGAAGCGAATGCCTAAGCGCGACGACATCCGCTCCGTCCTGGTCATCGGCTCCGGCCCGATCGTCATCGGCCAGGCCTGCGAGTTCGACTACTCCGGAACCCAGGCCTGCCGCGTGCTGCGCGCCGAGGGCGTCCGGGTGATCCTGGTCAACTCCAACCCGGCCACGATCATGACCGACCCCGACTTCGCCGACGCGACCTACATCGAACCGATCACCCCGGAGGTCATCGAGACGATCATCGCGAAGGAGAAGCCCGACGCGATCCTGCCGACCCTGGGCGGACAGACGGCGCTGAACGCTGCGATGGCCCTGCACGACCGCGGCATCCTCGAGAAGTACGACGTCGAGCTCATCGGCGCCAAGGTGGACGCGATCCGCAAGGGCGAGGACCGCCAGGTGTTCAAGGAACTCGTGATCGAGGCCGGTGCGGATGTCGCCGCCAGCCGCATCTGCCACACGATGGATGAGGTCCTCGCCGGCGCTGAGGAGCTCGGCTACCCCCTCGTCGTCCGCCCCTCTTTCACGATGGGTGGCCTCGGCTCCGGCTTCGCGTACGACGAGGCTGACCTGCGCCGGATCGCCGGTGCCGGAATCCACGACTCGCCCACCCACGAGGTGCTGCTCGAGGAGTCGATCCTCGGGTGGAAGGAGTACGAACTCGAGCTCATGCGCGACACCGCTGACAACACGGTCGTCGTCTGCTCCATCGAGAACGTCGATCCCGTGGGCGTCCACACTGGCGACTCCATCACGGTCGCCCCGGCGCTGACCCTGACCGACCGCGAGTACCAGAAGCTGCGCGACATCGGGATCGACATCATCCGCGCGGTCGGCGTGGACACGGGCGGCTGCAACATCCAGTTCGCCGTCGACCCCGCGAGCGGTCGGATCATCGTCATCGAGATGAATCCGCGTGTCTCCCGCTCGTCGGCTCTGGCGTCGAAGGCCACGGGGTTCCCGATCGCGAAGATCGCTGCGAAGCTCGCCATCGGCTACCGGCTCGATGAGATCCCGAACGACATCACCAAGGTCACGCCGGCAAGCTTCGAGCCCACGCTGGACTACGTCGTCGTCAAGGTGCCGCGCTTCAACTTCGAGAAGTTCCCGGCAGCCGACACGACGCTCACGACGACCATGAAGTCCGTCGGTGAGGCCATGGCGATCGGCCGCAACTACACGACGGCGCTGCAGAAGGCCCTCCGCTCGCTCGAGAAGCGCGGCTCCAGCTTCCACTGGGGCGCTGAACCGCGCACCGTCGAGGAGCTGCTCGACATCGCACGAACTCCCACCGACGGACGCATCGTCGTGGTCCAGCAGGCCCTGCGCAAGGGCGCGACGGTCGAGCAGGCCTTCGATGCGACAGCCATCGACCCCTGGTTCCTCGACCAGATCGTCCTCATCAACGAGGTGGCAGCCTTCATCGCCGGCGCCGGGGAGCTGGATGCCGAAACGCTGCGCATCGCCAAGGAGCACGGGTTCAGCGACGCGCAGATCGCCGAGCTTCGCGGCATCACCGAGACCGAAGCCCGCGGCATCCGACACGGCCTCGACATCCGCCCGGTCTACAAGACCGTCGACACCTGCGCCGGCGAGTTCCCGGCACTCACGCCGTACCACTACTCGAGCTATGACGCCGAGACCGAGGTCACGGCCTCGGAGCGCACGAAGGTCGTCATCATCGGGTCGGGTCCGAACCGCATCGGGCAGGGCGTCGAGTTCGACTACTCGTGCGTGCACGCCTCCTTCGCCCTGAGCGACGCGGGCTTCGAGACGATCATGGTCAACTGCAATCCCGAGACGGTGTCCACCGACTACGACACCTCCGACCGGCTCTACTTCGAACCGCTCACCCTGGAGGACGTGCTGGAGGTCCTGCATGCCGAGGCGCGCTCGGGCACGATCCTGGGCGTCATCTGCCAGCTCGGCGGCCAGACTCCGCTGGGCCTGGCCAAGGGCATCGAAGCAGCCGGGTACACGATCCTCGGCACGAGCCCGGCCGCGATCGACCTCGCGGAGGAGCGGAGCCTGTTCAGCGGCATCCTTGCCGAGGCAGGGCTCATTGCGCCCCGCCACGGCACCGCCGTCGACGTCGAGGGTGCCGTGGTCGTCGCTGAAGACATCGGTTACCCGGTGCTGGTTCGCCCGAGCTTCGTGCTCGGCGGCCGCGGCATGGAGATCGTCTACGACACGGCGAGTCTTCGCGACTACTTCGTGCGCGTCGCCGACCAGGCGATCATCGGCCCCGGGATGCCGCTCCTGGTCGACCGGTTCCTCGACGACGCGATCGAGATCGATGTCGACGCGCTCTACGACGGTCACCAGCTCTACATCGGTGGCGTGATGGAGCACCTCGAGGAGGCTGGCATCCACTCCGGCGACTCGAGCTGCACGCTTCCCCCGGTGTCGCTCGGACGCACCGAGATCGACCGTGTCCGCGAGGCGACCCTCGCCATCGCGCACGGCGTTGGCGTTCGCGGGCTGCTGAACGTGCAGTTCGCCATCAGTGCCGGCGTGCTCTACGTCATCGAGGCGAACCCGCGCGCGAGCCGCACCGTCCCGTTCGTCTCGAAGGCGTTGGGTATTCCCCTCGCGAAGGCCGCCAGCCGCATCATGGCGGGTTCCTCGATCGCTGAGCTGATCGCGGAAGGCCTGCTGCCGGCATCCGATGGCTCTCGCGTTCCCCTGGACGCACCGGTCGCGGTGAAGGAAGCAGTTCTTCCCTTCAAGCGCTTCCGCACCAAGGACGGCCAGATCGTCGATTCGGTGCTGGGCCCCGAGATGCGATCGACCGGCGAGGTCATGGGTATCGACCGTGACTTCCCGACCGCCTTTGCGAAGAGTCAGGCTGCCGCGTACGGCGGTCTGCCGCTCGAGGGAACGGTGTTCATCTCGGTCTCAGATGCCGACAAGCGTGCCGTGATTTTGCCCGCCCATCGACTGCAGGAACTCGGGTTCACCCTTCTGGCCACCGAAGGCACGGCAGAGATCCTTGCCCGCAACGGGATCGCTGTGGACGTCGTGAACAAGTACTCCGCTACGCAGGCCTCGGGTGAGACCAACGTCGTCGACCTGATCAACGACGGACGCATCGACATCGTGGTGAACACCCCGAGCGGCGGCATGGCCCGGGCCGATGGGTACGAGATCCGCGCCGCCGCGGTGGCGGGCGACAAGGCCCTGTTCACCACGATGGCCGTCCTCGGCGCCGCCGTGAGCGCGTTCCCGTCGCTTCGCCGGGGCTTCGAGGTCAAAAGTCTCCAGGACTATGCACGCGAAAGGGCTGAGCGCGCGTGAACTCGTTCGGTGCTCGGCTGTGGGCCACCCTGGACCAGTTCGGCCCGCTGTGCGTCGGTATCGACCCACATGTGAGCCTGCTCGAGTCCTGGGGGCTTGAGGCCACCGCCGACGGCGCCCGGCGCTTCGGGCTGCGTGTGGTGGAGGCCTGTGCGGGGCGCGTCGGCATCGTCAAGCCACAGGTCGCGTTCTTCGAGCGGTACGGTTCAGCGGGGTTCGCGGCGCTCGAGGAGGTCATGGCGGCTGCTCGCGACACGGGGCTGGTCGTGATCGCCGACGCCAAGCGCGGCGACATCGGAACGACCATGGACGGCTATGCCGCGGCGTGGCTCGAGCCCGGCTCGCCGCTGGAGGCGGATGCCGTGACCCTCAGCCCCTACCTCGGGCCTGACTCTCTGTACGCCACGATCACCGCGGCCATCCGCCGCGGCAAGGGCGCGTTCGTTCTTGCAGCCACGAGCAACCCCGAAGGAAGGCCCGTCCAAACGGCGCTCACCCGAGATGAGGCGGCGCCCGACAATGAGAGCGTGGCGGCGCGGGTCGCCCGCGACGTCGGCGCGCTCAACATCGGTCTGCCCGGTGCGCTCGGTTCGGCGGGACTCGTCGTCGGGGCGACCGTCGATCGCGGCGCTTTCGGGCTCAGCGATGTCGTCCTCGCGGGAACCCCGATTCTTGCTCCCGGTTTCGGCGCGCAGGGCGCGGAGCCGTCCGATTTGCCGCGATTGTTCGGCTATGTCGCCGCGAACGTCGTCGCCTCCGAGAGTAGAAGCATCCTGGCTGTGGGGCCCGACCGCCTGGAGTCGCGCATCGAGCAGCGGTCGGCGCTCTATTCTCGGGCGAGCAATGACTGAGCGTCCCGCTCCGCCCGCGGTCGACCGCGTTGCCGCCTCGCGACGAGCTGTCGCTGCTCGACGGGAGCGCGCCTCGCTCAAGCAGGATGTCGCAACGCGCGTGATCAGCCCGCAGGAGCTCCTGCGCCGGGCTCTTGCCGCTCCGGACTCTCCGGCCGGGGCGATGCGCATCACCGAGTTCCTCACGGCGATCCCCGCTATCGGGGTCGGCAAGCGCGATGCGATCTTGGAGCGCCTGCAGATCTCGCCTGTCAAGCGCCTGGGTGGACTCGGTGTTCGGCAACAGCGGGTGCTGCGCGCCTTTCTCGACGAGCGCGTACCCGAGCCGCTTCCCCGCGCCGACCGGTCGCGCTTGGTCGTTCTCGCCGGCCCGACCGCCGTCGGCAAGGGTACCGTGGCGCAGCATATTCGTGCCCACCACCCGGAGATCCATCTGTCGATCTCGGCGACGACGCGGCCGGCCAGACCGGGGGAGCGCGACGGGGAGCACTATTACTTCGTCGACGATGCAGAGTTCGATCGGCTCATCGCCGACGGCGAACTGCTGGAGTGGGCGACAGTCCACAACGCCTACCGCTACGGCACCCCTCGCGCCCCGATCCGCGACGCCCTCGATCGTGGTCAGTCAGTGCTGCTCGAAATCGATCTGCAGGGCGCGCGGCAAGTCCGCGCCGCGCAGCCGGACGCCACGCTCGTGTTCCTGCTCCCTCCCAGCTGGGACGAGTTGGTGAGCAGACTTGTCGGGCGGGGGACCGAGGATGCCGAGGAACGAGCGCGTCGCCTCCGCACGGCGCGCGTCGAGTTGGCAGCCCAAGATGAGTTCGACTATCGCGTTGTGAACGGTGACGTCGCCGTTGCCGCGCGCGAGGTCGTAGAATTGATGAATGCGCCCGCGCGCTGAGCGCGACTGCGGCGCCACAGACCTCTCACCGACATCCGTCGCCAGCGAAGGGATTCCGCCATGGCCGGGAACAACAAGGGCATCATCGACCCCCCCATTGACAGCCTTCTCGAGAAGGTCGACTCGAAGTACCAGCTGGTGATCTACGCATCCAAGCGTGCCCGCCAGATCAACGACTACTACTCCGACCTGCACGAGGGCAACCTGTTCGACAACGTCGGCCCGCTCGTGGACTCGACCGTGGAGGACAAGCCGCTGACGATCGCGCTCCACGAGATCAACGAAGACAAGCTCCGCCTGCGTCCGATCGACTGACGGTCACCTGTTGACGCGCCGGTGTCGTAGACCGGCGCGATACTGATCGACGTCTACTACTGACGGGAGCTCCATGACCGCGTTGCGTCTGTTCACGTCCGAATCGGTCACTGAGGGTCATCCGGACAAGATCTGTGATCAGATCTCTGACAGCATCCTCGACGCGATCATCAGCGAGGATCCGGATGGGCGCGTCGCTGTCGAAACGCTGGTGACGACAGGGCTCGTTCATGTGGCGGGCGAGGTCAGCACGTCGGCATATGTCGAGATTCCCGCGATCGTCCGCGATGTCGTCAACCGCATCGGGTACACCTCGAGCGAGACCGGCTTCGACGGCGAATCGTGCGGCGTGAGCGTGTCGATCGGCGCCCAATCGTCAGATATCGCCTCCGGCGTCAACAAGGCGTTCGAGCAGCGTGAGCGCGGTTCGTCCGACCCCCGAGACGAGCAGGGCGCCGGCGACCAGGGCATCATGTTCGGCTATGCGACCACCGAGACCCCGCAGCTGATGCCGGTCGCCGCGTGGACCGCGCACCGGATGGCGGAGCGTCTCGCGGCGGTCCGCCGGTCCGGAGAGCTGGCGTTCCTGCGCCCGGACGGCAAGACGCAGGTCACCCTGGGGTTCGAGGGAGCCGTTCCACGCACCGTCGAGTCGGTCGTGCTGTCGACCCAGCACCACCCCGACATTTCGCAGGAGGATCTGCGTGCGCAGATCCGGGAGAGCGTCATCGGTCCGGTGCTCGAGAGCACCGGGCTCGATCTCCCCGACGTCAAGTACTACATCAACCCGGCCGGTCCGTTCGTCATCGGCGGCCCCAAGGGGGATGCGGGACTCACCGGGCGCAAGATCATCATCGACACGTACGGGGAGCGTCCCGTCACGGCGGAGGCGCCTTCAGCGGCAAGGATCCCTCCAAAGTCGATCGCTCAGCGGCGTATGCCATGCGGTGGGTCGCCAAGAACGCGGTAGCGGCGGGGCTTGCCGATCGGCTCGAAGTGCAGGTGGCGTACGCGATCGGAAAGGCCGCGCCCGTCGGGCTGTACGTCGAGACCTTTGGCACCGGTCATGTTCCGGATGAGGCCATCACGAGGGCGATCCTCGAGGTCTTCGACCTGCGTCCCAAGGCGATCATCGATCAGCTGGATCTGCTTCGCCCGATCTACGCACAGACCGCGGCGTATGGGCACTTCGGTCGTGAGCTTCCGGACTTCACGTGGGAGCGCACCGACCGCGCAGACGACCTGCGCTCAGCCGCCGGTCTCTGAGATGACCACTCGGCGCATCGCGCGAGTGATCCTGGATTCGCCGCTGCCGCAGCTAGACCGGCTCTTCGACTACGAGATCCCCGACAACCTCGTCGAGACGGCCCGTGAAGGCGTTCGGGTGCGCGTTCCGCTGCGCGCCGCGGGCAGGATCGTCGACGGCTTCGTCGTGGAACTCGACGACGAGCCCGCGGCCGATCGTCCCCTGTCGGAGATGGATGCCGTCATCTCGCCGGTGCCCGTGTTGCCGCGACGGCTGTACGAGCTCGCACGGAGAGTCGCCGACCGATCAGCGGGGTCGGCATCCGACATTCTGCGTTTGGTTGTGCCGCGACGCATGGTCCGAGCAGAGCGCGCGTGGCAGAACGCCGACCGGGCGGGTGCTCTGCCGGTTCCGGCAGCGACCTCGGAGTGGTCGGACGCTGTGCTTGGCCGCTACCCGGGGCTCAGCGCGTCGCTCGAGAACGGTTCGCGGGTTGCGCTGACGGCTCCCACAGCTCCGGTGGGTGTGGACTCGCCCGTTCCGGGCTGGGTGGGGATCCTCGCTGCGGCGGCCACGAGGATGCTGGCGAGCGGACAGAGCACCATCCTCGTGGTGCCCGACTACCGCGACCTCGAGCAGCTCGAGCAGGGTCTGGTCGCCCTCGGGCTCGGTGACGCCGTCATCCGCACCGACGCGGCCCAGAGCGCCCCCGCCCGCTACGGCGCGTACCTTCGGCTCCTCGAACCGACGCCGTCGATCGTGATCGGCAACCGGTCGGCGGTGTACGCACCGGTCCACGCCTGCGGGCTCATCGCCATCTGGGATGACGGCGACACTCTGCTGCGCGAGCCGTTGTCGCCCGGCGTTCACGCCCGCGACGCAGCACTGGTCAGGCAAGAGCAGGAACAGGTCGCGCTCGTTTTCGCCGGATTCACACGCTCCACGGATGTGCAGCGTCTCGTCGACATCGGCTGGGTCGAGGAGCTCCGCGCGGCGCGTCCGTCGGCGCCGCGCGTGGTGCTCACGCCGCTTCGCGAGGGGGAGACAGGCGCCGCGCGAATCCCGTCAGCAGCCTTCGGCGCGGCGCGTGAGGCAGTGCGGACCGGGCCCGTCCTCATCCAGGTCGCCCGTCCCGGCTATGCGCCCGTGCTCGCGTGCGCTGACTGCCGACGCCCCGCGCGCTGCCGCTCCTGCGGCGGCCCGCTGCACGCCGGGGCGCGAGGCGCGACTCCGACGTGTTCGGCCTGCGGTCGGCGGGCCGAAGCGTGGACCTGCGCCACCTGCGGGGGACACGACTGCTGCTCATCGGATCCGGCAGCAGGCGCACCGCTGAAGAGCTCGGTCGCGCGTTTCCCGGCATCCGCGTCATCGTCTCCGACGCGGAGCATCCGGTGCGTGATGTTCCCGACGCGCCGGCACTGGTCATCGCCACCCGCGGCGCAGAGCCCCTCGCTCCCGGGGGATACCGGGCAGTGCTGCTCCTGGACGGCGAACGAATGCTCCTCGCTGACGATCTGCGGATCGCCGAACACTGCCTGCGGTGGTGGTCCAACGCCGCCGCCCTCGCTGCACCGGGCGCACCCGTTCACCTGGTGGGTGTGGCCGGGACCCTCGGCCGCGCGTTGGCGACCTGGACCCAGCCGGCGTTCGCGCGCGCCGAACTCGCCGAGCGCGCCGAGCTGCGGATGCCGCCGGCTGTGCGCGTCGCCTCCCTCGAAGGTTCCCGGCCGTCGGTGGAGACCGCGCTGGCCGCCCTGCGGTCCGATGTGCCACGGCTGCGCACGGGCGATGTGCTCGGGCCCGTGCCGGTGCCCGGAACCCGTTCCCGGGATGATGAGGTCCGCGCGCTCGTGCGCTGTGACTACCACGATGGCCCGGATGTGGCCCGGTCGCTGCGGGCGGCACTGGTCGCCGACGCGCTGCGCGGTCGTCGCTCTCGCGGACGCAACGGCGGTCCGCGCTCCACCCTGCGCATCCGCATGGATCTGCCCGACCTGACCCTGGAGATACAGCCATGAGCCTGGAGGCACAGCCATGAGCCTGGAGGAACAGCCATGAGAATTGTGTTCGCCGGAACCCCCGACGCTGCCGTGCCCTCGCTGCACGCTCTCGTGGATGCCGGTCACGAGGTAGCTCTCGTGATCACCCGCCCGGATGCGCCCCTGGGACGCCGACGTATCCTGACGCCCTCTCCCGTCGCTGCCGCGGCTGACGCGCTCAACCTCCCCGTGCACCGCGCTGTCCGCCTCGCCGACGACGCCCGTGAGGCGGTGCGCGAGACGCACCCGGATCTCGGGGTGATCGTCGCGTACGGCGGGCTGGTCCGGGAGCCCCTGCTCTCGACGCCGCGGCTCGGCTGGATCAACCTGCACTTCTCGCTGCTGCCACGCTGGCGTGGTGCCGCGCCGGTGCAGCACGCCATCATTGCCGGCGACAGCGAGGTGGGAGCCGATGTCTTCCAGCTCACGCCGGGACTCGACGAGGGCGACGTCTACGGGGAGGTTCGCCTTCCCCGGCCCACCGAATCAACCGCCGGTGAGCTGCTCACGACGCTCGCCGCTGCCGGTGCCACACTCCTCACCGCTGTGGTCCACGCCATCGCGACGGGAACCGCGAAGCCCCGCCCACAACAGGGTGAGGCGACCTACGCCCCGAAGCTGTCGATCGAGGACGGTCGTCTGGACTGGGGGCAACCACGTGACCGGGTGCTCTCCCGCATCCTTGGTGTCACTCCCGAACCCGGAGCTTTCGCAACGACGGGCGGGGCGCGACTGAAGATCCTCGCTGCCGGTCCTGCCCCGATCGATGCTCCGCGCACCCGCCCCGGGTTGGTCATGGCCCACGGCAAGCAGGTCATCGTCGGCACCGGCACCGGCCCGATCGGATTGCGCCGGGTCCAGCCTGCGGGAAAGCCCGCGATGGATGCCGGGGACTGGTGGCGCGGCACGCACCTGACCGAGCTCCAGCTCGACACCGGCGGGGACTCGGGACCGGCGCCCCGCAAGCCTGAGGTGACGGCATGAGCGGGGCGATCTCTGCCAGGCGCGTCGCGTACGAGACGTTGCGCGCTGTCCACGACGCCGACGCCTACGCGAACCTCGTCCTCCCGACAGCCATTGCGCGGGCGCGGCTCAGCCCCGGGGATGCGGCGCTCGCGACCGAACTCACCTACGGAACGCTCCGGCAGCAGGGAACCTGGGATGCCGTGATCGGCGTCGCGGCGAAGCGCCCGGCCGACACGCTCGACCCACCCGTGCGCGACATCCTGCGCCTCGGCGTGCACCAGCTCCTGGCGACACGGGTCCCCCCGCACGCGGCGGTCAATGAGTCCGTCGCCCTGACGCGGGACAGCGTGGGGGAGCGAGCTGTCGGTTTCGTCAACGCCGTCTTGCGCACCATCGGCACAGCGGACCCGGCCACCTGGGTCTCACGTGCCGAAGAAGCCGCGCGCTCCGATGACGAACGGCTGTCGGTTCGTACGTCGCACCCGGTGTGGGTGATCCGCGCTCTGCGGCGGGCGCTCGATGACGAGGGACGCGCGAGCGAACTCGCCGACCTTCTCGCCGCCGACAATGACCCGCCGCGCGTGACGATGACGGCACTTCCCGGACTTGCGACGATCCCCGAGGAGTCGGATCAGACATCCTTCTCGCCCTATGGGTTCCGGGCGCCCGCCGGTGATCCCGGACGACTCGTCGCCGCCTCACACGGTGCCCTGCGTGTGCAGGACGAGGGCTCGCAGCTTGCCGCGCTCGCCCTGTCAGAGGTCGCGCCCGTCCGCTCCGGGGAGCGCTGGCTAGATCTGTGTGCCGCGCCCGGCGGAAAGACAGCGCTGCTTGCTGCCCGCGTGTTCCAGGCACGAGAGGCGGGGACCGCTGTCGAGCTCGAGGCCAATGAGGTGTCGCCGACCCGAGCGGGGTTGGTGCGCCGCTCCCTCGAGCCGATTCCGTTCGAGGTTCCCGTCTCTGAGCAGGACGGACGCGAAAGGGCGGGAGCTGCCGCGTACGACCGGATCCTCGTGGACGCGCCCTGCACGGGCCTCGGCGCGCTGCGCCGCCGCCCCGAGTCGCGATGGCGCAAGAGCCCGCAGGATGTCGCTCCGCTCGCACAACTCCAGCGCGAGTTGCTCTCGGCCGCGGTAGCCGGCCTGCGACCCGGCGGTGTCGTCGCGTACGTAACCTGCTCACCGCACCTCGTCGAGACGCGGGATGTCGCGGCCGAGGTCACTGACCACTACGGCAACGGACTGCGTGAGCTTGATGCACGAGACGTGCTGCGTCGGGTGTCACGCGCTCCGCTCGATCTGGCGACACCGAACAGCGGCGCGGGCCGCGCCCAGCTCTGGCCCCACCGCCACGGGACGGACGCGATGTCGATCACGCTCCTGCAGCGCGCGCAGTGACCGACACGCTCGCCATAATGGACGAGTGAGTTCCCCCGACGCCGCAGCGCACGACCACGAGGTGCGGATCAATCCCAGCATCCTCGCGGCAGACTTCGTCAACATGCAGGCAGAGCTGCAGCGCATCGCAGCAGCGGACTTCGTGCACGTCGACGTCATGGACAACCACTTCGTTCCGAATCTCACGTTCGGACCCCAGATGGTCGAGCGGATCCACGCGACCTCTCCGGTGCCGCTGGATGTGCACCTCATGATCGACGATGTTGACCGGTGGGCTCCCGGCTACGCCGAGATCGGCGCAGCATCCGTGACGTTTCATACCGAGGCCACGACGGAACCCGTCGCCCTCGCTCGGAGGCTGCGATCGATCGGCTCCCGCGCCGGCATCGCGCTCAAGCCCGGGACACCGGTCGAGCCGCTCTTCGAGATCATCGACGAGTTCGACCAGATCCTGGTGATGACCGTAGAACCGGGCTTCGGCGGCCAGTCCTTCATGGCTGACATGATGCCCAAACTCCGGGCGCTTGCCGACGAATGCCATCGCCGCGGTTCCTCGGTGTGGCTCCAGGTCGACGGCGGAATCTCCGCGTCGACGATCGCGCAGGCCGCTGCGGCCGGGGCCGACACGTTCGTGGCCGGGTCGGCAGTCTTCGGCGCCGAGAACCCGGATTCCGCGATCTCGAGCCTGCGCTCCCTCGGCGCTCACGCGCATCGGCACTGACCGACCAGCCCGCGCGATTCGCTACCCTGGCAAGGTGAAGTCGTTCGAGGAGTTGTTCGCCGAGTTGACGGTGAAGGCGCAGACCCGTCCCGAGGGGTCGGGTACCGTCGCCGAGCTCGACGCAGGCGTCCACACGATCGGCAAGAAGATCGTCGAAGAGGCAGCCGAGGTCTGGATGGCCGCCGAGTACGAATCGGACGAGGCAGCAGCGGAGGAGATCTCGCAGTTGCTCTACCACCTCCAGGTGCTGATGCTGGCAAAGGGTCTTTCGCTCGAGGACGTGTACCGACATCTCTGAACCCGTCGCCCCTCCCGCTTCGACCCGAAAGACCCCCATGCTGAGAATTGCCGTGCCCAACAAGGGCTCGCTGGCCGAGACCTCCGCCGCCATGCTCACCGAGGCCGGCTACACCGGACGTCGTGATCCCAAAGACCTCCACGTCATCGACCCGGCGAACGAGGTCGAGTTCTTCTACCTGCGCCCGCGCGATATCGCCACCTACGTCGGCTCGGGGGCGCTGGATGTCGGCATCACCGGCCGCGACCTGCTCCTTGACGCCCGCATGCCGGCACGCGAGGTGGAATCCCTGGGCTTCGCCGACTCCACCTTCCGCTTCGCGGGGCCTCCGGGACGTTTCACGGATCTGGCCGACCTCGAGGGAATGCGGGTGGCAACTGCCTACCCGGGCCTCGTGGACTCGTTCCTCGATGAGCGGGGTATCGCCGTCGACCTCGTTCCCCTCGACGGTGCTGTGGAGTCTGCCGTGCGGCTCGGGGTCGCGGATGCCGTCGCCGACGTCGTGTCCACCGGAACGACCCTCAAGCAGGCGGGGCTGGAGATCTTCGGACCCATCCTCCTGGAGTCCGAGGCCGTCCTCATCGGGGGACCGCGCGAGGTCGAGGGCACCGAGACGCTCCTGCGTCGCCTGCGCGGTGTGATGGTGGCCCGCCAGTACGTGCTGATCGACTACGACCTTCCAGCCGACCTGGTCGATCGGGCGGTCCAGATCGCTCCCGGCATCGAGTCGCCGACCATCTCTCCGCTGCGAGACCCCTCGTGGGTGGCGGTGCGCGTCATGAGCCCTCGCAAGGGCGTCAACCAGGTGATGGATTCTCTCTACGCGATCGGTGCCCGCGCCATCCTCGTCACCGAGATCCACGCGGCGAGGCTCTAGATGACCGTCGCGACGCGCATCATCCCGTGCCTCGACGTCGCCGCCGGGCGCGTGGTGAAGGGCGTCAACTTTGTCAACCTCCGCGACATGGGCGATCCCGTCGAACTGGCCGCGGCTTACTTCCGTCAGGGTGCTGACGAGATCACCTTCCTCGACGTCACCGCAACGGTCGATGAGCGCGCGACCACCTACGACGTCGTCCAGCGGACTGCCGAAGAGGTCTTCATCCCGCTCACCGTCGGGGGAGGGGTCCGGTCAGCCGAGGATGTGGCACGCCTCCTGAGTGTGGGAGCCGACAAAGTCGGCGTGAACTCCGCTGCCATTGCCCGGCCAGGCCTGGTCGACGAGATCGCCGACCGCTTCGGAGCTCAGGTGCTCGTCCTCTCACTCGATGTAAAACGCTCGACTGCCGTCGAGTCGGGTTTTGTCGTCACCACCCACGGCGGTCGCACCGAGACGACGCTGGATGCTCTGGCCTGGGCCCGTGAGGCGATCGAGCGGGGAGCGGGAGAGTTGCTGGTGAACTCCATCGACGCCGACGGCACCCGCGAGGGCTTCGACCTCGAGCTCGTCTCTCTCATGCGCGAGGTTTCTTCAGTACCGGTGATCGCCTCCGGCGGCGCGGGGTCCGTCGAGCATTTCCCGCCGGCCGTGCACGCGGGCGCTGACGCGGTTCTCGCGGCGAGTGTTTTTCACACCGGCCAGTTGACCGTCGGCGAGGTGAAGTCCGCGCTGGCTGCGGAAGGCGTGGAGGTGCGGGCATGAGCGAGCTCGACGACCGGATCGCATCCGTCGCTTTCACGGCGGACGGGCTGGCCCCCGCCATCATCCAGCAGTGGGATACCGGCGAAGTGCTGATGCTCGGCTGGATGGACGCCGAAGCACTGCGGCGCACGCTCACGACGGGTCGCGTGACCTTCTGGTCGCGTTCTCGACAGGAGTACTGGCGCAAGGGCGACACGTCCGGCCACGTCCAGTATGTCCGCGGCGCGAAGCTCGACTGCGACGGCGACGCCCTGTTGATCGAGGTGGAGCAGGTCGGCGCCGCGTGCCACACGGGAACGCGAAGCTGCTTCGACACGACCGACCTGCACCCGAACGTCGGCGACGGGGCCACATGATCGCGCGCGCTCGACTCATCAGTGTCGTAGCGTTCCTCGTGGCGGGCGCGACTGGTCTGATCGCCTCGACACAGACATGGCTGCTCGTGTCGCTCACCGACGGCGCGGCCGAGCCGCTTGCGGTGCCGGGCGCATCCGCGGTCGTGCTGCTCGCGCCCCTGAGCCTGACCGCACTCGCTCTGGGTGCCGCTGTCTCGATCGTGGGCCGTATCCTTCGACCCGTGTTCGGTGTGCTCGGTGCGGCGCTCGGCATCACGCTCGCCGTCCTGACGGCCCCCATCGCGTTTGGCGCACCGGTCCGCGCCGTCGTGGCCGAGGTCGCCGCCGTGACCGGCATCCGTGGCGACGGTGCGGTCTCTGCGCTCGTCGCGAGCATCACGACGACCCCCTGGCCCGTGATCACGCTCCTTGCAGCCGTCGTTCTCGCCGCCAGCGGCCTCTGGGTCGTCGTCACGGCGCGCCTGTGGCCCGACGGCGGCAAGCGCTACCAGGCGGAGAGGGCGGCGCGAGTCCGTAGCAACGAACCGCTCGATGCAATCGACTCGTGGGATGACCTCTCGCGTGGTGGGGACCCCACGACCTGACCGCTAGACTGACCACAGCCCGCGCACTACCGGAGGATATCCATGAGCAACCCCATCGGCGACCCCGGCCACGGACACTCGCCGGCGGCCTGGACGGCTGTCGTCATCATGCTCGCTGCCATCGCCCTGGGTACGGTGGCGTTCGTCCTGGAGATCGTCTGGCTCGTCTGGGCATCGGTCGTTCTTGTCGTGGTGGGCCTGCTTGTCGGCTGGATCATGGCCAAGGTCGGCTACGGCGTGGGTGGCTCCAGGTACACCGCGAAAGAGCATTGAGCATGCTCGCCGACCTCACGGCCGGCGCTCTCGAGGACGCCCGGACGCGAGAAGCGGTGCGTCCGCTCTCGGATGTCGAACGCGCCGCGCTCGCACGTCCCGCCGCCCTCTCAGCGCTCACGGCCCTGGCGCCCACAGACAGCGTGCGGATCATCGCCGAAGTCAAGCGCGCGAGTCCCTCGCGCGGTGACCTCGCCGAGATCCCCGACCCCGCTCACCTCGCGGCCCTCTACGAACGCGGCGGCGCATCGGCGATCTCGGTCCTTACCGAGCAGCGCCGGTTCAAAGGCAGCCTGGACGACCTCGAGGCAGTTCGCGCGACGGTTACTGTTCCGGTGCTCCGCAAGGATTTCATCTCCACCGAGTATCAGGTGTTCGAGGCCCGAGCAGCCGGCGCCGACATCGTTCTTCTCATCGTCGCGGCTCTCGACCAGCCCCTGATCACGCGGCTTCTACACCTGACGGAAGAGCTCGGGATGACGGCTCTTGTCGAAACGCACTCGCTGGACGAGGTGCACCGCGCTGCCGACATCGGTGCCCGACTGGTCGGGGTCAATGCACGCGACCTCTCCACGTTCGAGCTTGACCGCGACCTGTTCGGACGCCTGCGCGCGTCGATCCCCGCGGATGCGATAGCCGTCGCCGAGTCCGCCGTGCTCGCGCCCGCCGACGTCACCCACTACCGGGCTGCCGGCGCGGATGTCGTGCTCATCGGCGAGGCGCTGGTGACCGGCGACCCCGTCGCGACCCTCACAACGTTTCTGGAGGCAGGATCATGACGACGAGCCTGCGCGATCAGCGCGGCCCCTTCTTCGGCGACTTCGGCGGGCGTTTCATGCCCGAGTCACTGATCGCCGCGATCGACGAGCTCACCGCGGAGTATGAAGCGGCCCGCGTCGACCCGGCTTTCCAGGCCGAGTTCCGCCGTCTGCTGAACTCGTATGCGGGGAGGCCGTCCGCCCTCACCGAGGTGCCCCGGTTCGCCGAGCACACCGGCGCCGGCCGGGTCTTCCTCAAACGGGAAGACCTGAACCACACCGGTTCCCACAAGATCAACAATGTGCTGGGGCAGGCACTTCTCACGCAGCGACTGGGCAAGACGCGCGTCATCGCCGAAACCGGCGCAGGGCAGCATGGCGTCGCGACAGCCACGGCGGCCGCGCTGTTCGGCTTCGAGTGCACCGTCTACATGGGAGAGGTCGACACGCAGCGCCAGGCACTCAACGTGGCGCGCATGCGGCTGCTCGGCGCCGAGGTCATCCCCGTCACCACGGGCTCGCGGACCTTGAAGGATGCCATCAACGAGGCCTACCGCGACTGGGTAGCGAGCGTTGAGACCACGAACTACATTTTCGGGACTGCCGCCGGCCCGCACCCCTTCCCCGCGATGGTCCGCGACTTCCAGAAGGTCATCGGCGAGGAGGCGCGCGAGCAGCTCCTCGACGAGATCGGGCGGTTGCCCGACGCCGTCTTCGCGTGCGTCGGAGGTGGCTCGAACGCCATCGGCATGTTCGACGCGTTCCTCGATGACGAGGGTGTCGCCCTCTACGGCGTCGAAGCCGCCGGTGACGGCGTAGACACGCCCCGACACGCAGCATCCATTGAGCGGGGAACGCCCGGGATCTTGCACGGGGCGAAGACCTTCGTTCTGCAGGACGAAGACGGCCAGACCGTCGAGTCACACTCCATCTCGGCCGGTCTGGACT
Organism: Microbacterium schleiferi; assembly: GCF_015565955.1. Classification (NCBI taxonomy): domain Bacteria; kingdom Bacillati; phylum Actinomycetota; class Actinomycetes; order Micrococcales; family Microbacteriaceae; genus Microbacterium; species Microbacterium schleiferi. Next base: position 1,560,455 of record NZ_CP064760.1, on the reverse strand, counting down.
ATCCCGGGGTCGGCCCCGAGCACGCCTGGCTCGCTGACATCGGGCGGGCGCACTATATTCCGGCCACGGATGCCGAGGCGATGGAAGCGCTGCGTTTGCTGTCGCGCACGGAGGGCATCATCCCGCGATCGAGTCAGCGCACGCTCTCGCGGGCGCCCTGCGTCTTGGTCGCGAGCTCGGCCCAGACTCGGTGCTCGCGATCTCGCTCTCGGGCCGCGGAGACAAAGACATGGATACTGCTGCGCGGTGGTTCGAACTGTACGACGAGGGGGCCCAGGCGTGAGCGCCGTCGCCGCCGCGATCGACGCTGCCCACGCCCAGGGGCGCGGCGCTCTCATCGGCTACCTCCCGATCGGATACCCCGACCTGGAAACGAGTATCGAGGCCGCGGTGACGCTCGCGGAAGCCGGGGTCGACATCCTCGAACTCGGTCCGCCGTACTCAGACCCCGTAATGGATGGCCCGGTGATCCAGGAGGCCACGAATGCGGCACTGGAAGCGGGCTTCCGGATGCGCGACACCTTCACAGCTGTGCGTGAGGTGACAGCGCGCACCGACATCCCCGCCCTCGTAATGACGTATTGGAACCCCGTGGTCCAGTACGGGGTCTCTCGCTACGCCGATGATCTCCGCGCCGCCGGCGGCGCCGGACTGATCACGCCGGATATCACCCCCGATGCTGCAGCCGACTGGCTCGCCGAGAGCGCACGCACCGGCCTTGACCGCGTGTTTCTTGCAGCCCCGAGTTCGACCGATGACCGTCTCGCCATGATCGTGCGCGAGACGACGGGCTTCGTCTACACGGTCTCGACCATGGGGATCACGGGGGAGCGGGCGCAGCTGGATGCCGCTGCTCGCGCTCTGGTCGCACGACTGCGGGAGCACGGCGCCGAGCGCGCGTGCGTCGGAATCGGCGTCTCGAACGCCGACCACGTGCGCAGCGTGCTCGAATACGCTGACGGCGCGATCGTCGGCACGGCGCTCGTGCGCGCGCTGCGCGACGGCGGTCTCGACGGGCTGGCGGCGGCTGCGCGGGAGCTCGTCGCGGGTACCGTCCGCGGATAAGCGCAGCGCGATCGAACTAGACTCACGTCGTCGGCCCTCCGGCCGGCGCCCGACCAACTGAGGACGATCGATATGATCACCGCTTCCCAGAACGTCCTGACCAGCATCCCGAGCCCGGGTATCAGTTCGTTCCCCGTGGGCCCGTTCACGATCCACTTCTACGCGCTGTGCATCATCGCGGGCATCATCGTCGCGGTCCTGCTCACGAACTACCGGCTGACCAAGCGCGGTGCCGAGAACTGGATCGTCATCGACATCGCGCTCCTCGCGGTGCCCCTCGCGATCATCGTCGCTCGGATCTACCACGTCGTCACCCACCCCGGCTTCTACTTTGGCGAGGGAGCCGACATCTGGGCCATCTTCCGCATCTGGGAGGGTGGTATCGCCATCTATGGCGCGCTGATCGGCGGAGCGGTGGGCGCCTGGCTCGGATGCCGCTGGACCGGCATCCGATTCTGGTCATTCGCCGACGCATTGGCGCCAGGTCTGATCATTGCGCAGGCCATGGGACGCCTCGGAAACTGGTTCAACCACGAGCTGTTCGGCCTTCCCACCGACCTTCCGTGGGGACTGGAGATCGAGTCCACCAACCCGGCCTTCCCGCCGGGTCTTGCCCCGGGCACTCTCTTCCACCCGACGTTCCTGTACGAGATGATCTGGAACCTTCTGGGAGCTGCCGTCCTCCTGTGGGCGGGCCGCCGTTTCGTGCTGCAGTGGGGCCGTCTGTTCGGTCTCTACCTCATCTGGTACAGCGCCGGCCGCATCGTGTGGGAGTCCATTCGGATCGATCCGAGCGAAATCTTCCTCGGTATCCGCACCAACGTCTGGGCCGCGATCTTCGGGGTTCTCATCGGCCTCGCGATCATGATCGTCCAGAAGCGCCGCCATCCCGGGCGGGAGCCCTCGCCGTACGTTCCCGGTCGCGAGCGCGCCGCGAAAGGCACTGTACAATCGCAGGACACTCCCGACTTCGTCGACGTCAGCGAACCACCGGCCCCCGAAGTCACCGCCGGCAGCGCCACAAGCACCCCTCGGCCGCAGTGATCTGATCACCGGAGTAGTACCCCGATCACCGCGTACACCACACACAGCCGGGCCGACGTCGTCCCATCTTGAGCATCAACGTGAGGACGGTAGGAATGGCATCGAGCCCCCGTCGCATCGCCACCGGCGAGACCGGCTTCCCCGCCAAGCAGGGGATGTACAACCCTGACTTCGAACGGGATGCGTGTGGCCTGGCCATGGTCGCGACCCTTCGTGGGGAGCCCGGTCACGACATCATCGACCTCGCCCTGACGGCGCTGCGCAACCTCGAGCACCGCGGTGCGATCGGCTCTGATGCCGGCACCGGCGATGGCGCCGGCATCCTCACGCAGATGCCGGATGCTTTCCTGCGCGCCGTCGTGGGCTTCGACCTCCCGCCGATGGGGGAGTACGCCGCGGGCATGGTGTTCCTGCCGCTGGACCACGAAGCCCGCGCCGAGCAGAAGGCCGGCATCGAGCGCATCGCGGCCAGCGAGAACCTCGAGGTGCTCGGCTGGCGTGAGGTGCCGACCGAGGACGAGAACCTCGGCAAGCTCGCGTTCGACGCGCGTCCCGCCTTCGAGCAGCTCTTCGTCTCCCGTCCCGCGGTCGGCGACGCTCCGGCTCTGTCGGGAATCGCGCTGGACCGCCGCACCTACCGGCTCCGCAAGCGCAGCCGCACCGAGCTCGGCGCGTACTTCGTGTCTCTCTCGGCGCGCACGCTCGGCTACAAGGGCATGGTCACGACGCTGCAGTTGGAGCCGTTCTACCCTGACCTGCAGGACGAGCGGTTCGCATCCGAGCTCGCCGTCGTCCACTCGCGCTACTCGACGAACACCTTCCCCTCGTGGCGCCTGGCGCAGCCGCTGCGCATGCTCGCGCACAACGGCGAGATCAACACCGTCAACGGCAACCGCAACTGGATGCGGGCACGCCAGTCCCAGCTCGAGTCCGAGCTGATCGGCGACATCCGTCCGCTGCTTCCCATCTGCACCGACGGTGCGAGCGACTCGGCATCCTTCGACGAGGTGCTCGAACTGCTCACGCTGACCGGGCGGAGCCTGCCCCACGCCATCATGATGATGGTTCCCGAGGCCTACGAGAAGCAGGTCGGTCTCGACCCAGCGTTGCGGGCGTTCTACGACTACCACGCGATCCAGATGGAGCCCTGGGACGGCCCCGCCGCGCTCATCTTCACCGACGGCACGCTGGTCGGTGCGACGCTGGACCGCAACGGCCTGCGTCCGGGCCGCTGGACCGAAACCACCGACGGCCTGGTCGTCATCGGCAGCGAGACCGGCGTCCTGGACTTCGCTCCCGAGCGCATCAAGCGCCGCGGGCGACTGCGCCCCGGGCGCATGTTCCTCGTGGACACGGCGCAGCGCCGGATCATCGAGGACGACGAGATCAAACACGATCTGGCAACGATGCAGCCCTGGCAGGAGTGGCTCGACGCCGGGCGGGTGCGCTTGTCGGAGCTGCCCGAGCGCGAGCACATCGTGCACCCGATCGCATCGATCACCCGCCGTCAGCGCACGTTCGGCTACACGGAGGAAGAGGTCCGCATCCTGCTGACCCCCATGGGGCAGAAGGGCGCCGAGCCGCTCGGCGCCATGGGAAGTGACACCCCGGTGGCCGTCCTCAGCGATCGTCCGCGGCTCCTGTTCGACTACTTCACGCAGCAGTTCGCGCAGGTGACCAACCCGCCCCTGGACTCGATCCGTGAAGAGGTCGTGACCTCGCTCTCGCTCGGAATCGGGCCGGAGCGTAACCTGCTGGGCTGGGGTCCGAGCCACTCGCGCACCGTGACCCTCGACTTCCCGGTCATCGACAACGACGAGCTCGCGAAGATCCAGCACATCGACACGGCAGTACCCGGCCGTTCGTCCGTGACGATCCGCGGTCTGTACCGGGTCGAAGCAGGCCACAAGGGCATGCAGAAGCGCATCGCGCAGATGTGCAGCGAGGTCGATCAGGCTATCGAGGACGGTGCCGAGTACATCGTGCTCAGCGACCGCGACTCGAACAAGGACCTCGCGCCGATTCCCTCGCTCCTGATGGTCGCAGCCATCCACCACCACCTGATCAGGCGTGAGACGCGCATGAAGGTGGGCCTGGTGGTCGAGGCCGGCGATGTGCGGGAAGTCCACCACGTCGCGACGCTGCTCGGCTACGGCGCATCGGCGGTAAACCCCTACCTCGCGATGGAGACCGTCGAGTACCTGGTGCGCGCCGGCTACATCAGCGGCCTCACGCCCGAGAAGGCTGTCAAGAACCTGATCTACGCGCTCGGCAAGGGCGTTTTGAAGATCATGTCGAAGATGGGCATTTCCACGGTTTCCTCCTACGCCGGCGCCCAGGTCTTCGAGGCCGTCGGTCTGTCGCAGGAGTTCGTGGATGCCTACTTCACCGGCACCGAGACGAAGCTCGGCGGTGTCGGGCTCGACGTCATCGCCGCCGAAAACCGGTCACGGCACGCGTACGCGTACCCCGAAGACGAGGCAGAACGCGCGCACGAGCGCCTCTGGACCGGAGGCGAGTACCAGTGGCGTCGCGATGGTTCGCCGCACCTGTTCAACCCCGAGACCGTCTTCCGTCTGCAGCATTCGACGCGGACTCGCCGGTACGACGTCTTCCGCGAATACACCAAGCTGGTCGATGACCAGGCCAGTGAGCTGAAGACCCTGCGCGGCCTCTTCCGCCTGCGCACCGGCGTTCGCCGACCCGTGCCGATCGACGAGGTCGAACCGGTCTCCGCGATCGTGAAGCGGTTCTCGACGGGAGCCATGAGCTACGGCTCCATCTCGAAGGAAGCGCACGAGACGCTCGCGATCGCGATGAACCGGATTGGCGGCAAGTCCAACACCGGTGAAGGCGGCGAGGATGTCGATCGCCTGCTCGACCCGGAACGCCGCAGCGCCATCAAGCAGGTGGCCTCGGGTCGGTTCGGTGTGACGAGTCTGTATCTCACCGAGGCAGACGACATTCAGATCAAGCTCGCGCAGGGAGCAAAGCCCGGAGAGGGCGGCCAGCTCCCGCCGACCAAGGTCTATCCGTGGGTTGCCCGCACGCGGCACGCCACCGCGGGGGTCGGACTCATCTCTCCGCCGCCGCACCACGACATCTACTCGATCGAAGACCTCAAGCAGCTGATCTTCGATCTCAAGCGCGCAAACCCCGAAGCCCGGGTCCACGTCAAGCTGGTCAGCCAGTCGGGCATCGGTGCCGTGGCAGCGGGTACTGCCAAGGCGCTGGCCGACGTCATCCTGGTTTCGGGTCACGATGGCGGCACCGGGGCGAGCCCACTCAACTCGCTCAAGCACGCCGGTACCCCCTGGGAGCTCGGGCTCGCCGAGACGCAGCAGACCCTGATGCTCAACGGAATGCGCGATCGGGTGGTCGTGCAGGTGGACGGCCAGATCAAGACCGGACGCGACGTCATCATCGGCGCCCTGCTGGGTGCCGAAGAGTTCGGTTTCGCCACCGCACCGCTGGTCGTCTCCGGATGCATCATGATGCGCGTGTGCCACCTGGACACCTGTCCGGTCGGCGTCGCCACGCAGAACCCGGTCCTGCGATCGCGGTTCACCGGCAAGCCGGAGTTCGTCGAGACGTTCATGGAGTTCATCGCCCAAGAGGTGCGGGAGTACCTGGCAGAGCTCGGCTTCCGCTCCCTCGACGAGGCCATCGGTCACCACGAGGTGCTCGACACGAACCGGGCTATCGCGCACTGGAAGGCAAGCGGCATGGATCTGACCCCCGTGCTGGAGGGTCCCGCCTTTGCCGACGACGAGCCGCGCCGTAACCTGCGCCCGCAGAACCACGAGCTGGACGAGCATTTCGACGTCCCGATCATCGAGCGCGCGCAGGATGTCATCGCACACGGTGGTGAGATCACGATCGATCTGCCGGTGCGCAACACGGCGCGGGCCGTCGGTACTCTCCTCGGTCACCATGTGACCAAGGCGCAGGGTCAGAACGGACTTCCGGCTGGTTCCATCACGATCAACCTCACCGGTTCGGCCGGCCAGTCCTTCGGCGCGTTCATGCCGGCGGGCATCACGCTCCGGTTGACGGGAGACTCGAACGACTACGTCGGCAAGGGACTCTCGGGCGGTCAGATCGTCATCCGGCCCCCGGAAGATGCCACGTTCGATGCATCGCAGAACGTCATCGCCGGCAACGTCATCGGCTATGGCGCAACGCAAGGCACGCTCTTCCTGCGCGGCGTGGTCGGTGAGCGTTTCTTCGTCCGCAACTCCGGAGCGACAGCTGTCGTCGAAGGCGTCGGCGACCATGCGCTGGAGTACATGACCGGTGGACTTGCCGTCATCCTCGGGCCGACGGGTCGTAACCTGGGCGCCGGGATGTCCGGCGGAACCGCCTACGTCTACCGGCTCAACTCCGATCTTGTGAACCGGGAAGCGCTGGCAACCGGCGAGCTGGAGCTGGGCCCGCTGGGCTCAGCGGATGCCGAGATGTTGCGGGACCTGCTCGAGCAGCATGTCGAACAGACCGGGTCTGCTCTTGCCGCGGACTTCCTCGCACGCTTCGACGAGGAGGTCGCCAACTTCGTCCGCGTCGTTCCCCGTGACTACGCCGCCGTGCTGCGCACGCGGCAGGAAGCTGTTGACGAAGGACTCGACCCCGACGGCGATGTCGTCTGGACCCGCATCCTGGAGGTGACCGGTGGCTGATCCCAAGGGCTTTCTGAAGGTGACGGAACGGGAGCTTCCCGCGCGCCGTCCCGTGCCGGTGCGCATCATGGACTGGAAAGAGGTCTATGAGCCCGGCGACAACGCCGTACTGCGCCGACAGGCGGGTCGATGCATGGACTGCGGCATCCCGTTCTGCCACCAGGGATGCCCCCTGGGCAACCTCATCCCGGAGTGGAACGACCTCACCTGGCGGGGGAGGGTCGAGCTGCGATCGACCGCCTGCACGCGACGAACAACTTCCCCGAGTTCACGGGTCGGCTGTGCCCCGCGCCGTGCGAGAGCGCGTGCGTCCTGGGGATCAACCAGCCCGCGGTGACCATCAAGCAGGTGGAGGTCTCGATCATCGATCAGGCCTTCGCGAGCGGTTGGGTCGAGCCCAAGCCGCCGGGCCGGCTGACGGGCAAGACCGTGGCCGTGGTCGGCTCGGGCCCCGCGGGCCTGGCCGCCGCGCAGCAGCTCACGCGAGCGGGCCACACCGTTGCGGTCTACGAGCGCGATGACCGCATCGGCGGGCTGCTGCGCTACGGCATCCCGGACTTCAAGATGGAGAAGCGGCACCTCGAGTCGCGGCTTCGCCAGATGCAGGACGAGGGAACCCGGTTCCGCGCGGGCGTGAACATCGGCACCGACATCAGCTGGGATGCGCTTCGCGCCCGGTATGACGCGGTCGTCGTTGCGACCGGTGCGACAGTTCCGCGTGATCTCCCGATCCCGGGACGAGACCTCGCCGGAGTTCACTTCGCGATGGAGTACCTCGTCGAGTCGAACCACGCCGTCGCGGGGGATGCCGTGGCCAATCAGATCACGGCGGAAGGCAAGCACGTCATCGTGATCGGCGGTGGTGACACCGGTGCGGACTGCATCGGAACGGCACACCGCCAGGGTGCGCTGAGCGTCACGAACCTCGCGATCGGTCGCCGCCCTCCCGAGGCGCGCCCCGATGCCCAGCCGTGGCCGATGGCCCCGACGCTCTTCGAGGTGCAGTCGGCACACGAGGAGGGTGGCGAACGCATGTACCTGGCCTCCACCGTCGAGTTCCTCGGCAACGACGCGGGCGAAGTGCAGTACCTGCGCCTCGCCGAGACCGAGTTCGTCGACGGTCGACGCGTCCCCAAGAGCGGCACCGAGCGCGAGATCCCCGCCGACCTCGTACTCATCGCTATGGGGTTCACCGGACCGGAGCGGTTGCTTCTCGAAGAACAGCTCGGCACCAGATTCACCGATCGTGGCAACGTTGCCCGTGAGGACGATTACCAGACGACGCATCCGGGGGTGTTCGTTGCCGGTGACGCCGGCCGCGGCCAGTCTCTGATCGTCTGGGCAATCGCCGAAGGACGCGCGGCCGCTGCAGCGGTGGATCGATATCTGATGGGTGAAACGGAGCTTCCGTCTCCTGTTAACCCCACGGATGTCGCCATCGGTATGGCGCACGCGTAGGCTGGGCCCGGCCCCTGCCTGTACCCGCAGGCCTTCTGCCTGCATCACGCAAACAACGGAGCACACTCGGATGAGACGCGCGAAGATCGTCGCAACCTTGGGCCCGGCAACCTCGACGTACGAGATGGTTCGAGCCATCATCGACGCCGGCGTTGACGTCGCCCGCTTCAACCTTTCCCACGGCGATTACTCGGTACACGAGAACAATTTCGCCAATGTCCGCAAGGCAGCCGACGACGCACAGCGCGCCGTCGCGGTCCTGGTGGACCTGCAGGGACCCAAGATCCGCCTCGGGAAGTTCGAGAACGGCCCGCACGAACTCGCGCCGGGTGACATCTTCAAGATCACCATCGAGGACATCCTGGGCACCAAGGACATCGTTTCGACGACGTTCAAGGGGCTGCCCACGGACGTGAAGCCGGGCGACTTCCTCTTGATCGACGACGGCAAGGTGCGCGTCAAAGTCATCGACACCGACGGCACGGTCGTGACCACCGAAGTCATCGTCGGTGGGCCCGTTTCCAACAACAAGGGCATCAACCTGCCCGGCGTCGCGGTCAACGTTCCCGCGCTCTCCGACAAGGACGAGGCTGACCTGCGCTGGGGTATGCGCACCGGCGCCGACCTCATCGCCCTCTCGTTCGTGCGAGACGCCAAGGACGTGCAGCGTGTTCACGTGATCATGGCCGAGGAGGGGCGCCGAGTCCCGGTCATCGCCAAGATCGAGAAGCCGCAGGCCGTCGACAATCTCGAGGAGATCATCGACGCCTTCGACGGGATCATGGTCGCCCGTGGTGACCTCGGTGTCGAGCTTCCCCTGGAGGCCGTGCCGATCGTGCAGAAGCGCGCGGTCGAGCTCTGCCGCGCCATGGCCAAGCCCGTGATCGTCGCGACGCAGATGCTCGAATCGATGATCAACAACCCGGTTCCCACCCGCGCTGAAACCAGCGACGTCGCCAACGCCGTCCTGGATGGCGCCGACGCAGTGATGCTCTCGGGCGAAACGAGTGTCGGGGATTACCCCGTGGTGGTCGTGCAGACGATGGCTCGCATCATCGAGTCCACGGAAGAGCACGGGCTCGAGCGCATCGCGCCGATCCACACCAAGCCGCGCACGCAGGGCGGCATCATCACGCTCGCAGCCAATGAGGTCGCAGACTTCGTCGAGGCGAAGTTCCTCTGCGTCTTCACAGAGTCGGGGAACTCGGCTCGCCGTCTTTCGCGTCTGCGACCGAAGATCCCCATGCTGGCCTTCGCACCCGACCCTGCGATCCGACGTCGCATGGCGGTCACCTGGGGCATCCAGTCGACCCTCGTGGAGCACGTGTCCCACACCGACCGGATGTTCATTCAGGTCGATGACTACCTGCTCGCCAACGACCTGGCACAGGTCGGAGACAAGGTCGTCGTGATCTCGGGTTCCCCTCCCGGGATCGAAGGCACCACGAACGACATCCGCATTCACAACGTCGGAGACGCCGTGCACGGGAAGGCGCCGGCGTACCAGAACGCGGGCTGATCGCACGACACACGAAAGGGTCGCGCCCAGCACTAGGCTGAGCGCGACCCTTTCGCATTCGGAGGTAGCCGTGCTCGGCATCTGGGACATCTTCTGGTTCGCGCTCGTGATGTTCTACATCGCGGCCTACATCTACGTCGTCGCGCTGATCATCATCGATCTGTTCCGCGACCACACCCTGGCGGGCGGCTGGAAAGCGCTCTGGATCGTCTTCCTGGTGCTCGTGCCCTTCCTGACAGCCCTCGTGTACGTGATCGCGCGCGGCCGCGGTATGGCTGCGCGTGCGAGCCTCCGTCGCGGTGTCGTTCCCGAGACCGATGAGTACCACCCCGCTGCTTCGGCGAACCCGTCCGCCGAGATCGAGCGCGCGAAGGCGCTGCTGGATGCCGGCACGATCTCGCAGGGCGAGTTCGACGCACTCAAGAGCAAGGCCCTCGGAAACCAGTTCTTCGGCGCCTGAGCCGCGCCATCGTGACCTGTGAAAGGCCGCAACCCTGACGGGTCGCGGCCTTTCACACGTGCCGGTGGTGGGAGTCGTCCCCACGGCCACTCCACGCGCCGCTGCGCAGCGCGCGGAGCCTCCGACCGCGTGGGCCCACCCACACTGTGCGTTCTTCCCAAGCCGCGCCATCATGACCTGTGAAAGGCCGCAACCCTGACGGGTCGCGGCCTTTCACACGTGCCGGTGGTGGGAGTCGAACCCACACGCCCGTTCGGGCAACCGATTTTGAGTCGGTCGCGTCTGCCATTCCGCCACACCGGCCGGGCACGTCCGCATTGACGATACCGTAGGATTCAAAGGTGACAGAGCAAGAACAGGCCGCTACGTCCGCCTCCCAGACCCCCCGCCGCGTCGTCGTGGCGGAAGATGAGTCCCTCATCCGACTCGACATCGTCGAGATCCTTCGCGACAACGGGTTCGACGTCGTCGGTGAAGCCGGGGACGGGGAAAGCGCAGTCCAGCTCGCGACCGAGCTCCGGCCCGACCTCGTCATCATGGACGTCAAGATGCCCCAGCTCGACGGCATCTCCGCAGCCGAGAAGCTCAACAAGAACAACATCGCTCCGGTCGTGTTGCTCACGGCGTTCAGCCAGAAGGAGCTGGTCGAGCGCGCGAGCGAAGCCGGTGCCCTCGCATACGTCGTCAAGCCCTTCACGCCGAACGATCTGCTTCCCGCGATCGAGATCGCCCTCGCCCGCCACGAGCAGATCCTGACCCTCGAGGCCGAAGTGGCCGACATGGTCGAACGGTTCGAGACGCGCAAGCTCGTGGACCGGGCCAAGGGCCTGCTCAACGAGAAGATGGGGCTCTCCGAGCCGGAGGCCTTCCGCTGGATTCAGAAGGCTTCGATGGACCGCCGGCTCACGATGCAGGACGTCGCCAAGGCGATCATCGAGCAGCTGGCACCGAAGAAGGCCTAAAGCTCCGCGGTCGGTGGCCCGGTGAGCGAACTCACGCCTGCGGGCGCGTGAGCTCTTCGGGGAGCGGCACATCCTTGATGAGGTTCGTGATCCGGATGGTGGAACAGCGCCGTCCCTGATCATCGGTCACGACGATCTCGTGCACGGTCATGCTTCGTCCCAGGTGCACGGGCGTGCACACGCCCGTCACAAGACCGGACCGCGCCGACCGCGTGTGCGTCGCGTTGATATCGACGCCGACGGCGAGGCGCCCAGCACCAGCCCACAGGTTCGCAGACATCGACCCGAGCGACTCACCGAGCACGACGTATGCGCCGCCATGCATGAGGCCAATGGGTTGCGTGTTGCCCTCGACGGGCATCGTCGCGACCGACCGCTCGACGGTGAACTCGAGGAACTCCATCCCCATCTTTTCGGCCAGCGTTCCCATGCCTCGTCGCGCCGCCCACTCCATGCCGTTGACGTCTGCTGGATGCTGCGTGCTCATGACCACCTTCGCGGAGAGTGCTGTCGGATGCCGTGGGTAGGCTGACAGAGTGACGGACTCCTCGAAGCCTACCCTCCTGGTTGTTGACGGCCATTCGCTGGCATTCCGGGCGTTTTTCGCGCTCCCCGTCGAGAACTTCACGACGAAAGACGGGCAGCACACGAACGGGATCTACGGGTTCTTGTCCATGTTCGTGAACCTCCTGAAGGCCGAAAAGCCCACCCACGTCGCTGTCGCGTTCGATACCTCACGGCAGTCGTTCCGCACCCGTGAGTATGCCGAATACAAGGCCAATCGGGCGGAGACGCCGAAGGAGTTCCAGGGCCAGATCCCGCTGCTGCAGGACTGCCTGCGCGCCATGAACATCACGGTTCTTCAGAAGGAAGACATCGAAGCCGACGACATCCTCGCGACACTCGCCACCCGCGGTGCTGACGCGGGCTATAACGTTCTCGTCTGCTCGGGCGACCGCGACACGATTCAGCTCGTCGATGAGCGCACGACGCTGCTCTACCCGAGCGTCCAGGGCGTCTCACAGCTCAAGCGCTACGACCCCGAGACCGTGCGCGAGCGCTACGGCGTGCCCCCCGAGCAATACCCCGACATTGCTGCGCTCGTCGGCGAGACCAGCGACAACCTCCCGGGCGTGCCCAAGGTGGGGGAGAAGACCGCGGTGAAGTGGCTGACGCAGTTCGGCTCCCTCGACGAGCTGCTCGAGAACGCGGATCGTGTCACGGGCGTGGTCGGAAACAACCTGCGGGAACACCTCGATGATGTCAAGCGCAACCGGGCGCTGAATCGGCTCCTGCGGGATGTCGAACTGCCCGTCGCACCTGACGATCTCGCCGTCACAGCTATAGACGCGCAGGAGGTTCGCGACATCTTCGCGCGTCTCGAGTTCCGCACGCTTCTGCCGAGGGTCTTCGAGGCACTCGGTGGGGAAGAGCCCGTGGCATCCGCACCCACGGTCGCGGTTCCCGGTGCCGCCGAGCTAGAGCCGGGTGCTCTGGCGGCCTGGCTCGCCAGCGGTTCGGGCGAGGTCGCGATCACCGTCGTCCCTGTCGCGGGAACGCCGAGTTCTGCCTCGATACCCGCGCGTCTCGGTTTTGCGCGCGAGAGCGATGTGGTGGAGACGAGCTGGACCGACGAGTCAGTCGCGCACCTGGCGCCCTGGTTCTCGTCGGACAGCCCGAAGGTGTTCGCCGACGCGAAGCCGCAGGTCAAGATGTTGCGCCGCGCGGGCCTTGCGGTGGGCGGAGTCACGTTCGACACGGCGCTGGCCGGGTGGCTGCTGCGACCGAGCTTCCCCGACAAGACCCTCGCCGATCTCGTGGATCGCTACCTGGGGGAGAGGCTCCCGGAAGCCGATCCGACGCAACTGATCCCCGAAACCGAGGGCGCGACCCCGGGTCAGCTCTCGTGGTTCACGCTGCGCGTCGCAACCGCGCTTCGTGCCGAGCTTCCCGACGCCCTCGCGGGTGTCCTGCGCGATATCGAACTACCGACGCTCGATGCGCTCGTCGACATGGAGCTGGACGGGGTCGCGGTTTCGCACGACACCCTCGCGGGGTTCTCCGCTGAGCTGGGCGCCCGTGCTGATGCGATCGCCACCGACGCGTTCGCCACGATCGGCCGCGAAGTCAACCTCGGGTCGCCGAAGCAGCTGCAAGAGGTGCTGTTCGAAGAGCTCGGGCTCCCAAAGACACGCAAAACCAAGACCGGCTACTCCACGGATGCGGCGGTCCTCGCCGATCTGCAGGAAACCAACCCCCACCCGTTCTTGGGGCTGCTCCTCCAGCACCGCGAAGCGACGAAGCTGCGCCAGATCATCGAGTCGCTCGATGCGGCCATCGGCGCCGACGGCCGCATCCACACGACGTACGTGCAAACCGGCAGCCAGACCGGACGACTCTCGAGTACCGATCCCAACCTGCAGAACATTCCCATCCGCACCGACGACAGCCGCCGCATCCGTTCCGCTTTCGTTGTCGGCGATGGCTACGAGACACTCCTGACGGCTGACTACTCGCAGATCGAGATGCGCATCATGGCGCACCTGTCTGAGGATCCTGGGCTCATCGAAGCCTTCAACTCCGGCGAGGACCTGCATCGGTTCGTCGGCGCTCGCGTGTTCGGGGTGGACCCCGCAGACGTCACTCCCCAGATGCGCACAAAGGTCAAAGCCATGTCGTACGGCCTCGTCTACGGGCTCTCGGCGTTCGGGCTGTCGAAGCAGTTGCGTATCGAGCAGGCCGAGGCCAAGCAGCTCATGATGGAGTACTTCGCGCGATTCGGTGCGGTGCGCGACTACCTGCGCGCATCCGTGGAGAAGGCTCGGATCGACGGGTACACCGAGACGATCTTCGGTCGCCGTCGCCCATTCCCCGACCTCACCAGTCCCAACCGTGTGCTTCGCGAGAACGCTGAGCGTGCGGCCCTCAACGCGCCGATCCAAGGCAGCGCTGCCGACATCATGAAGATCGCGCTCTTCCGGATCCACCAGGACCTTCGCGACAGCGACCTCCGGTCGCGCGTGCTGCTGCAGATCCACGATGAGCTCGTCGTTGAAGTTGCGCCAGGGGAGTGGGAGCAGGCCGAGACGATCGTGCGGGCACGAATGGCCGACGCGGCCACGCTGTCCGTGCCGCTGGATGTCGAAGTGGGCCGTGGCGGCGACTGGAACCAAGCCGGGCACTGACAGCTCGTTCTGACTAGGCTCGATCGCATGACTGAAGCCCCTCGATCTGCCACGCCCATCGACGCGATCGCAGACGCGTGGGTCGATACGCTCGCCGAGCGCGTCCCCACCCTTGCCACCTACATCGGTCGTTCTGAGCACAACGCGCGTTACGGCGACTACTCGCCCGCGGGCGCTGACGCGCTTGCCGACGAGGCCCGTCAGACCCTAGCCGCGCTCGGCCGCGCCGAGCCTGTCGACGACATCGATCGCGTCACCAAGGCTGACCTCACGCGTGAGCTGGAACTCGATCTCGAACTCCACGACGCCCGGTGGCACCTGCGTGACCTGAACGTCATCGCCTCGCCGCCCCAGGACATCCGCGCGGTCTTCGACCTGATGCCCACCGAGACGGCCGAGGACTGGTCCGTCATCGCGACGCGACTGGGAGCGATCCCAGACGCGGTTCGGAGCTACATTGAGACGCTCCGAGCCGGGGTCTCGGAAGGCACAGTCCCTGCTCGGCGGCAGGTGCACGAGGTCGTCACGCAGATCGGTCGCTACACCAGCGACCGCGGTTTCTTCGCGGAGTTCGCCGCGGAGGCAGCGCCCGCGGACGGGCAGCTCCCGGCATCCCTCGCGCGCGACCTGTCCAATGCCGCCGGCGCCGCGCGTGTTGCGTATGAGGAGCTCGCCGATGTGCTCGCGGCCGAGGTCGCTCCCGTTGCCCCCGAACAGGACGGCGTCGGTCGAGATCTCTACGCGCTGCACTCGCGACGCTTCCTCGGCGCAACCGTCGACCTCGATGAAACCTACGAGTGGGGCATCGAGGAGCTCGCGCGCATGGTCGCCGAACAGGAAGAGATCGCCGACGAGATCCTCCCGGGAGCAAGCGTCGAAGAGGCCGTCGCGTTTCTCGAGAAGGATCCGGCGCGCAAGCTCCACGGCACCGAGGCTCTGCAGGCGTGGATGCAGCGGACCAGCGATCACGCCGTCGCCGAGCTCGGCAAGACCCACTTCGACATTCCCGAGCCCATCCGCACGTTGGAGTGCATGATCGCGCCGACCAGAGAGGGCGGGATCTACTACACCGGTCCGACCGACGACTTCTCGCGTCCCGGCCGTATGTGGTGGTCGGTTCCCGAGGGCGTCGATGAGTTCGACACCTGGCGCGAGCTGACGACCGTGTACCACGAGGGCGTCCCGGGCCACCACCTGCAGATCGCGCAGGCGGTCTACAACCGCGCCCAGCTGAACTCCTGGCGGCGTCTGCTGGCGGGCACGTCGGGTCACGCCGAGGGCTGGGCACTGTACGCAGAGCGACTGATGCAGCAACTCGGCTACCTCGATGACCCCGCCGACCGGCTCGGCATGCTCGATGGGCAGCGGATGCGGGCTGCCCGCGTCGTCCTCGACATCGGCGTGCACCTCGGCAAGCCCCGTCTGGATGGCGACGGTGTGTGGGATCACGACTACGCCCTCGCCTTCATGCGCCGCAATGTCAACATGTCGGACGAGTTCATTCAGTTCGAAGTCAACCGCTACCTCGGCTGGCCGGGCCAAGCCCCCTCGTACAAGGTGGGGCAGCGTATCTGGGAGCAGCTGCGTGACACGGTCGCCGAGAAGGAGGGCGACTCCTTCGACATCAAGGCGTTCCACAAGCGAGCCCTCGATATCGGCGGCGTCGGTCTCGACACACTTCGCGCGGCTGTGGTTGGTTGAGGCTCCGGAATAGCGCGCGGACGTCGATGGTTCTATGCATGTGCATGGAAAGGATGCCGTCATGATCCAGTTCGGCCTTGATACCTTCGGTGATGTCACGCACGACGAGAGCGGGAAGCAACTCTCCGACGCGCAGACGCTGCGAAACCTCGTCGACCAGGCGGTGCTCGCCGACGAGCTGGGTATCTCATTCATCGGCGTGGGGGAGCACCACCGCCCTGATTTCGCGGTCTCGAGCCCCGAGATCGTGCTCGCCGCGATTGCCGGACGAACGCGTGACATCCACCTCGGTACCGCCGTCACGGTGCTCTCCTCCGATGACCCGGTGCGCGTGTACGAGCGGTTCGCGACGCTGGATGCGGTCTCCGGCGGGCGTGCGGAGGTGGTCCTGGGACGCGGCTCGTTCATCGAGTCCTTCCCGCTGTTCGGGTTCGACCTGGGCGACTATGAGGCGCTGTTCGAGGAGAAGCTCGAACTGTTCGCGCTGCTGCGTGACGAGGCTCCGGTGACGTGGTCCGGCCGCACCCGCGCTGCGCTCACGAACGCCGACGTCTATCCGAAGACCGAAGGACCGGGGCTGACGACCTGGGTGGGTGTCGGCGGATCCCCGGAGTCTGTTGTGCGCACCGCGCGCTATGGGTTCGGTCTCATGCTCGCCATCATCGGCGGGCCCGCTGAGCGCTTTGCGCCATACGTGGAACTCTTCCATCGCTCCCTGGCATCCTTCGGACACGAGCGCAAACCCGTCGGCGTGCACTCGCCGGGCCACATCGCCGACACCGATGAGCAGGCGTGGGAGGAGGCCTACCCGGCCTTCGAGGCGATGAACAACCGGATCGGCGCAGAGCGCGGCTGGCCGCCGTACAGTCGCATGCGGTTCCAGCACGACGTCGGCGCCGGGGGAGCGGTGTACTCGGGATCCCCCGAGCGCGTAGCCCGAAAGATCGCCGACACCGTGCTCACGTTGGGCGTAGACCGGTTCGATCTGAAGTACTCCAACGGCACGCTCGGGCACGACAAGCTGATGCGCTCGATCGAGCTGTATGGCACGAAGGTCATTCCGATGGCGCGGGAGCTGATCGCGGAAGGCGCCGACACGACGAGCGATGCCACGCCCGTAGGCTAGGAGCGTGCACGAGATCCGCTACGTCGCCATCGGTGACTCGTTCTCCGAGGGCGTCGGTGACGAGCTGCCCGACGGTACCGTGCGAGGGTGGGCCGACCTGACCGCACTCGGGTGGGCGAACGCGCTCGGCACCCCGATCTCGTATGCGAACCTCGCCATTCGCGGCAAGCTCGCGCGTCCCATCGTCGAGGAGCAGCTCGAGCCCGCTCTCGCCCTCCACCCCACGCACCTGTCGTTCAACGGCGGCGGCAACGACATGTTGCGTCCCCGCACGACCATCGAGAGCATCGCGGATGCCTTCAGCACTGTGCTGCGCCGGTGCGACGAGGAAGGGGTGAGGTTGGTTTTGCTCTCAGGCGCCAATCCGTCAGCACAGCTACCGTTCCGATCACTGATTCAGCGTCGTGGGGATGAGCTCTCGCGTGCTGTCGTCGCGCGTATCGCCGACCGCCCCGACGTGATTCGGGCGCTGAATTGGCCCGATCGCGAGCTGTCGCATCCGTCGTTCTGGTCGCCGGATCGCCTGCACATGAACGCGCGGGGACACCATCGAGTGGCTGCGCGTCTGCTGGGCTCGTTGGGGCACCCGGCACCGGGGGAGTGGTGGTCGATGCCCGCGCAGTCACCCGCGGATGCTGTTCGCGGACTGGCGTACTACCGGGAACACGTCGGCCCGTGGGTGCGGCGCCGGCTGACGGGTCGCTCATCGGGAGACGGTCGCGCACCGAAGTTCGGCGATTGGATCACGATCGAGCCCGCCGTGGCCTGAGCCGGTCTATCGTGGGGCACAAGGGGTAGCGATGACGACGTTGTGGAACCGCGTGACCGGTCTGTTTCGCCGGAAGCCCATCTCGTACACCGAGGCCAAAGAAGGCCGCGACGCGCAGGCCGAGGTCGATCGAGCCCGCGCTGCCGCCCAGCACCAGTTCCACGACCGCACGGTGCGCAACAGCGGCTGGTTCATGTGACGCCGACGCCGGTACGGATTCATTCCACATTCGGAATCTGATGTCAAGCCGCTAGTGATCGCGGGCCACGTGCCCGAGGGTGTCCGATGCGGCGTCTGCCGCATGACGAAAGGAACACCCTATGAGTATCGGTACCGGCATCGTGCTGTTCGTGATCGGCGCCATCTTGGCTTTTGCCGTGAACGTCGACGTCGAGTGGATCAACCTCGACCTGGTCGGCTACATCCTCATGGGCGCCGGAGTACTGGTCTTCTTGTTCGGGATCATCCTGTTGGCTCGACGTCGCCAGACAGAGACTGTCACGCGTTCGAGCGTTGACCCCGCCACGCAGGAGCGTGTCGATCGTCGCAGCACCAGCACGACTGACGACGGAACCGGTCTCTGATTTCGGCAACGCCGACAACGCACGCGGGCGGATTCATTCGGCGAGAAGCTCGCCCGGGTGGGTGAGTCGCCACCCATCGGTCGGGGGAGCAATCCGCTCGGCGACGATGATGTCGGCGCTCTCTGTCTGGGGGCCCGCCGTCCACGTCACCTGACCCACGACATCGCCGGCCGCGAACTCCTGGGCATCGCTCATCGTGACCGCCACGGAGATCGGCGTGTCAGACCAGGTGAAGATGTCGACGTCACGGGCCAGGACAACATCCGTGCTGCCGCCCCACGGGGCTGTGACCGTTCCGATGCGGTCACCGGCCCGCGCCACCGGGACATCGTGAAAGCCGCTGCGGATGCTGTCGAGGATGCGGAGCACGTCTGAGTTGACGGATTCACGGGTCGCCCCGCCCTGGAGTGCACCCGTGACATCCAGATGAAGGATGCCGACATCGAGCCGCGCGGTGAACAGGAACGCGAACGTGCCATAACCGAGGTTTCCCGTCTTCATCCCCGTGATCCCGTCGACGCCGAGCAAGGCATTGGTGTTCTGCATCGCGCCGGGGCCGGGAATCGAGAGCGAGGAGGTCCCGACGATCGATGAAATCGTCGGGTTGGCGGCAGCGAGCTTTCCGATCGCGACAAGATCGCTCGGCGTGCTCACGTTCTGCGAGTCCAGACCGGTGGGCTCGACAACAGCGGTGCCGGAGAGACCATGGGCGTCGAGCCACTCGCGTGCTGCCGAGCGGAATCCGGATACCGAGCCGAACGCCCACCGCGCGATCGCCTCGGCGTAGTTGCTCGCGGACGGGATCAACATTGTGGCAAGAGCATCGTGCAGCGACATCCTCGTACCCGTCGGCATCGGTGCGATCGTCGCGCCCCGGACGTAGTACTGGTCGTAAAGGTCGTGGTCGGCCTTCGAGAAGGTGATCGTCGGGCCTGGGTCTGACGCATCAGCCAACGGATACTTCTCGAGCACGACAAGCGCGGTGACGATCTTGCTGATGCTCGCCATCGACTGAGGATCCTGAGGACCGCTGGTCTGCCACATCCCGCTCGCAGCCTCGCCGAGATAGACGTCAGCTCCGGACACGCTCACTGCCGAAGCCCCGAACGACGGCAGCGCAATCTGTGCGGCGGCGGGTGTTTCGACGGTCGGGGTCTGCCAGTCCAGCGTCGGCGCGGGCAGGGGAGCGTTGAGGGCCCACGCGACGTAGCCGCCCGTCGCCACGAGCGAAAGCACCAGGAGGATTCCGATCACCAGCCCGGTGATGCGCAGCCCCCGCGACGGCCCCGAGGTGACAACGAACTCCTCGTCGCCGGTTTCCGGCGTCATGAGATCGCTGATCGTCATCTGCTCGTCGCGATCCGGGGGAGGAGTACCTTTCACGCCCAGCCCCCGGCGTGCTGGGCACCCCGCAGGCGCTCACAACCACCCGAACAGACACGTTCCCGCATCCGACACGCCCCTCCGCGTCATGCACCACACCCGATGGATACGAGGCTAACCCGATGACCGCTGGATGACGAACGGCGCTAGCCGGGGAGCGGCCTCACAACGGCACTGTCCATTCGTTTCCCTTGAACTGACATAATGTGCATTATCGGCGACAGCCGATTTGTGCTGACTCACACGCGCGCGCGTCACAAGCGCTGCGGGGCTATCTGGTTAGGCTCGACGGATGCGTCGACGAAACCTGACCTGGACGATCGGTGGCAGCGCGCTCGTTCTGTCCGGAGTGCTTATCATGATGCGCGCGATCATGCTCGGCTCCTCGCTGAGTCCCGCGCTCACGGTGATCGCCGAGCTCGCCTGGGCCGGAGGTGTCACCGTCTTCGCCGTCGGACGAACCAGATACGAGAGTGTCGTCGGCCGTAGGCCGCTGGGCCTTGTCGCCCTGCTGATCGTGGCGTGGTGGCACATGGGTGCCCGGGTCGTCTTCGACGCCCTGTCGCCCAGCGAGACCTTTGCCACGCCAGCAGCGGTTCCCCCGGCTTACCTCATCTTCGGCTATTTCGACCTCGTGGTACCACTCGCAGCGGGAATCATCGCCACCGTTCAGATCGCGCGGACCCGCATCGTCCCGTCTCCGTGGCGCTGGGCGCCGCTGTGGGTACTCGCCCTGAGCGCCGTCGTGTGGGTCGTCACCCAGGGCGCGTACGCGACGATGGCTCTTCCTCAGCAAGCGATGGCCGATGTCGGAACCCTCCTCGGAGCCCTCGCCAGCATTGCGAGCACCATCGGACTCGGCGTTCTCGCAATCGTCCTCAGCGAACGCGGCCGCGCGTCGAGCGTGCAGGTCTTCCGATCCGGTCAGTCGTGACGTTCAGGAGCAGCGCGGGTACTGAATTCTCACGGGCGCCGTAGCGGCACGCACGAGTCAGCGTGGCGCGGACCTGCGGACGGCGGCGGTAGCGTGGAAAGATGCGAGCCCCGGATCCGTTGTGCTGAACGCGGCAACGGGGTTCGCGGTTATCGGACTGGCGATTGCCGTCGGATACCTGATCGGCCGCATCGGTCTGCTCGGCCCGCAAGCCGGCCCGGTTCTGGGTCGACTTGTCTTCTTCGTCCTCTCCCCCGTGCTGCTGTTCGTCGTCCTGTCCGAGGCCGACATCGCGACGCTGTTCTCGGCGCTACTGCCCGTCTCGGCGATCACGGCCGTGCTCATCATCGCCCTGTATGCGACCATCTCGCGCGTGTTCTGGCGCCGCCCCGTGGGCGACACCCTGATCGGCGCTCTCGCGGCGGGTCAGGTGAACTCGAACAACATCGGCATTCCGCTCTCCCTCTATCTCCTCGGCTCTGCCGCCTATCCCGCCCCCGTCATCCTGTTCCAGCTGCTCGTGCTGGTGCCGATCTCGATGGCGATCCTCGAGAGCGTCACCGCCACGACCCGGAACGTCGGGAAGATCGTGCTGCGTACCGTGACGAACCCGGTCGTGATCGGATCGGTGGCGGGCACGATCGTCGCGGCGACGGGACTTCAGCTTCCGCAACTGGTGACCGAGCCCCTGCACTTCCTCGCGGCGGCCTGCGTGCCGGTGCTGCTGTTGAGCTATGGGATGTCGCTGCACGGCCAGCGCGTTCTTGCCGCCGGCGGCCATCGCCGCGAGGTCATCCTCGCAACGGTGTTCAAGCTGATTCTGATGCCGGTTCTTGCCTGGGTGCTCGCCAGCCTCGTGTTCGGACTGCCCGAGGCCAAGACGCTGACCGTCGTCGTCCTGGCCAGCCTCCCGACCGCTCAGAACGTTTTCAACTTCGCCCAGCGATTCGGTGTGGCCGAAACCGTCGCGCGCGACACCGTCTTTCTCACGACGATCGGGTGCATCCCTCTCCTCATCGCTGTCCTCGTCCTTTTGGGGTGATCTCGGGCCGACATGCGCTTCCCACTCCCCCGAAGACGACGCGGAACGCTACGCTGAGAACGCACGCTCTCAGCTAACTCCCAGAAAGGGAACGCAATGTCAACCGAAAGCTCCGTCGCCAAGGAGGCCGTCAACGGCGTCCGCACGGCGCTCGGCATCGCCGGTGTCCTCTCGCTCATCGTCGGAATCCTGATCCTCGTCTGGCCCGGCCGTACGGCGATGGTCGTCACCGCCATCATCGCGATTTATGCCATCGTGGCAGGCCTCGTCTACGGTGGGCTCGGCATCTTCTCGAAGTCGATGGGCGGATGGTCGCGTGTCGGCCACATCATCCTCGGCGTCGTGTTCATCGCCGCCGGCATCTTCGCCTTCTTCAACCTCGCTGCCACCACGGGATGGTTCGCTGTCTTCCTCGGCATCCTGGTCGGAATCATGTGGATCGTCGAAGGTGTCGTCTCGCTGACCACGCTGAGCGACGCCGCCTCGAAGGGTTGGACGATCTTCTTCGCGATCATCAGCATCGTCGCCGGTATCGTGCTGCTGTTCTCGCCGCTGTGGGGTGCCGTCGTGCTCTGGTGGCTGCTGGGAATCTCGCTCGTCGTGCTCGGCATCATCCAGATCGTGCGTGCATTCACGTTCGGCAAGAAGAGCGCCTAACCGCTCGATGCAACGGAGAAGACCCCGGGATATCTCCCGGGGTCTTCTCCGTTGGCGGCTGCAGAGCGGGCTTACGCCCCCGCGAAAGAACTCGTGTCCCCGACCAAGCGCGTGTTGTCGGCCGGAATCGGGTCGACGGCGGCCTGTGCGACCTCGGCGGCGAACTCCGACACGTTGTAGAGCTTCCCTGCCGACTCGCGCCGCGAGGCGATCGCGCCGGGGTTCGCGCGCTCCAGCAGTGTGGCGGTGATCGTCCCTTCGATCATGTCTCCGGAAACGACGACGAAGCCGATGCCGCGCTCGAGAAGCGCGGGCATCCGCTCGCGAAGCGCATCCTCGCCGGCACGCTTGGAGAGAGCCACCGGCTCGTACTCCGGCATCGTCGGGGTTGTCCGGATGAAGTGCGCTTGGTGGCTCGTGACGAAGACCACGCGGGCGTCACCTCGAAGCAGCGGCACCGCCGCCTCGAGGACGCTGACCTGCGCATCACGGTTCAACAGCAGCGCGTAGTCATCTGCCATTCCCGCTTCCATGCCACCGGATGCGTTCAGGACGAGGATGTCGAGGCCTCCGAACGCCTTCTCGACGGCGGCGAACATCGCTGCGACCGACTCGGGATCGGTCAGGTCAGCACCGACCACGAGCGCGTCGACACCGAACGCCCGCACCTCCGCAGCAAGCTTCTCGGCGCGCGGAGCTTTGTTGCGGAAGTTGATGACGACGTTTGCTCCGGCTGCCGCAAGATAGCGGACGGTGTCGGCACCGATTCCGCGCGATGAGCCCGTGACGAGTGCGGTCTTGCCGCGCAGCGTTCCGGGGGCGATCGGGGTGGAAATTTCGGTCACTGTTGCTCCTGTTGCACGTCGGCGCATGGGCCGGGGGGCAGCACCGGAATGGCGCGCGTTCCGACCCTACCAACCGGGCCACGGCGGCCTCGACGTTGATAGGGTCAGACCAGGAGGAAGGAGATTCGGATGTTGCCCGATCTCACGCAGTATCTGTGGATCCTCTGGCTCGCTCTCGCGGTCCTGTTCGTGATCATCGAGCTCCTTACGCTCGAGTTCACGTTCCTGATGCTCGCCGCCGGGACCCTGCTCGGTGGCCTCGGCACGAACCTGCTCGGCGGCCCCTGGTGGCTGCAGATCGGACTCGCGGCGATCGCCTCGGCGCTTCTCCTGTTTACGATCCGCCCGCTGCTCTTGCGTGCCCTGCATCGAAGTTCGCCGGTCGTTCTGACCAACGTGGATGCGCTTGTCGGAATGCCCGCACGTGTCACCCGCGCGTTCGTGCAGGGCGCGGGCGAAGTCAAGCTCGACAACGGTGAGACCTGGACAGCGCGGCTGAGCCCCGGAACCGCGGATGACGAGGCCACCGTTGGTCAGCCCGTCAGCGTCGTCGCCGTCCGGGGCGCCGCCGTTGAGGTCACCCCGGCATCCGTGCCAACGACAGAAAGGACCGCGGAACATGATTGACATCGGCGCGTTCGCGGGACAGATCTTCGTCATCGTCCTGCTTCTGGTCATCGCGATCTTCGTGGTCGTGGTGATCTTCCGATCGATTCGGATCATTCCGCAGGCCACGGCAGGGGTCGTCGAGCGGCTCGGTCGGTACCACAAGACCCTCTCCCCCGGTCTGAACCTCCTCGTGCCGTTCATCGACCGGGTCCGTCCGCTTATCGACATGCGCGAGCAGGTCGTGTCCTTCCCCCGCAGCCCGTCATCACGGAAGACAACCTGGTCGTTTCGATCGACACCGTCGTCTACTTCCAGGTCACGGATGCCCGCGCCGCCACCTACGAGATCGCGAACTATCTTGGGGCGGTCGAGCAGCTGACGACCACGACGCTGCGAAACGTGGTCGGTGGCCTGAACCTCGAGGAAGCGCTCACGAGCCGCGACGAGATCAACACGAAACTGCGGGTCGTGCTGGATGAAGCGACGGGCAAGTGGGGCATCCGGGTCTCGCGTGTTGAGCTGAAGGCAATCGATCCGCCGGTGTCGATTCAGGACTCGATGGAGAAGCAGATGCGGGCCGAACGTGACCGCCGTGCGGCGATCCTGACGGCGGAGGGCACGAAGCAGTCAGCGATTCTGCAGGCCGAGGGCGCCCGCCAGGCGGAGATCCTTCGAGCCGAGGGCGAGAAGCAGGGCCAGATTCTTCGGGCTCAGGGTGAGGCGGAGGCGATCGCGACGGTCTTCAACGCGATCCACGAGGGCAACCCGGATGACAAGCTGCTCGCCTACCAGTACCTGCAGACTCTGCCGAAGATCAGCGACAGCGCATCGAGCAAGCTGTGGATCATCCCCAGCGAGTTCACCGAGGCTCTCAAGGGTGTCTCCGGTGCGTTCGGTCCCCGCGACGCCGCCAAACCCACGCCCGACGAGTAGGTGTGTCCCACCCGTACTTCGCCGATGCGCCGTACCCGCGCGTCCTCGCCCACCGTGGACTGACGCTCGACGACACGATCGCTGAGAATTCCTACGCATCCGTCGCGGCCGCGCAACAGGCCGGCGCCGTCTTCATCGAGTCCGACTGCCACCTCACTCGCGATGGCGACGTCGTGCTCTTCCACGATGCCGATCTTCGTCGTGTCACCGGCGACCCTCGGCGCATCGTCGAGGTCGATCTTGCCGAGCTGACGGCGTTGATGTCTGACCGCGGCGGACTGATTACTCTGCGCGCTGCGCTCCAGGACTTCCCGACCGCGCGCTTCAATCTCGATGTGAAGGCAGCGGGAGCCGCGGATGCCGTCGGCGCCCTGGTCGCCGGTCATGGTGAGCGCGTGCTCCTCACCAGCTTCGCGGATGCCCGGCGCCGCGCTGCGCTCGCATCTGCCGCGCGCCACGCTCCCGCCAACGCCGTCCCCCAGCGACCTCCGCGGGGCGCGAGACGATCGGGCGCGTGCTCTGGGGGCTCGTAGCGCGGTCACCACGCCTGGTGGCATCCGCGCTCGACGGCATCCACGCCCTGCAGGTTCCCGAGCGCCAAGGCCCGGTCCGGGTGGTGACACCGCGGCTCATTGAGGCTGCCCATCGGCACGGAGTCGAGGTCCATGTCTGGACCGTGAACGAGCCTGCTGACATGCGACGCCTGGTCGCCCTGGGAGTCGACGGCATCGTCACCGACCGTGCGGACCTCGCGCTGGTCACGCTCGGGCAGCCCCCAGATCGCGCCTGACCCGCCGGCCGAGAGGGGTACCCGTGGCCGAGCGCGACACGCCGCCCGTCCTCCCCCGCTGAAGATCGGCTGAGAATGCTCTCATCTGCGGGTCGGCGTGGATGATCTGCCCAGCTGAGAGCGTTATACCTGAACAGCGACGAGAGGACCACACAATGGCAGACCGCAGCCTTCGCGGCATGCGACTCGGCGCCTCCAGCCTACAGAGCGAGGACGGCGTCGTATTTCATGAGCGAGCACAATTCACGTACTCCTGTACGTCCTGTGGACGTGACACCACCATGACCTTCGCGGCAGACGCCGAGGTCCCCGAAACCTGGGAGTGCCGCACCTGCGGCGCCGAGGCCCTGCTGCGCGTCGACGGCGAGACCGTCACTGTCGACCACGGCGACGTCAAGGCACCCCGATCGCACTGGGACATGCTTCTTGAGCGTCGCACGATCCCCGAGCTCGAGGAGCTTCTCGAAGAGCGCCTCGCGTTCGTCCGCTCGCGCCGCGGCGCTGGCGATGCTGCGGTCGACAAGCTGAGCGCATAACGCCTTCGCTCCGGCGAGCTCATCGCCGTGGCGGGCAGAACGGGACCGATCCGATCACGGGTCGGTCCCGTTCTCATGTCCGCCGGCGACCCGCGATGACGCCGCTCGCGATCAGACCGACGATACTGAGTATCGCGATCGTCATCCCGAGTGATCCGCCGATCACGACGCTGGGCGTGAGCCCGGTGCGAAGCGGAACCTCCGTGAGCATCGCGCCGGCCTCATCAGCCGGGAGGGAGTCGATGGTTGCGCCGTCGGGGGCGATGACCTGGCTGGTCCCGACCGTGGAGATGTTGACCACCGAGCGACCGGTCTCGATCGCGCGCATCCGGGCGAAGGCGAGTTGCTGGAGGTTCTCGTCGGTGTTCCGGAAGTCCGCGTTGTTCGTCTGGAACATGTACACCTCGGCGCCCTCGCGCGCGCCCTCGTGGATCACATCGTCGTAGATGACGTCGAAGCAGATCGCGAGCCCCACCCCGACGCCGTCGATGTCGACATACGGAGGGTTGGACCCCTGCGTGTACTCGCGACCGATCAGCCCGACCAGGTCCGGCACGATCATCGCGTAGAACCACCGATCCGGAACGTACTCCCCGAAGGGAACCGGGTTCGTCTTGTCGTGATACTGCACGGCGCCCTCCCCGCTTCCCACAGCATCGAGGTGTTGTAGGTGAGGTCGCCCCGTGTTGTTGCGGCGTTCACGAGGAGCGGAGCATCCACCGTCTCCGACAGACCGTCGAGCACTGCCGCCGTCGTCTCGTTCGTGAGCGGATCCGAATCGATGCCCCCTCGGGCCACAGCAGCACATCCATGTCCTGGCCGAAGAGCTCCGTGGATGCCGACAGCTGCGCGTTCAGGATGTCATTCGGCTTCCGGGCATCGAAGTAGCCGGACGGACCGTTGCCCTGCACGCTCCCGACCGTCATCGTGCCGGCGGGCGTCGTGGGGAACTGCGGAGTGATGAGCAGCACGACACCGACCGCCGCGACCGGGATCGCCGTGCGAACATCCGACCACTGGCGCAGGCGCAGCCACTCGATGACCCCCGCCGTGAACGCGACCATGAGGAATGACAAACCGCTGACGCCGATCCACGACGTCAGGTGCGAGAGCGGACTCTCGGACTGACTCATGCCCAGTCGGGCCCACGGAAAGCCCGTGTAGGGCCAGGACCCGGTGACGAGTTCCCGAAGGGTCCACAGCCCGGCGATCAGCAGTGGCGTCAGGACCAGCTGAGCCCAGCGGCCGGGCACGGCCTTCGGCATCCACCGGTAGGCGAGCGTGATGAGCACCGAGCCGAGCGTGACGTAGGCCGTGGCGGCACCCGCCAAAGCGAACCACGGGATCACCCCGAGGTACCGGTTGAGCCACATGATGTGGACGAGGTAGAACGTGATGCCGAAGATGAAACCGACCAGCAGCGAGCCCCAGACGCTCCGACCGATGAGGGTCACCAGCGACAGGCCTGCGCCGATGAACGCCAGCGGCCACCACCCGACGGAGGGGTAGGCGAGATCCAGAACGAGTCCCGCCGCCACGGCGACCAGAACCGCAGCCCACAACGGCAGCAGCGCACGGGGACCGGTGGCGCGGCGCGCGGCGTCGCGCGTGGGTTCGGGCATGGGATCCAGCCTAGATTCGAACGGCTATGGCGTGGCTGAAGGTTCGGCAATCACACCGAGGAATACGCCACGATGCCGCGACGAACGCCATCGAGCGCGCGCCGCGCGACAGTGGCAAGACTCGGCTCGGCGACCAGCGACATCTGATCGAGAAGGTCAATCGTCTGCTTGGCCCATCGCACGAAGTCGCCGGCTGCCATGTCAGCCTCGCGCAGGACGCGGTCGAGTGGCATCCCCTTCGCCCATTGGTGCATTGCAAGCGACAGGCCCGCAGCGGGCGGCTCCGATCCGGGCAGGCGGGAGTCCTGTTCGAGATCGTCCAGACGCTGCCACAAATCGAGAGTCTGCGCGAGTGCCTCCCGGAAGGCGCCACGGGGCAGCGCCCGCTCCCCCGCGCCCGCTTCGTCGCGGCGCGGTTCGTACACCAGCGCACACGCCAACGCGGCGAGTGACGGCGCGTCCAGGGATTCCCACAGTCCGAGGCGAAGTGACTCGGCAACGAGCAGATCCCGCTCCCCGTAGATCCGACGCATCGTGCGACCAGCGGGCGTGAGTGTTGCCGTCTCGTCCGGCTCGACGCGCACGTAGTCGAGGGTCGCCAGTACATCGACGATGCGGTCGAACACGCGCGCGACAGTTCCCGTCCGCGCATCGATCTGGCCGCGAAGCCGCGAGACGGTGCGGTTGAGCTTCCAGTACCGTTCCGCCCACCGGGCGTGGTGCTCGCGGTCCGGGCACTGGTGACACGGATGCCGCTGCATCCGTCGTCGCAGCTCGCTGATCTGGCGCTGCCGCTTGTCCCTTGTCTGCCGAGAGGCATTCGCGTCCTTGCGGTTGAGCTTCTCGAGGTCGCTGAGCTCGCGACGGATCCCGGAGTACGCGGCGAAGTCGCCCTTGTCGCAACTCATCGCCTTCGCATACCCCGCGAGCGACTCCTCAGCGTCTTTCACTTGGCGTGCCAGGCCGACCACCGCGCGGTCGGCTTGGAACTGCGCGAAAGAGGACTCCAGAATCTCTCGCGCCCGAGCCCGGCCGAACTGGTCGATGAGGTTGACGGCCATGTTGTACGTGGGCCGAAAGCTGGAGTTCAGCGGATACGTGCGACGGGATGCGAGCGCGGCGACAGCCTGCGGGTCGAGTCCCTCGGTCCACTGCACGACAGCATGACCTTCGACGTCGATCCCCCGCCGTCCAGCGCGACCGGTGAGCTGGGTGTACTCCCCCGACGTGATCGCCACCCGAGCCTCACCGTTGAACTTCTCGAGCTTCTCCAGCACGACGGTGCGCGCGGGCATGTTGATGCCGAGCGCGAGCGTCTCAGTCGCGAACACGACCTTGACGAGCTTTCTCTGGTACAGCTCCTCGACGACCTCTTTGAAGGCGGGAAGCAGCCCGGCGTGGTGAGCGGCTACGCCGCGCTCGAGGTTCTCACGCCACTCCCAGAATCCGAGAACTGCCAGATCCTCCTCGAGCAGCGTGCGCGTACGCTCTTCGACGATCGCACGGATCTCGGCTCTTTCCTCCGGGGAGGTGAACCGTGCTCCGGAGCGCCGCACCTGCTGCACGGCAGCGTCGCATCCGGCGCGGCTGAAAATGAAGAAGATCGCCGGGAGCAGGTTCGACCGAGCGAGCAACTCGATGACCTCGGGGCGGTCGAGCCGTTCGATACGTTGCGCGTTCGCCGCCCGAACCGGCCGGTGCCCGCCCCGGTGTGGTCGGCGGTGCTGGCCATCGCGGGCGCGGCTTCCCGACATGGCGGCGCTGCGGCTGGCCTGCACGCGTCGGTTGTTCTCATACGTCGAGCCCTTGAACGAGCGGATGCGCATGAGTTCTTGATTCACCTGCGCCGTTGCGACGCCGGCACGGTCATCGAAGAGCGGCAGCAGATCTCCGCGCACGAGCACGTGTTGTTCGAGCGGCACCGGCCGGGTCTCCGACACGATGACATCGGTGTCTCCCCGCACCGTGTCGAGCCAGTCTCCGAACTCTTCAGCGTTCGATACGGTCGCCGAGAGCGAGACGATGCGCACCGCCGGGGGCAGGTGGATGATCACCTCTTCCCACACGGCCCCGCGGAACCGGTCGGCAAGGTAGTGGACCTCGTCCATCACGACGTAGCGGAGGTCCCGCAGCGCCGGCGACCCTGCGTAGAGCATGTTGCGCAGCACCTCGGTCGTCATGACGACGACGCGGGCGTTTCCGTTGATGTTGGTGTCGCCCGTGAGAAGTCCCACCCCGTCGGGGCCGTAGACATCCACCAGCTCGCGGAACTTCTGGTTCGACAGCGCCTTCATCGGCGTCGTGTAGAACGCCTTGTCGGACGGTTCCCGCATCGCCAGATGAATCGCAAACTCTCCGACGATGGTCTTTCCCGCACCCGTCGGCGCCGCAACGAGCGCGCTTCGCCCCGATTCGAGGGCATGGCACCCGGCGATCTGGAACGGATCGAGCTCGAACCGCTGCGCGTCGGCGAAGGCCGCCGTCACCGGGTACGCACGAGCAGCCTCGGCGCGCGCGAATCGCTCCGCGGGGCTCGGAACGCTCACCCCGCAGCCTCGGGCGGCAGCAGGGCTGATTCGCGCTTGGATCGGCGCCGGTCGAACAGCAGCGAGACGCCCGCTGCCGCGAAGAACAGCACCACGAGGATGCCTGCCAGCATCAACATCGAAACGGCATCAGCGGCGGGCGTGGCCACCGCGGCGAACAGGGTTGCCACGAGCACGGCCACCCGCCACCCCTTGAGGATGCCCCGGCCCGAGATGACTCCCGCGACGTTCAGTGCGACCAGGAAGACGGGCAAGACGAACGAGACACCGACAACAAGCATGAGTTTGAAGACGAAGTCGTAGTAGTAGTCAGCTTGATAGAAAAGCGCCGTACCGTTTGGCGCGAACGTTGACATGATCTCGACGATGTGCGGCATCACGATCCAGCCGACGGATGCGCCGGCAAAGAACAAGGGAACAGCTGCTCCGACAAAGGCTGCGGTGTAGCCGACTTCCTTGCGCGTCAGGCCGGGCATGATGAAGGCCCATATCTGCCACAGCCAGATTGGCGCAGAGATCAGAAGACCGATGGCGAACGCGATCCGAATACGAAGGTCGAAGGCACTGGTCACCGTCGTAAACATCAGCTGCACGTCGGATTCGTCGCCTCGCTCCATCGCGATCGCGTTGATCGGGATGGTAAGAAGCTGGATCACAGCATCCGTTATGAAGAACGCAACCACCATGCCGACGACAAGGGCGATCGCCGAGATCATGAGCCGCTTGCGCAACTCGATCAGATGTTGCCCGAGAGACATCCTCCGGTCACGGCGCGGCCGGTTGGGCTCTCCTACCTCCGGCAGGGAACTGGTCGCCACGCGGACGGGTCAGGCTGTGGAATCTCGGCCGCTGGACGACGCGGCCTGCGATGAGCCGGCAGAATCCGTCGACGAAGAGTCGGCGGCTTCGGACGCGGCGACATCGGGCTTCGCGGCATCCTTGGAGTCGTCGTCCTTCATGGCCTTCATCTCGCCCTTGAAGACACGGGCGGACTGGCCGAGGCTCTTTGCCAGTGCGGGCAGCTTCGCCGCGCCGAACAGCAGCAGGATCACCGCGAGAATGATCAGCAGGTGCGGCCACCCGAATGCGTTCCCCATGGGGTCTCCTCACGATTGCGGTGCCTGCAGTCTACCCCGGCACCGCGCGGCGGTCCCGAAACCCCGCCTGAGAACCGACAAAGTCTCTGATCTGCTCCGGCTACCCGCGTTCGGGGTACTGCGCGAGGCCTGCCTCAGCCCATTCCCGCGCTGCCTCACGCGCGCCGAGGGGAGCGACGATGCGCACCTCTCCCCCGCGCCGCGCCGCCAACCGGCGCAGGCTCACTTCATCGGCCACCCGCATCCGCGCCGTGGTCACGCCCGCCGACGTCGTGACTGTTGCGCGGTCGAGGTAGTCGCCGAGGAGCGGGGCGACGGATGCCGGGAATGCGAGCGTCACGATGACCTCGTCGGCCGCGTGATCACCCGTATCGGCGAACCAGCCGGGCACCACTTCCTGTCCGTGCGTGATGGGGATATCGGTCAAGGCAAGCTCGCTCACGCGATCCAGATGGAACGTCCGCATTGCCTCGCGCAGATGGCACCAGCCCTGCAGGTACCACTGCCCCTGAGCGATGAGGACCTTGACCGGGTCGACGGTACGCGTGGTCGGGGATCCTTCGGGCGTCTTGTAGGTGAAGCTCACCGCGACACGCCGAGCGAGGGCATCCGCCACAAGACGCCGAACCGCATCGACCGGTTCGGAGGCGACGACGACGGCCGCGGGAGCGCGTGAGGCGCCGCGGGCGAGCTTGGCCAGAAGATCGGCGTACAACTGCGAATCTCCGACACCGGGAATCGTGGCGGCAAGTTGCAGTCCGGCCAGCAGCGCCGCTGCTTCCCGGGCCGTGAGCCGAGGCGCGCGCTCGAGACCCACCGAGTTCGTGATGGCGATGAGGTCGCGTTCGTCGAGCAGATCCCAGTCGATGTCGAACAGCTCATTCGCCATCTGCCAGTACCCCGAATCCCCCGGCAGACCGATGACCGTGAGACCTCGCACCATGGTGCGCATCTGCGCGGGTGTGACATCGAACTCGTCGGCAGCCTCGGCAACCGAGACCTCACCCTTGGAGATGAGGTACGGAACGAGCTGGAGGAGCAGCGCCGCGCGGTCGGTTGCCACAGACGAACCACTCACTGCGCTTCTCCGCTGTGCGCGTCACGGGCGGCTTCCAGCCGCCGGATCACCTCGGTCTTGACCTCGTCGGGCTCCACGACCCGGACTTCGGGACCGTAGGACGCCAACTCATCGGCGAACACGTGAACATCGACGTAGGGAACCCAGTAACCCTGGGGCGCGGGCTCTGCGCGTCGAGACAGACGTAGCCAGGCTTCCGTCCCCGGGTCGATCTCGACCAGGGCGCGCTGGCGTGCGGCGAGGGCACGAAGCCCATCCAGGGCGCGCTCACCGGCTCCCTCACGCAACGCGGGATCGCCGACAGAGCGCGTGGTGACAACGTCGTCCACGATGCGGGTCAGGAGAAAAGTGCGCGGCGCATCGAGGTCCAGGTCGAGGCCGTACACGTGCCAGCGTGCCTCGAACTCGACGAGCGCGAGCGGCTGCAGCCGCCGCACGCGTGGCGCCGCACTTCCCGGCCGCATATAGCGGAAACTCACGATCCGCGAGTCCTCGATGGCTCGCTGCAGGGGCGCAAACGACGGCTCGCGCAGGCTGATCCGGGGAGAGTATCCCAGGATCGGGTCCTCGACGGGGATTCCCAGCGCGCGGATCTTGCGCAGCCCGCTACGAGCATCCGCCGACAGCGAGCTCTCGCTCCACACGCCGCCGGCGAGGTTCAGCAGTGCCAGTTCGGCAGGCGTGAACTCGATGTCTGCGGGCAGCTCGTACTCGGCGGTCGGGACACGGTAACGCGCTTGGCGCAGGTCGTCCGGATCAGCGCGGTCGCCGATCGTCTCAATGGGAACGCCCAGACCACGCAGGCTCTCTTTGTCGCGCTCGAACATCTTCTCGAGCGCGTCTTTCGACGTGCCGGCCTCAGACTGCTCCCGGTATCCGGACACCGACGACAGGATCGTGTCCTTCGTCAGTCCCTGTTCCGTTGCCATCAGGGCGACCACGAGGTTCACCAACCGTTCCTCGGGCGGAATGCGCACAGTGGTCTTCGAGGGCACGCCCTCATCCTAGGTGCGTGAGACGCGGCAGCTCCTCTTGCGCGGGCGATTCCGCTACGAGGACGGTTCGGGATCGAGACCCAGGATGTCGATGACGAAGACGAGCGTCGACCCGCCAGGAATCGCGCCCTGATCGGCGTCGCCATACCCCTGGTCGGGAGGAACGACGACCAGAACCTGGGATCCGACGGTCTGCCCCTCGAGAGCGGCTGCGAAGCCCGGGACCACGGCGTTCAGATCGAACGACACCGGTTCGGCATCCCAGCTGGTATCGAAGACCTCACGCGTATCCCACAGCAGACCGGTGTAGTTGGCGCGAACCGGACGGTCTCCGGTGACGACCTCGCCGTCACCCTTCTTGATCGTCTGGATCGAGAGCTCGGTCGGTGCCGGGGCATCCGGGATGATCACCCCGGGCCGCCCGTTCGGTGCCCGAACAACCGATGGCAAGCCGTTGCTGTCGGTGAACTGGTCTGCCCCGGTCGCTTTCGGCAGGTAGACCTTGCGCACATCGACGACCGCCACGGCGGAGCCGTCCGCCTCGAGGCCGATCTGCGTCGCGGCTGCCGGGTTGATGGCATCCGGGGGAAGAGCGACGACGACGCGGTCACCCTCCTGCGCGCACTGGAGCGACTGCTCCAGGCCCGGGAGAGTATCGATCCACCGCGACATCGAGAAGACGCTCGAAAGCGTGACATCGTACGAGGTGGCAACGGCGGTCTCCCCCGTCTGACCGTTCAGGACCACCATGTCGAGAACAACCATCTGGTCGGGGGTCGTGATCGCGGTGCCCTCGCCCTCCGAGAGGTCGGTCCATGCGAGCTCATCCACCCGGAACGGCGTGTACAGCTCGACATCAGGAACCTCGCCGAACTCTCCCGTGACGGTCACGAGATCCGTGACGGAGGTGTCGGTGTCGGTAACGCGCACACACCCGTCAGACGGGGTCGTCGAGCAGCCGGCGAGTGCCGCAGCGGTCAGGCCAAGGGTCGCGAGGAAGGCGGGTGTCTTTCGCACCGGATCAGTCTAGGCGGTCGAGGTCAGCGGGATCGTCGCCCGCAGACGAGCCCGCATCGCTGGCCGCGTGGCGCGCGCCCTCGGCTGCGCGCTGCGCTTCGCGAACGCGCTTGCGGAGGTTCTTGTCGGTGATCTGGCGGTCACCGACGGCGCCGGGTGTCCACAGTTCGACGTCCTCGTCGCCGTAGCTCGACTTGGAAGCGCGGCGCTTCTGCTCGGGCGCAACAGCTCCGGGAGCGAGGCGTCGCGCCCACAGCAGGAAGCCGGTGTGGGCGATCATCCGGTGGTCGGGGCGTACGGCGAGCCCTTCGACGTGCCAGCCGCGCACCATCGTCTCGTTGGCGTCCGGTTCCGTGAACAGGCCGGTGTTGCGGATGTACTCGGCCACGCGGCTGAGTTGGGTGGCCGTCGCGATGTAGCACAGCACGACTCCCCCGGGCGTGAGAGCCTCGGCGACGGCATCGATGCACTCCCAGGGCGCGAGCATGTCGAGGATGACGCGGTCGACCGAGCCCGGTTCGACCGCTGTCGGGAGGTCCGCGGCGAGGTCGCCGACGCGCACGTCCCAGAAGGGCGGACGGTGACCGAGGAAGGTCTCGACGTTCGCCTGCGCCACCTCGGCGAACTCGGGGCGGCGCTCGAACGAGACGAGCCGGCCGGCGTCGCCGATCGCGCGCAGGAGCCACAGCGACAACGCACCGGAGCCGACTCCGGCTTCGACCACAACCGCGCCCGGGAACACGTCAGCTTCCGAGAGGATCTGCGCGGCATCCTTGGGGTACACGATTGCAGCGCCGCGCGGCATCGACATGACGAAATCGCGCAGCAGGGGGCGAAGCGCCAGGTACTCGTGCCCGGCGCTGTTACGCACCACGGAGCCGTCAGGAATCCCGATGAGGGTCGAATGGGGCAGCACCCCGTGGTGCGTGTGGAGTTCCCCACCTTCGCGGAGGGTGATCGTGTGCAGACGGTTCTTCGGCCCGGTGAGTTGGACGCGATCGCCCACACGGAACGGTCCCGAGAGACGCGGAGTGGTGCTCATGCGGCGCCGACCTTTCGATGTGCACGGTAAAGCTCACCCAGGTCGGATGCGCTCACGCCGTGAAGCGTCGGCCACACCGCGTGGGCACCGGCACCTTCGAGCGAGACCATCGCGGGAACGCCCAGGACGACAGACCCCGCCGCGACCGC
This sequence comes from Microbacterium schleiferi, assembly GCF_015565955.1. Classification (NCBI taxonomy): domain Bacteria; kingdom Bacillati; phylum Actinomycetota; class Actinomycetes; order Micrococcales; family Microbacteriaceae; genus Microbacterium; species Microbacterium schleiferi. The sequence continues at coordinate 1,524,631 of NZ_CP064760.1, read as the reverse complement.
GGAACGCAGCCCATTCGGCGAGTCCTCGATGGCGAGGGTGTCCGCTGGTTCGACGCCGAGCGTCGCACAGGCCTCCAGATACGGATCCGGATACGGCTTGGGACGCGTGACGTCGTCGCCGGCGACCACGATGTCGAAGGCCTCGAAGTCGATGAGATCGGCGATGTGCGTAGCCATGCGCCGCATCGACATCGTGACGAGAGCGGTCTTGATGCCGGCATCCTTCAGGTCTGCCAGGAGTTCCCGCGCGCCCGGACGGAAGGGAACGCCGTCGCGGGAGATGTTGCGCATCACTTCACTGGTCAGGTGGTCGATGATGTCGTCCACCGACATCCGCACGCCCTCGCCCTGCAGGATCCGCGCAGAGTCTTCCAGCGCGAGACCGACGAGGGACAGCGCCTTCTCGTGCGTCCACGTCCCGCCGTAGCTGTCGACAAGCGGGGTCTCGGCCGCGATCCAGTAGGGCTCGGTGTCGACGAGTGTGCCGTCCATGTCCCAGAGCACGGCGGAGAGGACAGGTGGCGCAGTCATCGGACCATGCTATCGATGGGCTCCGATGACAAGCGCCCGCTACCCGACCCCCGCGAGCTCGCCGTTTCTGGCACCCGGCAGAGATGGGCGTCCTATTCTGGATGGATCGCCACCTGAGGAGGTCACGTGGAGGGACTGGGACGCCGGGTTCTCGTCGCCGCATTCGACGGCTGGAACGACGCGGGAGAGGCAGCATCCTCCGCCGTCGCTCATCTGCGGGAGTCGGGCGGCTACGAGACTGTCTACTCCGTCGATCCCGAACTGTACTTCGACTATCAATACACGCGTCCCCAGATCCGCACGACTGCGGATGGCTCGCGCGAGTTGACCTGGCCCGAGACGAGCATCCTCCGGCCAACGCGCACCACCCGGGGCACGCAGCTGTGGTTGCTCACCGGTGTCGAGCCGGCGCGCGCCTGGCAGGCCTTCGCATCTGAGCTGGTCGACGTCGCCCTCCGCGAAGACATCACGGGGCTCGTTGCGATGGGGTCGATGATGTCGGATGTCCCCCACACGCGCCCGATCTCGGTGTTCGCGGGCAGTGAGAGCGAGCCGGTGCGTACGTCGCTGGGACTCGAGCGCAGCACCTATGAGGGGCCGGTCGGGATCCTGAGCGTGATCTCTCACGTCGCCAGCGCCGCCGGTATCCCGGCGGCGCACCTCTGGGCGAGCGTGCCGCATTACGTTGCCGGGCACACGCCCTCCCCCAAGGCCAGCCTCGCTCTGCTCGATCGCCTCGAAGACATCACCGGAGCGAAGCTGGACCGGGGTGACTTGCCCACCCAGGCGCGAACGTGGGAGGCCTCGATCGACGCGGCGGCCGCAGACGACGAAGAGATGACGGAGTACATCCATCAGCTCGAGCGCACCCGCGACACGTGGGACTCGCCGGAAGCGTCCGGAGACGCGATCGCGCAGGAATTCGAACAGTACCTGCGTCGCCGTGGCGATGGCCCGGGTCGCGGCGGGCGCGACGAACCCCGCAAGCCCTGAGGTCCCGCAGGGGCGACCCCGCGTCAGTACGGCTGGATGATGCCCATGCTCAGCAGCACCAGGAGCGTCGCACCGAGCGCGACGCGGTAGACGACGAAGGGCAGGAAGCTGCGCTTGGAGATCCAGCTCATGAAGAACGCGATGACACCGAGCGCCACGATGAAGGCGACGCCGGTCGCGGCGGCCGTCTCGACCGGGGTGAACGGCCCCTGCTCGTCCCAGTTCTTGATCAGCTGATAGAAGCCGCTGCCGAACACCGCCGGGATCGCGAGGAGGAACGCGTAGCGGGCTGCCGCGGCGCGCTCGTACCCCAGAAACAGTCCCGCCGTGATCGTGCCGCCCGAGCGCGAGACGCCCGGGACCAGCGCGAGCGCTTGTGCGAAGCCGAAGATGACGCCGTGCCCGAGGGTGAGCTGGTCGAGCTTGCGGCGCTTCGCACCAACGAGGTCGGCGATCCCCAGCAGCACTCCGAAGAAGATCAGCATCCCGGCAACCAGCCACAGGGATCGCAGGGTCGTCTCGATCTGATCCTGGAAGAGCAGACCGAGCACGACGATCGGCACCGATCCGATGATGATCAGCCAGCCCATGCGGACATCGGGGTCGTTCTGCGGGATCTTGCGAACGAGGGCGAGGGACCAGCGGGAGACGATCCGCACGATGTCGCGCCAGAAGAACACGACCACCGCGGCTTCTGTACCGATCTGCGTGATCGCGGTGAACGCGGCCCCGGGGTCCTGCGCGCTGGGCAGGAACTCGCCGAGGATGCGCAGGTGGGCGCTCGATGAGACCGGAAGGAATTCCGTGAGTCCCTGCACCAGACCGAGGATGAGTGCTTCCAGCAGCATGGATGCCTTCCGGATCAGTACGACAACAGGAGGTCGGTCAGCACACGCTGACCGAAGACGAGGGCCTCGAGCGGGACGCGCTCGTCGACCCCGTGGAACATGCCCGTGAAGTCGAGATCGGCCGGCAGCTTCAGGGGTGCGAACCCGTAGCCGCGGATGCCGAGCGCTGCCAGCGCCTTGTTGTCCGTGCCGCCGCTCATCAAGTACGGCAGGACGGGAACGCCGGGGTCGTGTCGTCCGAGCGCCGCGACCATGGCATCCACCAGCTCGCCCTCGAACGGCACCTCGAGTCCGATATCGCGATGGACGACCTCGATCTCGATGTCGGGCCCCACGATCTCCTGGATCGCCCGAAGCGCGCCATCCTCGCCGTCGGGCAGCGTCCGCACGTCGATGAGGGCTTCCGCCCGGTCCGGGATGACGTTGTGCTTGTAGCCCGCCGTCAATGCCGTCGGGTTGGCCGTCGTGCGAATGGTCGAGCGCAGGAAGCGCGAAGCCGGCCCGGCGGCGGCCGCCACGGCATCCGGATCGTTCGAGGCGATTCCCGTGATTTCAGCGATCCGGTTGGTGAGCCGCTCGGTCGTTGCCGTCAGCTCGACCGGCCACGCGGTGCGGCCGAGCGCAGCGACGGCCTCCGCGAGTCGCGTGACGGCGTTGTCTTCGTGGAAGGCGCTGCCGTGGGCGGCGCGGCCCCGCGCGACGAGGCGGATCCAGACGAGAGCCTTCTCGCCGACCTGGAGGAGGTACGCGCGACGGCCAGCGAGGTCGATCGAGTACCCGCCCACCTCGCTGATTGCTTCGGTTGCACCCGCGAACCACTCCGGCCGGTCGCGAACGACGAGCGCCGACCCTTCGCCGCCGCCGTTCTCCTCGTCGGCGAAGAAGGTCACGGCAAGGTCTCGCGCGGGCTGACGACCGCTGCGCAGGATGTCGGCGACCGACGTCAGGATCATGGCATCCATGTCCTTCATGTCGACTGCACCGCGGCCCCACAGCATCCCGTCGCGGATCTCTCCCGCAAAAGGATCGACCGACCAGTCTTCGGCGACCGCGGGAACGACATCGAGGTGGCCGTGCACCACCAGCGCGGGCTTGTCGCGGTTCGCGCCGGGGATGCGCACACCGACGTTCGTACGCCTCTCGATGGGCTCGTAGATCTCGGGAGTCAGCCCCAGCTGACGAAGGTACTCGGCGACGTATTCCGCCGCCTCTCGCTCGCCCCGGGCTTGTCCCCCACCCCAGTTCGTCGTGTCGAAGCGGATGAGGTCCCGAGCGACGGTGACGACTTCGGGGAGCTCTGACTCGGTATGCGACACGGCCACCAACCTATCGCGCTCAGACGTCGCAATTGTTTCAGAGTGGGACCCCGGGTGATTATCGGCGGCGCCGTGGACGTGATAATGTCGATCTTCGGTTGCAAGGCCGAAACCACTCTGCGCGGGTGGCGGAATAGGTAGACGCGCTAGCTTGAGGTGCTAGTGCCCGTATAGGGCGTGGGGGTTCAAGTCCCCCCTCGCGCACAGACGAAATCGGGTCCCGAAAGGGGCCCTTTTTCGTTTGTCTGGGAGGGGTTGCCGCGAACACCCTCGGGGTGGGCCCACGCCGCCAGAGGCTCCGCGCGCTGCGAAGCGGCGCGTGGAGAGGCGGTGGGGACAAGTCCCCCCTCGCGCACAAACGAAATCGGGTCCCGAAAGGGGCCCTTTTTCGTTTGTCTCGGTGGGTCACACCCGAGTCTCGTGACGGCGCGTTCGGCGTGCCCAGGTGAGAAGCGCGACGCCGACGACCATCACGCCACCCGCGACCAGCGTCATGCCGGCCACATCGGCACCCGAGGAAGCCAGGAGCGAGCCATCCGCGACGCCCGCCTCGTCAGCAGGATCAACGGCAGGCGCAGCAGGCACCGCGATGACGACCGTATAACCGACGGAGTCATCCGGGCTCGCCCCGTTTGCCGCGGTCGCCGTGAAGCCGTACGTCCCCTCACTCGTCGGAGTTCCCGACAGCACGCCGGTAGACGAATCCAGCGAGAGACCCGGGGCACTGCACCCGCGCTCAGCGCGTATGTCACGGTGGGGGTCCCCGTGGATTCGATCGTGTGCGAATAGGCGACACCCACGGTTCCCTCAGGCGGTGCACCCGAGGTGATCGTCGGGCTCGTGGTGACGGTTCCGCCGGAGGAGGCGCACCCGACCGGTCGCGTGATCGTGTTGGTATCCAGTGTGACAGCGCCGGTGCGCGCGAGAAGGCGTCCCTCGACGACAGCACCGGTCACCGCGGTGATCGACTGATCGGCCATGATCGTGCCGACGAGCTGGGAACCTGCGCCGAGCGTCGCCGAACTGCCGACCTGCCAGAACACGTTGCAGATACTCGCGCCGCCGGTCAGGGTGACGAGGGCGGAACTGCCAGCGGTGAACGTGCTGGCTGCTTGGAACACCCACACTGACGACGCGGAACCTGCCAGCGTGAGTTCGCCGCTCAGCGACAGCGCCCCGCCCGAATACACACCGGGAACGAGGGACAGGCCCGTCAGATCGCTCAGTCCGCTCGTGGCTGGCGTGAGGCTCGCCGCCGTGTTGTAGGCGGTCGTCAGATCCAGCTTGGCTTGGGCGGCAACCGGATCGGCCAGGTGCTGTGTTCCGGTCAGCGTGAGGAAGGCATCGCCCGTCAGAGAGCTACCTGGACTCAGGCCGACGTCGCCGACAACGGTTGTCGTCGGGTTGGAGGCCACCGTGATGGTCGATCCAGCCAGGACGGCGAAGGGCTCCGCCGAGCCCAACCCGATCGGGCCATCGATGGTCGTGACAGCCTGGGCGGATGCGGGCATGACGGCGCTTCCGGCGACGAGCACTGCCGCGAAGAGGACGCCAGCGGAAAGACGAGACTTTCGGACCATGATTTCTGATCCCTTCCGGTAAGGAGGGAGACGTCGAAATCCGAGGGTCGCGAGCATCTTTGCCTAACTCAAGGACTAGCACCGTTCGGGCCTGGTTTACCGAATGGCGCAAGACCGATGCACGATCGAGACCCCGCAGCCCTCCTCCGGCTGACCCGGAGGCATCCGTGAGGAGCCCAAGTGCACTGCTAGCTCGTCAGCGTCTCCGCGTGCACCTGATCGGGTGCGAGCCCCACCTCGTCGGGCCCGCTGCTCGGCAGCGCACACGCGTCGCCCTCGCACGCACCACCGGATGACCCGAGAATGTTCAGGACGGCGGCACCGTCTCCGGCCAGCCCGCTCATGCGTTCGCCCGCTCGGAGACGACCTGCTGCAGGACCTGCGCGAAGGTTGCGCTCTCCTGCGCCCCCGACACACCGTACTTGCCGTCGAAGACGTAGAAGGGCACACCCTGGATGCCGTACGCGGCAGCCTGCGCGACATCCGCCTTCACCGCCGCGGTGTATTCCCCAGCCTCCAGCGCACGGATGACATCATCGCGGTCGAACCCGACGGTCGCGGCGAGGTCCCCGAGATCGGCGATACGTCCGACATGACCGCCGTCAACGAAGTACGCCTTCAGCAAGGCCTCCTTCATCTCCTGCTGCCGGCCCCGCTCCTTGGCGTAGTGCAGGAGCTCGTGCGCCTTGATCGTGTTCGTCTGGTGGATGTGGTCGTAGTCGTAGTCGAGACCTTCGGCCGCAGCCAGTGTCGTTACTCGCTCGACCATCTGAGCAGCCTGGTCCGGGGAAACACCCTTGCGCTCCGAAAGGTACTGCACCGGGGTCCCGTCGTAGTCGACGGGAGTATCGGGTGCGAGCTCGAACGAGTGATACTCGATCTCCACGGGAACGCCCGACGCCGCCACGCCGTTCTCGAAGCGTCGCTTTCCGATGTAGCACCACGGGCATTGCACATCGGACCAGACATCGACTTTGATCGGGGCAGCAGGAGACTCGCTCATGTCACAGCGCAACCGCGGTGTCGCGGGCACTATTCCCGGCCGCTCGCGCATCGGGGTCACGAGGGCATCCGGGACTCAGCCGACGGTCACCCCGAACAGCAGGCCCAGCACGTAGGTCACTGCTGCCGCGCCGAACCCGATGGCAAGCTGCCGCAGCGCACGCTTCAACGGCGGGCCGCCCGAGAGAAGACCCACCGTGGCTCCCGTCGCCAGCAGCGCGACACCCACAAGCGCGAGAGCCGTGACGACGGCCGCGACCCCCGACAGCCCGAAGATCCACGGCAGCACGGGAATGATCGCGCCCGAGGCGAAGAACAGGAAACTCGACAGGGCGGCTCCCCACGCGCTTCCGACGACATCGTCGTCCGGTTCCATCGGAACCCCGCCGCGAACGAGCGCGCCGGGCCCGGCAGCCTGTGCGTCACCGATGATCGCTCGCGCCGCAGCGTGGGCCTCGTCTTCCGGCATCCCGCGGGCACGAAACACCAGGGCCAGTTCGTTCGCATCGAGATCGAGGAACGAGAGCACGTCGTCCGCGTAGTCGTTCGGTTGCGTCGCTGCCAGCAGCTCGCGTTGCGATCGCACCGACACGAACTCGCCAGCCCCCATCGACAGTGCGCCCGCCAGAAGGCCCGCAATCCCGCTGAACAGCACGAACTGGGGAGCGACACCCGTCGCCCCGATTCCCATGACCAGCGCAAGGTTGGAGACCAGCCCGTCGTTCGCGCCGAAGACAGCAGCCCGGAAGGTTCCCGACAGCCGGCGTCGTCCCCGAGCGGCGAGACCACGGACGACCTCGTGGTGGATCTTCTCGTCGGCGGCCATCTGCGGGGTCGCGAACGGCTCGCTCTCATACGGGGAACGCGCCTCAGCGTTCTGAGCGAGTGCGAGCACGAAGATCGATCCGAAGTGGCGCGCCATCCACGCAAGCATCCGCGTCGACAGGCGCGGCTGCGGCAGGCCGTCCGGCTCGCCGCCGAGCAATTGCAACCAGTGCGACTCGTGCCGGCGCTCGGCGTCGGCGAGGGCTTCGAGGATCGCGCGTTCCTCCCCGTCTCTGCGGGCGGCCAGCTCGCGGTAGACGCGGGCCTCGGCGCGCTCGTCCATCAGGTACTGAGCCCACCTCCGCCGCTCCTTGGCCGTGGGTTCGGCGTTCATCGGGCTCCTCCTGTGGTCTGTCCCAGGCTAGGAGAGCGTGCCCGGGCGGCTGCGCCGAAACCGAGGATTCGCAGCATTTTGGAGCACCGAATCCCCGCTCACGAGCGAACGCGGGCGCGAAGAACGTCGATGCGCGCCTGGAGCTGCGCGACGGTCGCGTGAGAAACCGCGGGTCCGCCGCAGATGCGGCGAAGCTCCGCGTGCACATGCCCGTGCTGCTCCCCCGACTGGCGCGCGTACAGACCGACGAGGCTATTCAAGAGCTGCCGCTGTTCCTTGAGGGTGCGGTGCAGCGCCGGTGGCGGCGAGGACTGGTCGCCAGCCGACGGTCCGTCCTCGCGCTCCCTCGCCTCTCGGGCCTGGCGATGTCGACTCTGTCGCGCCTGCCGCTGCATCAGAAGATCATGGACGTGCTCGGGTTCGAGCAGCCCGGGCAGCCCCAGAAACTCCTCCTCCTCCAGCGTCCCGGGAGTGGCCAGTTGACCGAACTCCTTGCCGTCGAAGAGCACGCGGTCAAAGTGCGCGATGGCCCCGAGCGCGGCGAATTCGAACTCGTCGGTCAGGGCATCGGAGGCGGCATCCTGACGCTCCGCCGCTGCCAGCATCTCGTCCTCGGCCGACCACTCGCCGTCATCGTCCGACGGACGGTCCAGCGCGTGGTCGCGCTGCCGTTCGAGTTCGCCAGCCAGAGCGAGCAGGGGGGGACGTGCGGCAGGAAGATACTGGCCGTCTCGCCGCGGCGCCGTGCCCGAACGAAGCGGCCAATCGCCTGGGCGAAGAACAGCGGCGTCGACGCCGACGTCGCATACACCCCGACCGACAGCCGCGGCACGTCCACGCCCTCTGACACCATGCGAACCGCGACCATCCACCGGCTCGTATCGGCCGCGAAGGACTCGATACGCGCGGATGCCTCCGCTTCGTCCGACAACACGACAGTCGGCGCCTCGCCGGTGACCGATTGCAGGATCTGGGCGTACGCCCGCGCGGCCGTCTGATCGGTTGCGATCACGAGGCCGCCGGCGTCCGGAACATGCTCGCGCACTTCTGTCAGCCGACGATCGGCCGAACGCAGCACCGCCGGGATCCATTCGCCCCCGGGATCGAGCGCCGTCCGCCAGGCCTGTGCCGTGATGTCTTTGGTGTTGTCCTGGCCGAGCTGGGCTTCCATCTCGTCGCCGGTGCGCGTGCGCCACCGCATGTGGCCGGCGTACACGAGGAAAAGAACGGGGCGCACGACGCCGTCTTCGAGGGCACGCCGGTATCCGTAGTCGTAGTCGGTACGGGAAACGCGAATTCCGTCGGCGGTCGGGTGATATTCCACGAAAGGAATAGGCGCAGTGTCGCTGCGGAAGGGCGTTCCCGACAGGAGCAGCCGTCGCGTTGCCCGGCGGAACGCTTCTCGAAGCGCATCTCCCCAGCTGAGCGCATCCCCGCCGTGATGCACCTCGTCGAGGATGACGAGGGTCCGCGCGGATTCGGTGACCTGCTGGTGCACGGATGCCTTGGTCGCGACCTGCGCATAGGTCACGGCGACCCCGTGGTAGTGGCGTGCGGGGCGGGTATGGCGGTTGGTGAAGTGCGGGTCCAGCCGCAGCGAGACCCGGGCGGCGGCATCCGCCCACTGCGTCTTGAGGTGTTCTGTGGGCGCGACGACCACGACCCGGTCGATAACCCCGCGCCGCAGCAGCTCGGTCGCCAGGCGCAGCGCGAACGTCGTCTTGCCGGCACCGGGAGTGGCAGCCGCGAGGAAGTCCCGTGGCCCGCTGCCGGGGCCGTCGGGGCCGTCCATCGCGAAGTACTGGTCGAGCGCTTCGGCCTGCCAGGCACGCAGGCGCCCCGCCGTCCCCCAGGGCGCACGCTGCGGATACGACGGTGAGAGGTGTTCAGCGGCGAAGCTACCGCGCGGATGATCGGATGCCGGGATCGGCGCTGTCTCGTGCACGATCCCCCTCCCACAGCAACGGTCACACGTCGGACCGCCCGACTACGATAGACGACCAGGAGGACAGAGCATGGCTGCCACCGACGAACACCGCACTCCGTTCATTGAGAACAGCGAACCGCACCCCTGGAGGCGATTCGTCGCTCTGGGTGACTCGTTCACGGAAGGCATCGGAGACCCGGATCCTGCACGCCCGGGCTCGCACCTGGGCTGGGCTGATCGTGTCGCCGACGTGCTGGGATCCCAGACGGAGGACTTCGCCTACGCGAACCTCGCGGTGCGCGGCAAGCTCATCGCGCAGATCGTGGCCGAACAGGTCGAGCCTGCCCTCGAGCTCTCTCCCGACCTCATCACGTTCTGCGCCGGCGGCAATGACGTCATCCGGCCCGGCACCGATCCCGACGAGATCTCTCAACTGTTCGAGGATGCTGTCGTGCGCCTCAGTAGCACCGGCGCGACGGTTGTGGTCTTCACGGGCATTGACACGAGCTTCACGCCGGTCTTCCGGGCGTTTCGCGGCAAGGTCGCGATCTACAACGAGAACCTCCGCGCGATCGCCGATCGGTATGACTGCATCGTCGCCGATCAGTGGTCGCTCAAGGAAATCCAGGATCCGCGCTTCTTCGATGACGACAGGCTGCACCTGAACGCGCTCGGTCACCACGAGGTCGCCCGGATGGTCTTGCGCGCGCTCAATGTGCCCAACGATCTCGTGCCGATGCAACCCGACCCCTTCCCCAACCGCACCTGGCGCGAAGCACGCGCGGGTGATCTCGTCTGGGCTCGCACCCACCTCGTGCCGTGGGTACTGCGGCGTCTGCGGCACCAGTCGTCGGGCGACAACCTGACCGCCAAGCGTCCGCAGCCGCTCCCGGTTGTTACGACCCCACTGATCTCCCCGTCGACAGAGGATGACTGAGGGCCCACAGCGCGACGGCACTCGCCGCGGCGACGTTGAGTGAGTCGACCCCTCCCGCCATGGGGATGGTGACCACCGTGTCTGCCGCGGCAAGGGCGCGAGGCGATAGTCCATCCCCCTCCGCGCCGAGGAGCAGAGCGACGCGCGGTGGGGGGTCGAACTCATCGAGGGTGACCGCGTCCTCACGCAGTGCGAGAGCAGCGATATGGAAGTCTTCGTTGTGCAGGATGCTGCGCGTCTGGTCCCAGTCAGGCAAGCGTGTCCACGGCACCTGGAATACGGTTCCCATGCTCACCCTTACGCTTCGCCGATAGAGCGGGTCTGCGCACCGCGGCGAGACGAGCACCGCGTCGGCCCCGAGGCCCGCACACGCGCGGAAGATCGCACCCACGTTGGTGTGGTCGACGATGTCTTCGAGAACGACGACCAGTCGAGCGTCGCGCAACACGTCCTGAACCGGTGGCATGGCAGGTCGGTGCATCGCCGCCATCGCGCCCCGGTGCACGCTATAGCCGGTGAGGAGTTCCGCGATCTCGGGGTCGACGACGTAGACGGGGACATCCGGGTGCTCCGTGAGCAGGGGTCCGAGGTCGTCGAGCCACTTCGACTGCGTCAGGACCGAGCGTGGCCGATGCCCGGCGCGCAGTGCGCGAGCGATCACCTTCGAGGACTCGGCGATGTAGAGGCCACCGGCGGGCTCGACGACGCGACGCAGCGCAACATCCGTGAGATCCCGGTAATCCGCCAGCCGCGGGTCCGCGGCATCCCGGATGTCGACGCGATGCATCCTTTGATCCTCTCACCCGCGGGGTTGGAACCCAGCCGCACGAAACATGCCCGAAAAGCTGTGTGCCTAGACTCAAGGGAGGCGAGGTAGAGGAGGCGCGGATGTCGCTCATCGACGGCGTCAGCACTGCTGTTCCCGAAGCCCTCGCTCACGCCCTCCGCGTCCTCGACGGTCGGAGGATGACAATCCTCACGGGCGCCGGGGTGTCCACCGACTCGGGGATCCCTGATTATCGCGGCAAGGGTGCGCCGGTGCGCAGGCCGATGACTGTCGAACAGTTCCTCGGTAGCGATACGGCCCGCCGGCGCTACTGGGTGGGCTCCCACCTCGGGTGGCGCAGCTTCGCCTCGGCAGACCCCAACGCCGGGCACCGGGCCATTGCCGCGCTCGAGCAGCACGGCCTGGCTAGCGGGGTCATCACGCAGAACGTCGATGGTCTCCACGTTCGTGCGGGCAGCCGCCGCGTCGTCGAGCTGCACGGCACGATGCGGCGTGTTTTCTGCACCCGCTGCGGTCAGGTCTTCGACCGCCGTGACCTCGCATCGCGGGTGGAGAGCGATAACCCGTGGCTCGTCACGACACACGAACTGCCCCTCGGGCCTGACGGGGACGTGACGCCTGAGACCACCGAAGGCTTCATCGTCCCGGATTGCTCGGTGTGCGCGGGAACCCTCAAGCCCGATGTCGTCTTCTTCGGCGAGTACATCCCCGCAGAGAAGTTCCGCGAAGCCGAACAGCTCGTCCTCGGCAGCGAAGCCCTCGTGATCGCGGGGTCGTCCCTCGTCGTCAACTCCGGCATCCGTCTGCTTGAACGGGCTCGTCGTCGACGCATCCCGATCGTGATCATCAACCGAGGACAGACGCGCGCCGATGCTCGCGCGACCGTGAAGATCGACGGCGGCACTTCTGAGGCTCTCACGGCACTGCTGGAGGGACTTGTGGCTCCGACCGGGCAGCGGGAATTGGCAAGTAGTCTCGAGAGGTGACCTACCTCACGCTGATCCGTCACGGAGAGACCGACTGGAATCGCGCCCGCCTCATCCAGGGCAGCACCGACATCCCGCTCAACGACACGGGGCGTGAGCAGGCCCGCCAGACCGCTGATCGCCTGCGACCTGCGCTTGCGGATCCAACCACGGCGTACATCGTCAGCAGCGACCTTTCTCGCGCCCGCGAGACCGCGCAGATTCTCGCCTCCCAGTGGGCGGCCGCGGCGCCGACCGCGTATCCCGCGCTGCGTGAGCGCGCCTACGGCGATGCCGAGGGGCTGACAGTCGATGACTTCGCCACACGGTGGGGCGACTGGTACACGTCCGAGGTTCCGGGTGCGGAGTCTCGCGAACAGCTGCAGCGTCGGGCGTTCGCCGCGTTGGATGCCGTCGTGGCCGAAGCGCTGGCGGAGCGGCCTGATCTCACGCGCGTGTTCGTCGTCACGCACGGCGCACTCATCCGCTCCGTCATCCATCACGTCAGCGATGGACGCCTGCCCGCTCGCGAGGAGCGGCTTGCCAACGGATCCGACTACACGTTCCGCTACGCGCCCGAAGGACTCACTCTGGTCGAGTACGCGGGCGCAGTGATTTCGCTCTGAGCTGGGCACACCGGCCTCCCTGCTCGGGCGTGCTACGCAGCTCGCTCAGTTTTGTGATGACATCGTGAGCAACATGAGCAATTCACTGGTGGGCGACATGCTAACCTTCCGCGATATGACCGCTCTTGACCACGTCGACCTCGAGCTGTTGGCCGCCCTTGCCACCGACCCGCGAGCCACTGTCGTGGCTCTGTCGGATCGCCTCGGGCTTTCGCGAAACACCGTGCAGGCCCGGATGTCACGACTCGACAAGGCTGGCGTGTTCCTGTCGTACGAGCGAGCGCTCTCGCCGACCGCTCTGGGGTTTCCCATCGAGGCGTTTCTCAACGTCACGGTCCGGCAGGCGGAACTGCCGCGCATCACCTCGGAGCTTGAGCAGATCCCCGAGATCGTCCAGGTGCACGGGCTGAGCGGCTCCGTGGACCTGCTCGCGCGCGTCGCCTGCCGCGACACCCAGCACCTGTTCGACACCGATGCCCGCATCCTCGCGATCGAGGGAGTCGAACGCACCGAGACCTCACTTGCGATGGGCGAGGTGATCGGCTATCGGGTCGGGCCGCTCATGGAGCTGGCACGAGAGGAACGCTAGCCGCCTCCTCTTTCGCCGCCACGCCGGGGTCGGAGCGGACGAGGATCACGCCTGCCAAGATCATCGCTCCCCCGACGGCCTGCATGGCGGTGGGGACCTCAGCGATCACGAGCCACGCGATGAGCAGGGCAAACAGCACCTCCGTGAGCCCGACGAAGGACGCCACGCGGGACCCCAGCATCGATCCGGCGCGCACACCGAACGCGTACCCTCCGGCTGTTGCCACGACGATCACCCAGACGATGGGGATGTACCAGGGCATGCTCACTCCCGCCAGCACGATGTCGACCGCCGGCGCCGTGAACGCCAAGAGTCCGGTACCGACCAGGACACCCATGAGAAGCGCGCCGGTGATGAGGCCGCCCGAGGCTAGGGCGAGCGGGGGGATGTCATCGCCGGTCTTCTCCGCGATCAGGAAGTACGCGGCAGTGCAGGCGGCTGCCCCCAGCGCCAAGAGCGTACCGATCAGGTCGAAGCTCGCACCCGCGATATCGACGACGAGAACCAGGCCGGCGATCGCAAGCACGGACCCGGCGAGGACGCGGCGCGATGGTGCCCGCCGTGTGCGCACCCACGCGAGCCCGACGAGCAGAACCGGCGCCAGATACTGGATGAGCAGCGCCATCGCCACGGGCATCCGCTGGAGTGCTGCGAAGTAGAAGATTTGGCACCCGGCCACCCCCGTGAGCCCGAAGGCCACGATCAGCAGGCCGTGCTTGCGCAGGAAGCCGGGCCGGCGACGGATCGTGACGATCAGCACCGGCGCGAGGATGAGGGCGGCTCCTCCCATCCGCAGGAGCAGCGTCGCGCCGAGGCTCCAGCCTGCCTCCATCAGGGGCTTCATGAAGCTTCCCGACGAGGCGAAGCTCAGAGCGGACAGCAGCCCGATCGCGAGTCCCACCAGGGACGACGATCGACGCGCGGGGGCGGTGAGAACGGGGACCGGTGCGGTCGGAGCAGACATGGGCGGCCTGTCAGGAGTGAAAGGGGTTGACACTCGTGACACACTGGTCACGAACGAAACAGTAGCCCTCGGAATGTCAGGAGTCAACATGGTCTTTATCCATGACACCGAGATGGCCCTGCGCGCGGCCGTCGACCTCGTGAATACGCTGCCGCTCGGCGGTGACGACGACACGCTCACGACCCCCGCGGAGTACGAGGCTTTCCTTTCCCGGTACCCGTACAGCGGCACGGTGTCGCGGACGCGGCAGGAGCGCGAGGCCGTGCGTGGCATCCGTAGCCGCCTTCGCACGCTCTGGGATGCCGACCGGGAAAGCGCGGTTCCGATCGTCAATGCGATGCTGCGCGACGGCGAGGCACTCCCCCAGCTCGTCATCCATGACGACTACGACTGGCACGTGCACGCATCGGATGACGACGCGCCGCTGGCTACCCGGATCCTCGTGGAGACCGCGATGGCCTTCGTCGAGGTCATTCGCATGGATGAGTACGATCGAGTGCTCGTGTGCGAGGCGGATGACTGCGACGGCGTCCTCGTCGACTTCTCACGCAACCGATCGAAGCGCTACTGCGACACCGGAAACTGCGGCAACCGCATGAACGTCATCGCGTACCGGGCTCGGCGGGCGCGAGAAAGTCGCTGATCGCCGCCGCAGCAGGCTCCGGTGTCTCGTAGTGGATGAGGTGCCCCACGTCGGGGATCTCCACGAGCGTCGCGTCAGCGAACAGGCGTGCGAGCACTCTCTCCGCCTCGATCGGCGTGATGTCATCGCGCTCAGCCGCGATCAGGAGGGTCGGCTGCGTGATCTCCGGCGCGAACTCCCGAACGTCGTGCGAGACCGAGGCCAGGAACGCATCGTGCAGCACGTCCCGGTCGGCGAAGCGTGAGAAATAGGTGTCGTGCTGATCGTGGATGAACCGCCGCAGGTCAGGGTCCTTCGTCTTGGCCATCGACACGCTCATGATCCGCACCACGGCGCTATTTCGCAGCAGCGCCGTGCCCGCTCGGCTCGGCATCCGGGCTCCTGCCCAGTAGTAGAACACCGCGAACCGGGTGAGGATGCCGCGAGGGCCCTCCAGCGCCGGGGCTCCGATCGGGTTGACCAGGATGACGCGGGGCGTCTCGAGGCCCGCGGCCACCGCTGCGGCGACGACGATCGAGCCGAAGGAGTGCCCCAGGATGACGGCGCCAGGCGCGACCTGTGCGGCGAACTCCGACAGCCACTGGGCGTACAGCGACAGGTCGTGGCGGCGGCCCGCGATCGGCGCGGTTTCGCCGAAGCCGGGGAGGTCTGGGGAGATGACGCGCATCCCCGGGAGATGAGCCACGACGGGCTCCAACCCGTGGTGCTCGCCCCGAAAGCCATGCACGGCGACGACGGTGATCGGCGCGTCAGCAGGGCCGTAATCCCAGTAGGCCGTGGTCCCGCCGAGGACCGAGACCTCGCGACGGCTCACCGGGATCTCGTCCAGGAGCGCGGCGTACGGATGCGGGGCGGGCACTCGACGAGTCTAGTAACCGCGCCACTCCCCCTTCGCCGAAGACACAAACGACGAAGACCTCGCTCGAAAGCGAGGTCTTCGTCGTGGGCGAATCGGGCTTACTTGCTCGAGCCGCCGAAGTTCTTGAAGCGCTGGTTGAACTTCTCGACACGACCAGCCGAGTCGAGGATGCGCTGCTTGCCCGTGTAGAACGGGTGCGACGCGGACGAGATCTCGACGTCGATGACGGGGTACTCAACACCGTCAAGCTCGATCGTCTTATCGCTCGTCACCGTCGAACGGGTCAGGAAGGTGTCGCCCGAGCCGAGGTCGCGGAACACGACAGCCTGGTAGTCGGGGTGAATGTCAGTCTTCATGGGGTTCCTTGCCGAGATGGGGAAAGAAAGTCTGTGGTGCGCTGGCACCAAAGGACGAGTCTACCAGGTCCGCGTCCGGATACCGGTCACGAGGTCTTCGCGCGGGCGGCGTAGCGCCCACCCTCTTCGTGCAGAGCGATCGGTACCCCGAAAGCTGTGCTGAGGGCGTCCTCGGTGAGCGTCTGGCGCAGCGGGCCCGAGGCGACGACGCCACCCTCACGCAGCAGGAGCACATGCGTGAAACCGACCGGGATCTCTTCCACGTGGTGGGTGACCATGACCATGGCCGGGGTGGTCGGCTCGGCTGCGTAGCCGCTGAGGAGCGTGAGGAGTTCTTCGCGTGAGCCCAGATCCAGGCTCGCGGTGGGCTCGTCCAACAGCAGCAGCTCCGGGTCGGTCATAACGGCCCGAGCGATCTGGACCCGCTTCTGCTCGCCGTCGGAGAGTGTTCCGAAGGTGCGTGTGGCGAGATCGTCGAGTTGCCACTCGGCGAGCACGCGCATGGCGCGACGGATGTCGACCTGGTCGTACTCCTCGCGCCAACGACCCATCACCGCATAGGCGGCAGTCATGACGACATCCAGCACCGTCTCATCCGGCGGGATACGGCGGGCCATCGAGGTCGAGGCGAAGCCGACGCGCGGGCGCAGTTCGAAGACGTCGGTTCGGCCGATGCGCTCTCCCAGGACGCTGACGCGACCCGAGGTCGGGTGGAGCAGGGAGGCTGACAGCTCGAGGAGTGTCGTCTTGCCCGCGCCATTGGGCCCCAGAACGACCCAGCGCTCGTCGTCGGACACCGTCCAGTCGAGGTGATCGATGATGTCTCTGGCGTTTCTGCGGACGACGACGTCGGAGAATTCGAGCACCTGAGCCATACGCTCCAGCCTATCGGGCGGCGCCCGTCACCTCGGCGTACAGCGCGGCGGTTTGCTCCGCGATGCGCTGCCAGCTGAACTCACTGGTCGCGCGCTCCCGGCCCGCCTTCCCGTACGCTGCGGCGCCATCGCGGTCGCGCACGACCTCGTTCAGCACCCGCGCCAGATCGGCGACGAACGCTTCGGGGTCCAACGGCGTTCCGGTGCCGTCCGTGACCTGCTCGATGGGGACGAGCCTGCCCGTCACGCCGTCGGCGACGACCTCGGGGATGCCGCCGGTCGCGGTCCCGACGACCGCGGCGCCGCACGCCATCGCTTCGAGATTGACGATCCCGAGCGGCTCGTAGATCGAGGGGCACACAAACGTCGTGGCCGCGGTCAACGCCACACACAGCTCATGCCGGCTGAGGTGGCGATCGATCCACACGACGCCATCCCGTGCCTGCTGCAGTCCGCGGACGAGGCCCTCGACCTCGGCGAGAATCTCGGGCGTATCCGGGGCGCCCGCGCACAGAATCAGCTGCACGTCGGGGTCGAGCAACTCGGCGGCGCGCAACAGATAGGGAAGCCCCTTCTGCCTCGTGATCCGGCCCACGAAGACGACGGAGGGGCGTGCCGGGTCGATGCCGAGCGCGGCCAGCGTTTCGGCATCCTCGACGGGATGCCACTGCTCGGTGTCGATGCCGTTGTAAATCACCCGCACGGCCGCCGGGTCCAGGTCGGGATAGCTGCGCAGGATGTCGGCGCGCATGCCTTCGCTGACCGCGACGATCGCGGCAGCGCCGTGGTAGGCGGTGCGCTCGATCTCACTCGAGACCGCGTACCCGCCGCCGAGCTGCTCGGCCTTCCACGGGCGCAGTGGCTCAAGGCTGTGGGCCGTGACGATGTGCGGGATGCCGTTGAGCAGCCCCGCGATGTGTCCGGCGAAGTTCGCGTACCAGGTGTGCGAGTGGACGACCGCGGCGCCGGCGACGTCATCCACGATGAGCAGGTCGGTTCCCATGGTCTGGATCGCGGCGTTGGCGCCACGAAGCTCGGCCGGTGTGGCGTACGACGTCGTCCCTGCCTCGTCGCGGTCCGCTCCGAATGCGCGCACCTGAACGTCGAGCGCTTCACCGGCGGGCACATCCGTCGCCGGCAGCGCACGCAGCGCCTTGACCAGCTCCGCGACGTGGACCCCGGCGCCGCCGTAGATCTCCGGCGGGTACTCCTTGGTGACGATGTCAACGCGCATGTGTCGAACGCTAGTACAGGGTCACGGAGCGGCATAGTGTGGGCATATGGCTACGTCGCCGAAGATCTTTGGAATCGTCCTCGCCGGTGGAGAAGGGAAGCGGTTGATGCCGCTGACCGCCGACCGCGCCAAGCCTGCCGTGCCGTTCGGCGGCCAGTACCGTCTGATCGACTTCGCGATCTCGAATCTCATCAACTCGGGGTTGCGTCAGATCGTGGTGCTCACGCAGTACAAGTCGCACAGCCTCGACCGGCACATCTCGCAGACCTGGCGCATGTCACCCATGCTCAGCTCGTATGTCGCGTCGGTCCCGGCCCAGCAGCGACTGGGCAAGCGGTGGTTCTCGGGGTCTGCCGATGCGATTCTGCAGTCGATGAACCTCATCATCGACGAGCAGCCCGACATCGTGATCGTCATCGGCGCCGACCACGTGTACCGGATGGACTTCCGCCAGATGCTTGACGCCCACATCGCCTCGGGGGCGCGGGCGACGGTGGCCGGCATCCGTCAACCCATCGCACTGGCCAACCAGTTCGGCGTCATCGACGTCGAGCCCGATTCGACGCGCATCCGCGAGTTCCTCGAGAAGCCGCAGAACCCGAACGGTCTGGCCGATGCCCCGCACGAGGTGCTGGCGTCGATGGGCAACTACATCTTCGACACGGATGCCCTGATCGAGGCTGTCGAGGCCGACGGCGAGATCCCGACATCGAACCACGACATGGGTGGCGACATCGTGCCGTACTTCGTCAACCGCGGCGAGGCGAGCGTGTACGACATGAAGCTCAACGAGGTGCCCGGCTCGACCGATCGTGATCGGTCCTATTGGCGGGATGTGGGAACGATCGACTCGTTCTTCGACGCACACATGGATCTGATCTCGACGCTTCCGATCTTCAACCTGTACAACACCGACTGGCCGATCCACTCGCAGACGGTCAACTCGCCGCCAGCCAAGTTCGTTCGCGATTCGGTCGGGCGTATCGGTACGGCGATCGACTCGGTCGTCTCGCTCGGCTCCGTCCTGTCGGGTACGCACCTGGAGCGCAGCGTGGTGGGTCCGTGGACGCTCGCCGCCGGCGGGTCGACCATCACGGATGCCGTGCTGTTCGATCATGTGCGGGTGGGCCCTGGCGCCCGGGTGCACCGAGCGATCCTCGACAAGAATGTCGTCGTCGCCGACGGTGCAACGATCGGCGTGGACCGGGCCCACGACCTGGAGCGCGGCTTCACGGTGACCGACTCCGGGATCACGGTCGTCGGGAAGGGCGTCGTCGTCGACCGGTGACCGTGCCGTGACAGCTCGACCAGCCCGCTAGCGTAGACGGGTGATGCCTGCGCGGTTCCTTGTCGTCCTGGACGCCGATTCGACGCTGCTGCGCAATGAGGTGATCGAGCTCATCGCAGACGAGGCCGGCCGAGGCGCCGAGGTCGCTGCCGCCACGGAAGCCGCGATGCGCGGCGAAGTCGATTTCGCCACGAGTCTGCGTCAGCGCGTGCGCGCCCTCGAGGGTGTGCCGATCGCCGCGTTCGAGCGGGTTCGCGCGCGCGTCGAGCCGACGCAGGGTGCGGCGGCGTTCATCGCCGGTGTCCATGAGCGTGGGGGCGTTGTGGGTGTCGTCTCCGGGGGCTTCCACGAGGTTCTCGACCACGTGGCGCCGGGGCTCGGGGTCGACCGCTGGCGCGCGAACCGTCTCGTCGTCGACGATGGCGCACTGACGGGCTCCGTTGACGGCGAGATCGTGGATGCCGCGGCCAAGGCAGCGACACTGCGGGAGTGGGCCGCATCCCTCGAGGTGCCGCTCTCACGCACGGTCGCGGTCGGTGACGGCGCCAACGACCTGCGCATGATGGCCGCGGCCGGTCTCGGCGTCGCGTTCAACGCGAAACCGACGGTTCGGGAACGCGCCGACATCGTGGTTGCACCCGTGGATCTGCGAGAGATCCTGCCCCTTCTCCCCCGCTGACCGCAGCGCAAGTCACGCGGCGAGCTCGCCGATCCCCCGGCGTCGTTTCACGCGTCGGCGGCCGGGTCTAGCGTGTGGCTATGCACATCATTCTGATCCCCGGTCTGTGGCTTGACGCCTCCTCGTGGGACGACGTGACCGCCTCCCTCCGCGCAGCCGGCCACGAGACGCATCCCGTGACGCTCCCCGGCGTGGGTGAACCCGCCGAGGTATCGAGTCAGATCGGCATCGCGGACTGGGTGGATGCCGTGGTCGAGGTCATTGACAGGCTCGCAGGTCCCGTCGTGCTCGTCGGCCATAGCGGCGGTGGGAATGTCGCCTGGGGCGCCGCCGATCGCCGCCCCGACCGGACGGCGCGGGTAATCCTCGTGGACACGATTCCGCCGACTCCCGGCGGAGCCATCTGGGAGTTTCCCGTCGTCGACGGTGTCATCCCGTTCCCCGGATGGGAGACCTTCGAAGAACCGGAGATCCGCGACCTCTCGGCTACCGTGCGCGCCACGGTTGCCGGGAAGGCGCTCTCGGTGCCCGCCCTGGTGCCCACGGACGCCATCGAGCTCACAGACCCACGGCGCCACGGTGTTCCCACGACCGTCCTGATGGGGACGGCCAGCGCCGACGAGATGAGTGGTTACCTCGAGAGCGAGCCCGCGTGGGCGTCGGAGCTCGTCGCGATCGAGCACCTCTCGATCGTCGAGCTCGACTCGGGCCACTGGCCGCAGTTCTCTATCCCGGCCGAACTTGCCGAACAGATCGCCGCCGCGATCAGGGAGCAGTGACGCGCGGGCTCAGTGCCCCATGCCCAATCCCCCGTCGACGGGGATGACGGCACCGGAGATGTAGGCGGCGTTGTCGGAGGCCAGCCACGTGACGACGCCGGCAACCTCATCGGGAGTCGCGAAACGGCCCGCGGGAATCGTCGCCTTGTACTGAGCCTGGGTCTCCTCGGGGAGCTCAGCCGTCATGTCGGTCTCAATGAAGCCCGGGGCGACAACGTTTGCCGTGATCGCCCGACCGCCGAGCTCACGCGTGAGCGATCGCGCGAAGCCCACGAGTCCGCTCTTGGATGATGCGTAGTTGATCTGTCCCGGCGAGCCGTAGAGGCCGACGACACTGGAGATCAGGATGACGCGACCCCACTTGGCGCGCAGCATCCCCTTGGCAGCCCGCTTCACGACGCGGAATGCACCCCCGAGGTTGGTGGCGACAACCGAATCGAAGTCCTCGTCGGTCATGCGCAGCAGCAGCGTATCTTTCGTGATACCGGCGTTGGCGACGACGATCGTCACGGGTCCGAGCTTCTCTTCGACCTCCGCGAACGCCGCGTCAACCGCTGCAGCATCCGTGACATCGGCGCGGACCGTCAGTGTGCCCGCCGGGCCCTCCCCGAGCGCGCCGTTACGGCGACCGGGTACCCCTCGGCGACGAACCTCTCGGCGATCGCGCGACCGATACCCCGGTTGCCTCCGGTGACGAGAACGACGTGATCGGTGGGCATGACGCATCTCCCTGAGCTCGAGTCGAGCCGCGACCGCGGCGGGACCGACCCAGACTACCGTCCACGTTGACACGCCATGGGGCGACTGGAACGCTGGTCAGAGCACGAACGATCGTGCGGATGCGTGTCAGAAAGGCCGAATCGTGAGCGACCCGTCCACCCCCACGAACCCCGACGAGCAACCGTCGAACGCAGCCCCGCCCCTGCCTCCTGCTCCACCGGCACCCCCGCCGCGTACCCGCCCCCGCGCCGCCCGCGCCTCCGGCGTATGGCACGCCTGGCGCGCCGCCCGCCTACGGCGCGGCTCCCGCCTACGCCGCCTACCCGCAAGGGCCCAAGACGAACACGCTTGCGATCGTGTCGCTGGTCTCGTCGCTGGTCGGCGTCTTCGTGATTCCGGTGATCGGCCAGATCGTCGGCATCATCACGGGCCACATGTCGCTCAACCAGATCAAGCGCACCGGTGAGAACGGCCGAGGCCTCGGACTCGCGGGCGTCATCATCGGATGGGTCAGCTTGGGGCTGGCCATCGTGGGAATCATCCTGTTCATCGCGTGGTTCGGAGTGATCTTCGCCAACGCTCGATATTCGTCCTAACACCTCCGCCACGAATGCCGCTCCGACGGATCTCGTCGGGGCGGCGCGGCGTACTCTGGTAGGACCGTGAAACCTCCAACCAAACCGCAACCGGCGACGTCCTTGCCGCGGGCGCCGAAGGAGGACGCGGGCAAGCGATCGACGACGTATCTGATCATGATGGGCATCCGTCTCGTCTGCTTCGCCCTCGTCCTGTTCGTGACGCCCTACAGCTGGTACACGTGGGTCTTCGCGGCCATGGCGATCTTCCTCCCTTATCTCGCGGTCGTGATCGCGAACGTCAGCGCTGACATGACGGCGCCCACGGCGCTCGGCCCCGAGCGCATGATCGAGGCTCCCGCACCGAGTCCGGCGCCGACCGCCACGGCTGCCCCGGCACCGCAGGTGATCCGCATCGACGAAAGCCCGCAGGAGCCCGCGGGTGACAGCTGACTCTCCCGCGGCAACCGCCGAGACGATCTGTTCCCGCGCCGGATGCCGTGAGGCGGCGCGGTGGAGTATCCGATGGCGAAACCCCCGTATCCATACCGGCGACCGCAGCAAGACCTGGCTCGCCTGCGATGAGCACGTCGGCTACCTGCGCGATTTCCTCGCCGCGCGCTCATTTCCGCTCAGTGTCGACGCCTTCACGGCGGAACCGTCGTGAGCGGGCGCACAGCGCCGGCAGCGGTGCGCTGGACGGCATACGTCGGCGTCGCCGTGCTGTTCGCGATCGCCTGCGGCTTTCTGGCGAACTGGCAGTTCGCTCGCAACACGGAGCGCTCCACGCAGCTTTCTCTCATCGAGAACAACTACGACGCCGAACCGGCGGCTCTTGATGATCTCGTCCCGGTGGCCGGGGACCTGCCGGTCGATAGCGAGTGGCATCCCGTGTCGCTCGTGGGCACCTACCTCGTCGACGACACCGTCCTGGTGAGAAACCGCCCCCACGGCGGAACTGCCGCGTTCGAGGTCCTGGTTCCGTTCCAGACACAGGACGGCCGCATCCTGCTCATCGACCGCGGTTGGATTCCCCCGGCCGAAGACAGCGACCCGAGCGCGGTCCCCGTGCCGCCAGCAGGCACCGTCGAGGTGATCGCGCGGCTGCGTCCGGGCGAGTCGCTCCCCCGCTCGGGACGCACCGATGCGCCCGCAGGCCAGGTGCCGACCATTCACCTCCCGCTGATCGCAGATGCCCTGGGAGGCGACTCCGCGTTCATCACCAGCGCCTACGGCATCCTGGTCACGGAGTCGCCCGCCGCGTCATCCCAACCCAACGCCCTCGAGTCCCCGTCCGAGGATCCGGGACCGCACCTGTCGTACGCGATCCAGTGGATCCTGTTTGCCGTCATGGGGTTCCTGTTCATCGGGTACGTGATCCGCACCGAGATCCGTCACCGCCGAGAAGAAGCCGAAGACTCCCCGCGTCCGCAGCGAACCGGCCGACGCCTCGACCGCGACATGGCCGAAGAGGACGAGATCCTCGATCGACTCCCGCAGTAGTTCACCGGCCCTCGCGTACGAGAGGCCCGAGGCGTCAGGCGAGGGTGATGAGGTCGATGTAGTCGCGACCCCAGATATCTTCGACCCCGTCGGGCAGGATGAGGACGCGCTCAGGGTTGAGCGCCTCAACAGCTCCCGCGTCGTGCGAGACGAGCACCACAGCACCCTCGTAGTGCGCGAGCGCACCGAGGATCTCTTCGCGCGAGGCGGGGTCGAGGTTGTTCGTCGGCTCGTCGAGGAGCAGCATGTTCGCACTCGAGACGACCAGGGTCGCCAGCGACAGCCGCGTCTTCTCACCACCCGAGAGCACCCCGGCGGGCTTGAGCACGTCGTCCCCGGTGAACAGGAACGACCCCAGCACCTTGCGCGCCTCGGTCGCCGTGATGTCCGGCGCCGCCGACATCATGTTCTCCAGGACCGACCGCGACACGTCGAGGTTCTCATGCTCCTGGGCGTAGTAGCCGATCTTCAGTCCGTGTCCGGGTTCGATGGTTCCCGTGTCGGGAGCGTCAACACCCGCGAGCATCCGCAGCAGTGTCGTCTTTCCCGCGCCGTTGAGGCCCAGCACGACCACCTTCGAGCCGCGGTCGATCGCCAGGTCCACGTCGGCGAAGATCTCCAAAGAGCCGTACGACTTCGACAGGCCACGCGCCATCAGCGGCGTCTTTCCGCAGGGGGCAGGCTTCGGGAAGCGGAGCTTCGCGACGCGATCCTCCTGGCGCACCTCATCGAGACCGGAGAGCATTTTCTCCGCGCGCGCCACCATCTGGTGCGCGGCCGCGGCCTTCGACGCCTTGGCGCCGAAGCGCGCCGCCTGCAGCTGTAGGGCGGTCGCCTTCTTCTCGACGTTGACGCGCTCCTTCTTGCGGCGTTCCTCGTCGGCCACCCGCTGACGCTGGTAGTTCTTCCAGTTCATGTTGTAGATGTCGATGACCTGGCGGTTGGCGTCGAGGTAGAACACGCGGTTCACCGTCTCGCCGACCAGCTCGACATCGTGGCTGATGACGATGAGCCCGCCCTTGTAGCTCTTGAGGAACTCGCGGAGCCAGACCACGCTGTCGGCGTCGAGGTGGTTGGTCGGCTCATCGAGGATCATCGTGTCAGCATCCGAGAACAGGATGCGAGCGAGCTCGATGCGCCGGCGCTGGCCTCCGGAGAGCGTGCTGAGGGGCTGGTCAAGGATTCGATCGGGCAACGCCAGGTTATGGGCGATCGACGCGGCCTCTGCCTCGGCGGCGTACCCGCCCAGGGACTCGAACCGCTCGGTGAGCGACCCGTAGCGACGCATCGCGCGTGCCGCGATGTCGGCGTCGTCATCGCCCATGGCAAGGCTCGCCTCGTGCATCCCGATGGCGAGCTGTCCGAGCCCGCGTGCATCCAGGATGCGAGTGCGCCCCAGGTCCTCGGGGTTGCCCGAACGCGGATCCTGCGGCAGGTACCCGAGTTCGCCGCTGCGATCGACACGCCCGCCGGCCGGGAGGAGATCACCGGAGAGGACCTTCGTGAGCGTCGTCTTGCCGGCCCCGTTGCGTCCGACGAGACCGACCTTGTCGCCGTCGCCGACGCGGAAGGTCACATCCGACATGAGCACCCGGGCGCCCACGCGGATCTCGAGGTCGTGCACGGAGAGCACAGCAAAGCTCCGTTTCATTCGGTGAGAAGGGTACGAGGAGGCCGATGGCCAGCCCCCTAGTATAAGTCGCAAGAGCTTGCCGCCTGGCTTCCACCGACCAAGGAGCACCATGACGACTGCCGCCGCACCGATGCCGACCACCCGGGTTCTTGCCGATGTCATCGCTCGCCCCACCTCGCGCGCCCGTGCGCTCGCGACCGACGCGGGCCTCGTACTCGCCGGTGTCGCCGTCGTGGCGCTGCTGGCGAAGGTGTCGTTCTTTATCGGTCCGATCCCGATCACGGGGCAAACCCTGGGCGTCATCCTCGTCGGCGCAGCCCTCGGCTCGGCTCGGGGCGCTGCCGCGATGACGACGTACATGTTCGTCGGTCTGCTGGGCCTGCCGGTCTTCGCGGGGCCCGTGGCCGGTCCCGCCTACCTGCTGGCGCCGTCGTTCGGGTTCATCCTGGGCTTCATTCCTGCGGCGTTCGTCGCGGGGTGGTTTGCCGAGCGTTCCTGGGATCGCAAGCCGCTGCTCGCCTTCGCGGGATTCGTGGTCGCGAGCATCATCCCGTTCGTCATCGGCGTGCCCTACATGGCCTTCATCCTGTCGACCGTGATGGGTCAGCAGATCTCGCCGGCGGGTGTGCTGGATGCCGGACTGTGGCCGTTCATCGTCCCGGGCCTCATCAAGGCGGGCTTTGCTGCCCTGCTGATCCCCGGCGCGTGGGCCGTAGTGCGGCGGATCGACGCCGCCAAGAAGGGCTGACCCTCAGCGAGAGAGGGCGCCGATGCGGTCGATCGCGTCGCGCAGGACCTCGGGCGAACATCCAAAGTTGAGTCGCACGAACCCTCGCCCCTCATCGCCGAACGTCGGCCCGTGGTGCAGCGCGACGCGAGCGCCCGTGAGGATGCGCTCCGCGGGGTCATCTCCCCACCCGAGGTCCGACAGGTCGATCCAGGCGAGGTAGCCGGCGTCGGGGATCGTGTACCGCGCCGCCGGAACGTGCTCGGCCAGGAGGTCAGCAAGCAGACGCCGGTTCGTGTCGAGAGCGGCCAACAACGCATCCAGCCACGCATCGCTTTCCGAAGCAAAAGCGGCGATGCCCGCCAGCGCGCCGAAATGACCGGTTCGCCACTCGACTTCCTTCGGCAGGCTCTGCACGACATGTCGCGTGTCATCTGCCGCGGTGAGCATGAGCGCGCACTTGAGTCCCGCGAGATTGAAGGCCTTGCTCGCGCTCGCTACCGCGTATCCGACGGATGCCGCCACCGGAGAAACGCTCAGAAACGGCGTGAAGGTCGCGGGAGCGTGCACCAGCGGCGCGTGGATCTCGTCACTGACGACGATCGCGCCGTGGCGCGCCGCGATCTCGGCGAGCTCTGCGAGCGTCTCGCGCGCGTGGACAGTGCCGGTGGGATTGTGCGGATTGCACAGCAGCACAGCGCGAGCCCCGCCCGCGAGGGCAGCCTCGATCCCTGCCAGGTCGAGCGCGTAGCCGGCATCCGCCAGGAGCGGCACCCGCTCGACAACTCCCCCGCCTCCGGGATGAGGTCGTAGAACGGCGGATAAACCGGCGGCGTGATGACGACACGGTCGCCGGGCGAGATGGTTGCGCGCAGGATCTCGACGAGCCCCATCACGACATCACCCGTGGAGCGGATGTGGGCAGGATCGATGTCCCAGCCGTACCGGCGCTGGGCGAACCCGGCGTAGGCCTGAGCGATCCCGGGGTTCGGCGGCGTGTAGCCGGTGTCGCCGACCTCGACCGCCGCGGTCAGGCGCCGGGTGATGGCCGGTGCGAGCGGATAGTCGGTCTCGGCGACGAACAGCGGCAAGACGTCCGCCGGGTACGCGCGCCACTTGGTGCTCGTCCGCTCGCGCAGTCGCTCGATCGGGAGGGCCTGGAGGGGGCTCACGGTCATCCCTCGAGCCTAGCCTTGTGAGCTGCGCCGACTGGCCTGAACCTGCTCAACGCAGCCGCGCAGCGGGGTGCCGTCCTCGGGGCTGGCACCGGGTCTGGCGGGAGCGGGCGCAGCCCGCGAGGGCATGCCCTGCGCCGTGCCGACATCACGCAGCCGCGCAGCGAGGTGCCGTCCTCGGGGCTGGCACCGGGTCTGGCGGGAGCGGGCGCAGCCCGCGAGGGCATGTCCCCGCGCCACCCCGACATCACAGAGCCGCGCAGCGGGGTGCCGTCCTCGGGGCTGGCACCGGGTCTGGCGGGAGCGGGCGCAGCCTGCGAGGGCATGTCCCCGAGGACGGCACCCCGCGGAGCGGCGGACACGAGACTGCGCCGCGCAACAGCGCGAGATTCAGCCGAAAAGCAGATACCGCGACGGGTCGTCGGGAAGCACCCAGTTGAAGCCCTCCTCGGCGAAGACAACGACAAGGTTGATCGCGATCGTGGCAACGAACGCCCAGACCACAACCCACGCGAGAGTGCGCAGCCAGGGAGTGGCGGGGGCCACCGGCAGCACATCCTGCGCGAACACCGCTACGACACCCGCGAACACGATGACGACGGCAAAGGTGATCAGCGCCCAGGTGTACAGATGCAGGCCCAGGACAGCCTCGCCGTAGCCCGGGTCACCGGGCAGGATGTGCAGCAGAATCTGGCGGATCGAGATCGCCGCGCCCACGATCGCGCCGAGAATGGCAAGTCCGAGGCCCGTCGCGAGCTCGCGCAGCAGGAGTTCGCCGCGCAGCGCCCGAACGACGACGTAGAGAGCGCCGAGGCTCGCCAGCATCATCCCCATCCGCTGCAGGATGCACAGCGGGCACGGCAGTTCGCCGAGCCCGAACTGGAAGACGAACATCGCCATCGAGAGGATGCCGACATAGGCGACGAGGAAGGCCACGAAGGCCCAGAACGCGAGCTTGCGGACGACGAGCGACCCAGCCATCAGAAGCTCAGCTCCAGCACGTCGCTCGCGTGGTAGGCGAACAATCCGAGCACGGCAAGCGCGCCCACGGCCCACGAGCCGATGACCAGCCACCGGCTCTTGGAGAAGATGATCAGGAGCGCGACCGTAAGCAGCACGCCGAAGATGAGGGTGTCCACGCCCTCACCATAGTGGCGGCCCTGCTTCGGCATCCAGAGCGCGCGGGGTGCGCGCATTCAGTCCCGCGAGCTCGCGTTCACCTGGCCAGAACGCTCCTGTCCGCTCAGCCCGGCGATGGCGTCCATCATCCGTTCGGTGATCTCTCGCCGGGCCTTGCCTGCCGGAACACCCTCGAGATCGGAAAGATCAAGGGGTGCGCCGAAACGGACCTCGATCCGGGACCCTCCGCGCACCAGGTGACCAAGCGGCTTCACCGTGCCGGTTCCGATCAGTCCGACCGGAACGAGCGTTGCGCCGGTCTCGTACGCCATCCATGCCGCTCCCCCGTGGCCCTCGTGCAGTCGACCATCGCGCGACCGAGTTCCCTCGGGGAAGACGGCGAAGACGCTTCCGGCTCGGAGAATACTGCTGCCGGCATCGAGGGCGGCCCGCGCGTCACGGCCGGTAGCCCGGTACACCGGCACGCCGCCGATCGAGGTGAAGAACCAGCGCAGGATGCGTCCGAGCACGCCCGATCGGGTGAAGTACGACGACTTGATGAGAAACTGCACGGGTCGCGCAGCAGAGGTCGGAATGATGACCGTGTCCAGTGATGACAGGTGATTACTCGCCAGCAGCACAGGCCCCCGCGCGGGGACGTTCACGCGCCCCACGATGAGGGGTCGGTAGAGGATCCAGAACAACGGCCGAAGGACTACCCGCCCGAGGAAGTAAATGAAGCCGGGACGGGATACGGCGCGAGTCTGACCGGGAGCTGACACCTCGTCACCCTATCGATGACAGCCGGGCGATCAGGCATCACGCCACGCATGTGATCTGATCAGATGGCGAAGCCCAGGGCACGCATCATGTCGCGGCCATCGTCGGTGATGCGCTCGGGGCCCCACGGCGGCATCCACACCCAGTTGATGCGGAACCGTTCTACGACGTCGTCGAGCGCCTGGGCGGTCTGCTCTTCGAGAACATCGGTGAGCGGGCAGCCCGCCGAGGTCAGGGTCATGTGGATGACGAGAGCGTCGTTCTCGTCATCCCAGCTGAGGTCGTAGATCAGTCCGAGGTCGACGACGTTGATCCCGAGTTCGGGATCCATGACGTCCTTGAGGGCCTCAGTGACCTCGTCGAACTTCTCAGGGCTGAGAGTCGCGGTCATAAGGACGATCCTAGGCGTCGGATCCGGCGGCGGGCTCGAGGTAGCGGTCGTACCCCTCGGATTCGAGGCGGTCCGCAAGCTCTGGGCCGCCCTCCTCGACGATGCGTCCGCCGACGACGACGTGCACGAAGTCGGGGTGGATGTAGCGCAGGATGCGGGTGTAGTGCGTGATCAGCAGCACACCCATGTCGCTGTCGGCCTTGGCCCGGTTGACGCCCTCGGAAACGACCTTGAGCGCGTCGACATCGAGGCCGGAGTCGGTCTCGTCGAGCACGGCGATCTTCGGCTTGAGCAGCTCGAGCTGGAGAATCTCGTGGCGCTTCTTCTCGCCGCCCGAGAAGCCCTCGTTGACGTTGCGCTGCGCGAACTTCTCGTCCATGCGCAGGTCTGCCATGGCCTTCTTGACGTCCTTGGTCCAGGTACGGATCGAGGGCGCCTGCCCGTCGATCGCGGACTTCGCGGTGCGCAGGAAGTTCGTGACCGTCACGCCGGGGATCTCGACGGGGTACTGCATGGCGAGGAACAGTCCGGCCCGGGCGCGTTCGTCGACCGACATCTCCAGGACGTCTTCGCCGTCGAGCGTGATGGAACCGCTCGTGACGGTGTACTTGGGGTGTCCGGCGATCGTGTAGGCGAGCGTCGACTTGCCCGACCCGTTCGGGCCCATGATCGCGTGCGTCTCCCCCGTCCGGATCGTGAGGGTCATGCCGTTGAGGATTTCGGTCTCACCGTCGTCCGTGGTGACCGTGACGTGCAGGTCGCGGATCTCGAGAACAGCCATGGGGTTCCTTTTCAGTGGATGTCTGGGGTGACGGCCTTGGTGACGGCGGGGTCGATGAGGACGTCGTCGCCCTCGATCGTGACCTCGTACACCGGCACCGGCTCGTACGCGGGAAGGTTCAGGGGGCGTCCCGTCACAAGGGAGAACGCTGAGCCGTGGGCCCAGCATTCCAGCGTGTCGCCCTCCACGAAGCCATCGGACAGGGAGATGTCTCCGTGCGTGCAGGTATCGCCGATGGCGTGCACGTCGCCGTTGGAGTCTTTGACGACGGCGATCGGCGTGCCGTCGATCACGACGCGCTTGGCAGCATCCTGTTCCAGCTCGCTCAGCGAGCAGACGCGGGTGGCGCTCACGCAGCCGCCTCCTGTTCGAGTTCGGCGGTGACCGCCTCGGTGAGTTCGGCCTCGAGCTCGGGAATGCCGAGGCGCTGAATGATGTCGCTGAGGAATCCGATGACGACGAGTCTGCGCGCCTCGTCCTCGGCGATGCCGCGCGCCTGCAGGTAGAACAGCTGCTCGTCATCGAACCTGCCGGTCGCGCTGGCGTGGCCCGCGCCCTGGATGTCCCCGGTCTCGATCTCGAGGTTGGGGATCGAGTCGGCACGTGCGCCGTCGGTGAGCACGAGGTTGCGGTTGGCCTCGTAGGAGTCCGTGCCGACGGCGTCGCGCCCGATGAGCACGTCGCCGACCCAGACGCTTCGCGCGCTCGAGCCCTGCAGGGCGCCCTTGTAGAGCACGTCGGCGGTGGTGTTCGGGCCGCGGTGGTGGATGTACACCTGGCTCTCGAGGTGCTGCCCGGAGTCGGCGAATGACAGGCCGTAGACCTTGCCCTCGGATCCGGCACCGGCAAGGTCGACAGACGGGTTCACCCGCACGACCGCGCCGCCGAGGCTCACTACGGTGTGGCGGAGGGTGGCATCGCGTCCGACAACTGCCTGGTGCGCGGCGGCATGGACCGCGTCATCGTCCCAGCGCTGCAATGACACAAGGGTCAGATTCGCGCCGTCACGGACGATGACCTCGACGTTCTGGGCGAACTGGGCCGAGCCTTCATGCCGCAGCACGATCGTCGCGCGCGAGTGGGGGGCCGCCTCGATGACAACATGCGCGTGGGCACGCAGCTGAGCGCCCGACCCCGTGAAGACGACCTCGACGGTCTCGTCGAGTTCGGCATCCGCCGGGACCTTCAGGTACAGGGCCTGCGCTGACCGGTGCCACGCGATCGCGCTCGGCAGGTCCTCGGGCACGAATGCTTCGCCACGCGGCGCTTCGCCGATGCCCAGGCTCGCGGCGGCGAGCGGGCCGGTGACCGTGATACCGACCGCGCCCTCGTCACCGGGCTCGTCGGCGAACAGCGGCGCGATGCGAGCGACCGGGCTGTGCTTCCAGTTCACCTCGCGGCCGGTGGGCGCGCCGAACGCCGACGGCTCGTACGAGCGCGGCCGTTCGGAGCGGGTTTGGACGGGAACGAGGTCCCAGCCCCCGTCGGTGTGCGCGGTCGATCCGGGCGCCGTCGCCGACGCCTGTGCGGTAGTCGTCATCTCAGCCGACGCTGCCTTCCATGCTCATCTCGATGAGCTTGTTCAGTTCGAGGGCGTACTCCATGGGCAGCTCGCGGGCGATCGGCTCGATGAACCCGCGGACGATCATGGCCATCGCCTCGTCCTCGGGAAGCCCACGGGACTGCAGGTAGAAGAGTTGCTCTTCGCTGACCCGCGAGACCGTCGCCTCGTGTCCCAACTGCACGTCGTCGACACGGATGTCGATCGCGGGGTACGTGTCTGACCGGGAGACCGTGTCCACCAGCAGCGCGTCGCACCGCACGGTGTTCGCGGAGTGGTGCGCGTTCGGATCCACCCGAACCTCACCCCGGTAACCGGCGCGTCCGCCACCGCGGGCGATGGACTTCGACACGATTGAGGATGTCGTGTACGGCGCCATGTGGATCATCTTGGCGCCGGCATCCTGATGCTGACCGGGGCCTGCGAAGGCGACCGAGAGGGTCTCGCCCTTCGCGTGCTCGCCCATGAGGAAGACCGAGGGGTACTTCATCGTCACCTTGGAGCCGATGTTCCCGTCGATCCATTCCATCGTGGCGCCCTCGTGCGCGACAGCACGCTTGGTGACCAGGTTGTAGACGTTGTTCGACCAGTTCTGGATCGTCGTGTACCGCACGCGAGCGTTCTTCTTCACAACGATCTCGACGACGGCGGAGTGCAGCGAATCGCTCTTGTAGATCGGAGCGGTGCAGCCCTCGATGTAGTGGACGTAGGAGCCCTCGTCGGCGATGATCAGCGTCCGCTCGAACTGACCCATGTTCTCGGTGTTGATCCGGAAGTAGGCCTGCAGCGGGATCTCGACGTGCACCCCCGGCGGGACGTAGACGAACGAGCCACCGGACCACACGGCGGTGTTCAGGGCTGCGAACTTGTTGTCGCCGGCAGGGATGACGGTGCCGAAGTACTCCTCGAAGAACTCGGGGTGCTCGCGCAGCGCCGTGTCGGTGTCCATGAAGATGACACCCTGCGACTCGAGGTCCTCGCGGATCTGGTGGTAGACGACCTCGGACTCGTACTGAGCTGCGACGCCGGCGACGAGGCGCTGACGCTCCGCCTCGGGGATGCCGAGACGCTCGTAGGTGTTCCGGATGTCTTCCGGAAGGTCTTCCCAGGTCTGGGCCTGCTTCTCGGTCGAGCGCACGAAGTACTTGATGTTGTCGAAATCGATAGCACTGAGATCGGCGCCCCAGGTGGGCATGGGTTTGCGACCGAAAAGCTGATAGCCCTTCAGGCGGGTCTTGAGCATCCACTCGGGTTCGGACTTCAAGGCCGAGATCCCGCGGACCACATCCTCGTTGATTCCTCGCTGGGCCACCGCGCCGGCAGCGTCAGTGTCGTGCCAGCCGAATTCGTAAACCCCCAGGCTTTCGAGCTCTGGGCGGTCAATCAGCACATCGGACATCGGTTTTCTCCTTCGCGGCCATTGCGGTGTCATCCGCACCGACATCCGTCGCCCCCGGCGGAGCACCGGAGGGGATGTCGCTTACGGGCCCTTTCACGTCCTCGGCAGATTCTCGCGCCTAGACTGGTGATGATCCTGCGGCTTTTCTCCGCGGAATCAGACCCTTTGAGTCTACAGGCATCGTCCCAGTCCCGGGCCGAGCGCGCCACGCCCCCACCGGGCGATCACAGGAGTGAAGACCGTGTCCGCACCGTCCCCGGCCCCCGCCCGCGTTTCGCTGTTCGAGAGGTTCTGGGGGTGGCTTCCCGACCATGTCGATCGCCGCGTGCGGGTGGCCGCCTGGCTGTCGTTCCTGGCCGAGGTGCTGATCATCGGCACCGGCGGCGCGGTGCGGCTCACCGGCTCGGGCCTCGGCTGCCCGACCTGGCCGAAGTGCACGGCAGATTCGATCGTTTCCACGCCTGACATGGGTATTCACGGACTCATCGAGTTCGGCAACCGCACACTGACGGGCCTCGTCGGCATCCTCGCCATCATCGTGCTCGTCTTCGTTCTCAAGATGCGGCGCGAGCGCCGCGGCCTGTTCGTCCTCGCCCTGATCGTCGTGCTGGGCGTCGTCGCTCAGGCCCTGGTCGGCGGTGTCACGGTGCTCACGGGACTCAACCCGTTCATCGTCGGGTTCCACTACGTCGCTTCGGTCATCCTCGTCGCGGTGTGTGCGGCCTTCCTCGTGCTCATGCGCACGCCGGGCGGACCTCGCGTTCGCATCGTGACGCGGGCGCACGCGGCCTGGGCCCACGCTGCCACCGCGGTACTCGCGCTGACGATCTTCTTCGGCATCCTGACCACCGGCGCCGGTCCCCACTCGGGTGATGAGGATGCTATTCGCAGCGGCTTCAACGCCGAGGTGCTGGAGCATGTGCACGCCTGGCCGTCGTACGCCCTGTTCGCGCTGACGCTGGTGCTGCTGGGCTTCGGCTACCGTCGCCGACACGACGTGCCCCGCGTGTTCGGGTGGACACTGGCGGTTCTCGGCGTCGAGATCGTCCAAATCAGCGTCGGCCTGTTCCAGGCGCGCAACGGGCTCCCTCCGCTCGCGGTGGGTGTGCACATGGTGCTGGCAGCTCTGCTGGCGGCGGCGATGACGGCGCTCATCCTCAATCTGAAGCAGCCCGTGACCCAGGCAGCTCCGCCCGAAGCTCCTCTCGACGCACAGGCGATCCATAGCTGACACATCGACAGGGCAAGCGTCGAGGCACCAGACTTGTCTGGCCGATGTCTTCGGCGTGACTGAATCCCAACCCTGTTCAGGAGTTTTCCTATGACCAACCGTCTTGCCCGTAGCGTCCCGTTCTGGGTGCTGGTCCTCGCCTCTCTTGCCAGCATCGGCTTCGGGCTGTGGATCGTCTTGAGCAAGATCGCGGCGATGAGCTCGACGCTGGCCGACGGCAGCGCGACCTATGAGCAGGTGTATGTCAATCCCGTCTGGATCGGGTTCGGCGGCGTCTTCGTCGGGGCCGGCATCGTCGGACTGCTGCTTGTGCTGACCCTCGCTGCTCTCCGCTCGGCTCTGCCGACGCCCGTGACCGAAGCAGCCGTCGTGGAAGAGACCGTCATCGTCGAGGCTGCTCCCGTCACCGACGAAGCACCCGTGTTCGAGGATGCTGACGTCGAGACCTCGGCGACGGATGCTGCCCCTCCCGCCGCGGCAGCCGAAGCCGCCGCGCAGGCCGAGGCGGAGCCCGAGTCGGAGGCTCCCGAGAAGCGCTGAGATCGCGGCGCCCGCTGACAGCGAAAGCCCCGCCCACCGAACCCACACGGTTCGCCGGGCGGGGCTTTCTCGTCCGTGTACGACTCGGCTTCCGGCGCCCGATCAGGTCGCCGCGACGCCGATCAGAAAGGCAACAGCGGGTCGACCGCGATCGCGACGAACAGCAGCGTCAGGTACGTGATGGATGCGTGGAAGACCCGCATCGGCCGGGGCTCGGTGCCGCGCACGGCCCGGGCGTAGAGAAGGTGTGATTCGTAGATGAACCAGCCGCCGAACACGAGTGCGGATGCCGTGTACACGAGCCCCATCGATGCGACGGGGATCAGCAGCAGCGAGGTGACGACGGTCGCCCACGCGTACAGGATCACCTGCAGCCCGACCTGCGAACCGGAGCGGGTCGCGCCGAGCATCGGGACATCGACCTCGTCGTACTGGTCGCGGTACTTCATCGACAGCGGCCAGTAGTGCGGCGGCGTCCACAGGAACACGAGCAGGAACAGGATGAGGGCCGGCCAAGCCAGCGAGCCGGTGACAGCGCTCCAGCCGATGAGCACCGGGAAGCATCCGGCGATCCCGCCCCACACGATGTTCTGCTCGGTACGGCGCTTGAGGATCATCGTGTAGATGACGACGTAGAAGAAGATCGCACCAGCCGACAGCGCCGCGGCCAGCCAGTTTGTCGTGAGACCGAGCCACAGTGTCGAGCCGACCGCGAGCGACCAGGCGAAAACCAGCGCGCCGCGGGGCGAAACCTCACCGGTGACCAGGGGCCGATTCTCGGTGCGCTGCATGTGCGCGTCGATGTCGCGGTCGAGGTACATGTTGAACGCTGCGGCCGACCCGGCGCTGGCCGAGCCGCCGATGACGGTGGCGATGACCAGCCACAGCGGCGGGAACCCCTGCTGGGCGAGGATCATGACCGGAACCGTCGTCACCAGCAGCAGCTCGAGAACGCGCGGCTTGGTCAGAGCGATATAGGCGCGGACGGTGCGGCCGAACGAGGCGGGTGCGAGCTGCGCACGCGTCGTCGTGGAAATGTCCATTGCCCTCACTATCGGCCGTCACCCAGGGGTTTCCAGTCTATGGCATCGCTCGCGCCCGGCTCGCGCCGAGGCCGGTCCGGGGCATCGAAACACGGCCCACTGGGTGGGTCGAAATCGCTATGCTGAAAGCACACGCGCGCTCTGCGCCGGCTGCTCTTCCCGTGGTGACGCGGTCTGCGGACCGGTGGTCTCAGGGCGCACCCCCTCTCGAACGGAAGGCAATCCGGTGACGGAACTGCGTTGGGAAGAGATCGACAAGCGCGCGGTGGACACCGTTCGCGTTCTCGCGGCGGATGCCGTGGAGAAGGTCGGCAATGGCCACCCGGGAACCGCGATGAGCCTCGCTCCCGCGGCCTACCTGCTGTATCAGCGGGTCATGCAGCATGACCCCGCGGACACGCTGTGGCCCGGGCGCGACCGCTTCATCCTGTCGTGCGGCCACTCGTCGCTCACGCAGTACATCCAGCTCTACCTCGGCGGGTTCGGCCTTGAGCTCGACGACCTCAAGAGCCTGCGCACGTGGGGATCGCTCACGCCGGGACACCCCGAGTACGGCCACACCAAGGGCGTCGAGATCACGACGGGTCCCCTCGGCCAGGGCCTCGCATCCTCGGTGGGCTTCGCCTACGCCGCTCGCTACGAGCGCGGTCTGTTCGACCCGGATGCTGCGCCCGGTGAGTCCCCCTTCGATCACTTCATCTACGTCATCGCCTCAGACGGCGACCTCGAAGAGGGGGTGACCAGCGAAGCATCCTCGCTCGCCGGACACCAGCAGCTCGGCAACCTCGTCGTCATCTACGACTCGAACCAGATCTCGATCGAAGACGACACCAACGTCGCCCTGACCGAAGACGTCGCGAAGCGCTACGAGGCGTACGACTGGCATGTCCAGACCGTCGACTGGAAGAAGAGCGGCGAGTACGTCGAAGACGTCCACGAGCTCTACGACGCCATCGAAAAAGCCAAGGGCGTTACCGACAAGCCCTCCATCATCATCCTGAAGACGATCATCGGCTGGCCCTCCCCCGGCAAGCAGAACAGCGGCAAGATCCACGGCGCCGCTCTCGGTGGCGACGAGCTCGCCGCCACAAAGAAGGTGCTCGGCTGGGACCCCGACAAGACGTTCGAGGTGCCTGACGAGGTCATCGCCCACACCCGCTCGCTCGTCGAGCGCGGCGAGGCCGAGAAGGCGGCGTGGCAGGAGAAGTTCGACGCCTGGGCCGCTGCGAACCCGGAGCGCAAGGCGCTGTGGGATCGCCTGCAGGCCCGCGAGCTGCCCGCCGATATCGCTGACGCCCTCCCCCAGTTCGAGGCGGGCAAGGATGTCTCGACCCGCGCCGCGTCGGGCCAGGTCATCAATGCTCTGGCCGCCGAGCTGCCCGAGCTCTGGGGTGGCTCCGCTGACCTCGCGGAGTCCAACCTGACCACCATCAAGGGGGCGGCATCGTTCATCCCCGAGGAGTGGTCCACACACGAGTGGAGTGGTTCGCCCTACGGTCGCGTGCTGCACTTCGGCATCCGTGAGCACGCGATGGGGTCCATCCTCAACGGCATCGTGCTGCACGGCCCGACGCGCGCCTTCGGTGGCACGTTCCTGATCTTCAGCGACTACATGCGCCCCCGGTGCGCCTGGCCGCGCTGATGAACATCCCGTCGCTGTTCGTGTGGACCCACGACTCTGTTGCTCTGGGTGAGGACGGACCGACGCACCAGCCGATCGAACAGCTGGCTGCCCTCCGCGCGATTCCGAACTTCGCGGTGGTCCGTCCCGCTGACGCCAACGAGACGGCTGCCGTGTGGCTCGAGCTGGTCCGCCGACACGAGGGACCCGCGGGTATCGCCCTGACCCGCCAGAACGTTCCGACGTTCGCTCGCGGGGCGGGTGAGGCATCCGGCGACGAGTTCGCATCGGCTGACCTCGCCGCCAAGGGTGCGTACGTGCTCGCTGACTCACCGACGGGCACCGTCGACGTGATCCTCATCGCGACCGGCTCCGAGGTGCAGCTCGCCGTGGCAGCACGCGAGCAGCTTGCCGAGCAGGGCATCGGCGCGCGCGTCGTCTCCGCGCCCTCGCTCGAGTGGTTCGCCGAGCAGGACGCCGCGTACCACGAGAGCGTGCTGCCGGCATCCGTCAAGGCCCGCGTCTCGGTCGAGGCAGGCCTCGCCCTGCCCTGGCGCGGGATCGTCGGCGACGCCGGCCGCTCGGTGTCCATCGAGCACTTCGGGGCGTCGGCTGACTACAAGACGCTGTTCCAGAAGTTCGGCATCACGACCGATGCGGTCGTCGCTGCCGCCCACGAGACAATCGCTGCCGCTGGCGCCTGAGCCGCGGCCGCACACGAAGGAGAAGCCATGACCACCCCCACCGAGAAGCTCGCCGCCGAGGGCGTCAGCATCTGGCTCGATGACCTGTCGCGGGAGCGGATCACCTCCGGCAACCTCGCGGCCCTCATCGTCGACCGCAACGTCACCGGTGTCACGACCAACCCGACGATCTTCGCCGGCGCCCTCGCGAAGGGCAGCGCCTACGACGGAGCCATCCGCGACCTGAAGTCGCAGGGTGCCGACACCGAGACCGCGATCTTCACGATCACCACCACTGACGTGCGCGATGCCGCCGACGTCTTCCGTCCGGTGTACGACGCGACCGGTGGCGTCGACGGTCGCGTGTCGATCGAGGTCTCCCCCGAGCTCGCACACGACACCGCGGCAACGATCGCGCAGGCCAAGGAGCTGTGGAAGACCGTCGACCGGCCGAACGCGCTCATCAAGATCCCCGCGACCAAGGCGGGTCTTCCCGCGATCACCGAGGTCATCGGTTCGGGAATCTCGGTCAACGTCACGCTCATCTTCAGCCTCGAGCGGTACGCAGAAGTCGTCGACGCGTACCTGACCGGGATCGAGCAGGCCCAGGCCGCCGGTCACGACATCAGCGCGATCCACTCGGTTGCCTCGTTCTTCGTGTCCCGCGTGGACACCGAGGTCGACAAGCGCCTCACGGCGATCGGAACGGATGCCGCAACGGCACTGAAGTCGCGGGCTGGCGTGGCCAACGCGCGCCTGGCGTTCGAGCTGTTCGAGAAGGAGTTCGCAACCGATCGCGCGAAGGGACTCATCGCTGCCGGCGCAACCGTGCAGCGACCCCTGTGGGCCTCCACCGGTGTCAAGGACCCCGCGCTTCCCGACACCCTCTACGTCACCGAACTCGTCGCCCGCGGCACCGTCAACACGATGCCCGAGAAGACCCTCGAGGCAACGTACGACCACGCGGATGTCACGGGTGACAGGATCACCGGCAA
The DNA here is from genome assembly GCF_015565955.1 of Microbacterium schleiferi. Taxonomy (NCBI): domain Bacteria; kingdom Bacillati; phylum Actinomycetota; class Actinomycetes; order Micrococcales; family Microbacteriaceae; genus Microbacterium; species Microbacterium schleiferi. The sequence continues at coordinate 1,485,217 of NZ_CP064760.1, read as the reverse complement.
CTACGCGGATGCACACGGCGTGTTCGACGGGCTCGCGTCGGTCGGCGTGGATTTCGCCGATGTCACGCAGGTGCTCGAAGACGAGGGCGTCGACAAGTTCATCGCCTCGTGGCACGAACTGCAGGCAACGGTGACCACCGCCCTCGAGAACGCGGACGTCTGAGCCGGCGATGGCCTTCGACATCCACCTGACCGGGCACGTCAAGTCGGTCGTCGAGACGACACTGCCCGGCCTCGTCGGCGATCTCGTCGCATCCGGAGTCACCGCTGGCGACACCTCCCTGTGGGGACCCGCCGCCGAGGCGGAGGCCTCGCGCCGGCTCGGGTGGCTTGAGGCAGTCACGGTCTCCCTTCCCCTGGTGCCGCAGATCGTGGCGCTGCGGGAGGAGCTGGTCGAGAAGGGCCTGACCCGCATCGTGCTCGCCGGCATGGGCGGGTCTTCGCTGGCACCCGAAGTGATCGCTCAGACCGCGGGAGTTCCGCTCGTCGTCCTGGACTCGACAGCGCCGGGCCAGGTTCTCGCGGCCCTCGATGGTGACCCGGAAGCCGGTGGACTCGAACGCACTGTTCTCGTGGTGTCATCGAAGTCCGGGTCCACGGTCGAGACGGACTCCGCGAAGCGCGCCTTCGAGGCGGCATTCCGCGATCTCGGCATCGACCCCCTCGAGCGCATCATCGTGGTCACCGACCCCGGGTCGCCGCTGGATGAATCGGCCCGCGCCGACGGATACCGCGTGTTCAACGCCGACCCGAGCGTCGGCGGACGCTACTCCGCGCTCACGGCGTTCGGACTCGTCCCCGCGGGACTTGCCGGCGCCAACATCGAGGAGCTCCTCGCCGAAGCGGATGCGACGCTGCTCGAGGTCGCGATCGACAGCCCCGAGAACCCGGCACTCGTGCTGGCCGCGGCGATTGCCGGCGGAGATCCGCGCCGCGACAAGCTCGGCCTCATCAGCGACGGAACCCACATCGTGGGCCTGCCCGACTGGATCGAGCAGCTGATCGCGGAATCGACCGGAAAGAACGGCACCGGCATCCTGCCCGTCGTCATGCTGCCGGTCTCGCCCGAACTTGAGACCAAGCCGGCGGACCTGCAGGTTCTGCGTCTGGTCGATGAGGCACGTCAGTTCCACCTGTTCGAGCACCACTCGGGTGAGATCCTGGTGAGCGGTTCCCTCGGCGCGCAATTCGTCGTCTGGGAGTACGCCACCGCGATCGCGGGCCGGATGTTGGGCATCAACCCGTTCGACCAGCCCGACGTCGAGTCGGCGAAGGAGGCCACACGGGGCCTCCTTGAGCGTCAGCCCGAACCCACAGCCCCGGCCTTCTCGGTCGATGGTGTCGAGGTGCGGGTCACGGATGCCGCACTCGCGGCATCCGGCACGATCGCCGGTGTCCTCGACGCGCTGTGGGCGCAGATCCCGGCCGACGGCTATGTGTCGGTGCAGGCCTACGTCGACCGCCTCTCGATCCCCCAGCTCCAGGGCCTGCGGGAACTTGTCGCGGCGGATTCGGGACGACCGACCACGTTCGGGTGGGGCCCCCGGTTCCTGCACTCCACGGGCCAGTACCACAAGGGGGGACCCGCGAACGGTGTCTTCCTGCAGATCGTGGAGCGCACCGACATGGATGTCGAGATCCCCGGCCGTCCCTTCACGTTCGGTCAGTTGATCGACGCGCAGGCAGCCGGCGACGCCGAGGTTCTCGCGGCGCACGGACGTCCCGTGGTGACCCTGACCCTCACCGACCCGCAGGTCGAAGTTCTTTCCCTGTTCGAAGCGGCCCAGTAAGGCATCCCATCCGATGACAGTCGAGATCACTCGCGGGCACAATCCGCTACGCGACCCCGAAGACGCACGCCTGAATCGGATCGCGGGCCCCAGTGCTCTCGTGATCTTCGGCGTGACCGGCGACCTCTCCCGCAAGAAGCTCATGCCGGCCGTGTACGACCTCGCGAACCGAGGCCTGCTGCCTCCCGGGTTCGGCCTGGTCGGGTTCGCCCGCCGGGACTGGGAGGACCAGGACTTCGCGCAGGTCGTGCACGATGCGGTTCGCCAGCACGCCCGCACGGCGTTCCGCGAGGAGACCTGGCAGCAGCTGCTGCAGGGCATTCGGTTCGTGCCCGGCGAGTTCGGCGACGATGCAGCCTTCGCGCGCCTCCGAGAGACCGTGCAGAGCCTGGACGAAGAGCGCGGCACGATGGGAAACCACGCGTTCTACCTGTCGATCCCCCGAAGGACTTCCCCGTGGTCGCGCGGCAGTTGCGCACATCCGGGCTCGTGGACGACACCGCCGATCAGCCGGAGCGGTGGCGGCGCGTCGTCATCGAGAAGCCGTTCGGGCACGACCTCGCCTCCGCGCGGGAACTCAACGAAGCGCTGCGTTCGACCTTCCCGGCCGACTCGATCTTCCGGATCGACCACTACCTCGGCAAAGAGACGGTCCAGAACATCCTCGCGCTGCGGTTCGCCAACGAACTGTTCGAGCCCATCTGGAACCGCAACTACGTCGACCACGTGCAGATCACCATGGCCGAGGACATCGGCGTGGGCGGTCGCGCCGGCTACTACGACGGCATCGGTGCGGCGCGCGATGTCATCCAGAACCACCTGCTGCAGCTTCTCGCGCTGACGGCCATGGAAGAACCCATCAGCTTCGACGCGAGCCACCTTCGTGCCGAGAAAGAGAAGGTCCTCGCCGCCGTCACCCTCCCCGCCGACCTCTCTCTGGCAACAGCGCGGGGACAGTACGCCGGCGGATGGCAGGGCGGAGAGCACATCACCGGGTTCCTCGACGAAGACGGCATGAAGCCGGATTCGACAACGGAGACCTACGCGGCCCTGAAGCTCGAGATCAACACTCGACGCTGGGCCGACGTACCGTTCTACCTGCGCACCGGGAAGCGCCTGGGACGCCGGGTGACCGAGATCGCCGTGGTGTTCAAGCGTGCCCCGGAGCACCTGTTCACACGTTCGCAGACGTCGGGGCTCGGCGAGAACGCCCTCGTGATCCGCGTGCAGCCCGATGAGGGTGTCACGATCCGATTCGGTTCCAAGGTGCCCGGCGCAAGCACGCACGTTCGCGACGTCACGATGGACTTCGGCTACGGCCACGCCTTCACCGAGGCCAGCCCCGAGGCCTACGAGCGGCTCATCCTCGATGTGCTCCTCGGCGACCCGCCGCTGTTCCCCCGCCACGAAGAGGTCGAGCTCTCGTGGAAGATCCTCGACCCGGTCGAGAAGTTCTGGGCTGAGCAGGGCGGACCGCTCGACCAGTACGAACCCGGATCCTGGGGGCCGAAGTCAGCCGACCAGCTCCTTGCCCGCGACGGACGCACCTGGAGGCGGCCATGATCGTCGATCTTCCCGACACGACAGTCAGCAAGATCTCCCGCGCTCTCATCGATGTGCGCGAGGAGGGCGGCGCGGTAGCGCTCGGGCGCGTCCTCACGCTCATCATCGTGACCACCGACGGCGGCAGCGAAGACGGCATCGAGGCTGCGAACGACGCGTCCCGCGAGCATCCCATGCGCGTGATCAGCCTCCGTCTCGACCCGGTCGGCGAACCGAAGCTGGATGCCGAGATCCGTGTGGGCGGCGACGCTGGCGCGAGTGAAGTCGTCGTGCTGCGCGCATCGGGCGACGCGGCATCCAACGTCGAGAGCCTCGTGACCGGGCTGCTGCTGCCGGACGCACCGGTCGTGGTCTGGTGGCCCGATAATCCGCCCGCGACCCCGTCGCACTCCCCGCTCGGTCGGATCGCACAGCGGCGCATCACCGATGCCGCCACGGTGCCGTTCGAGTCCGCGCGTGTCGCCCATCTCGGCGACTGCTACTCCCCCGGCGACACCGACCTCGCGTGGACACGTCTCACGCACTGGCGCGAGCAGCTTGCCGCCGTGCTGGACCAGCCGCCGTACGAGCCGATCACCGCAATCGAGGTGCGCGGCGCGGCCACATCGCCGTCCACGGCGCTTCTGGCGGCCTGGCTGCGCCTGACTCTCGGGGTGCCCGTCGACTGGCACTACCTGCCGTCAGAGGAGTGGAGCGACGGCATCAAGTCCGTCCGCCTCACCCGCGCCAGCGGCGACATCGTTCTCGAGCGCTCGACCGCCGCGATCGCCCGGCTGTTGCAACCCGGGCAGCCCGAGCACGATCTCGTGCTGCCGCGTCGCACACTGCGCGAGTGCCTCGCCGAGGAGCTTCGTCGCCTCGACGCCGACCTCTTGTATGGTCGAGTGATCACCGAGGGCTGGGCGTTGCTCGGCCCGGCACAGTCGCAGGAGACCGATGGCTGAGATCACGAACGAGAAGCGGGTGCTCATCAGCCCCGACCGGGACGCCCTCGCGTCGTATGTCGCGAACCGGTTCCTGCGGCGCATCGAGAAGCAGGCCGCAAAGCCCGCCGTTCATGTCTCGCTCACCGGCGGCACGATGGGCATCGCGGTGCTCGAGGCAGCTGCGGCGAGCCCGCGACTCGCGGGCCTGAACTGGGGCAATGTGCATTTCTGGTGGAGCGATGAGCGTTTCGTTCCCCGCCACGATGGGGAGCGGAACGAGAAGCAGGCCCGCGAGGCGCTGCTCGACCAGCTCGACATCCCGGCAGAGAACATCCACTCGGTCGTCGCCAGCGACGAGGGTGTCGACCTCGATGAGGCAGCGCGGGCGTACGCGGCCGAGCTCGCCCGCTTCGGACAGCCTGGCGGCCCCGCGTGGCCGTCCTTCGACATGTGCTTCCTGGGCGTCGGTCCCGACGCACACATCGCATCGCTGTTCCCCGATCACCCCGAGATCCGTGACACCGAGCACGCCGTGCTTCCGGTGCGCAACTCCCCCAAGCCGCCGCCCGAGCGCGTGACCTTCACACGTCCGGTCATCAACGGGTCACAGCGTGTCTGGCTGGTCATGTCCGGCCCCGACAAGGCTGCCGCCCTCGGGCTGGCGCTCGCCGGCGCCAACTACACGAGCGTCCCGGCTGGTGGCGCGAAGGGGCGTCGACGCACCGTGTTCTTCGTCGACCGGGAAGCTGCCGAACAGGTGCCGCCCGAGCTCATCGATCAGGAGTACTGAGGCGGCACTGCCGCTGACGACGCACAACGCCCCGGTCCTCCCTCGTCGGAGGCCGGGGCTGTGTGCGTGCGGGGTGGTACCCGCGCCAAAGATCAGAGGCCGCGGCGCTCCCGCAGCGACTTGAGCGCGTCATCCAGAAGCGCGTCGGCTTCTTCTTCAGTGCGACGCTCTTTGACGTACGCGAGGTGCGTCTTGTAGGGCTCGGCCTTGGCCATCTGCGGCGGGTTTTCCTTGTCGCGGCCGGCCGGGAGCCCGGAGTGCGGGGAGTCGATCGTTTCGGGAATCTCCTCATCGGGAATTCCCGCCGCGAAGTAGCGGACTGTCTCGTTGCCGAGGGCATCCCAGTACGAGACGGCGACGCGGTCTGCGTGATAGCCGTGGTCCTGTTCGCCCATGGGGCCGGCACCCACCCGGGTGCCGCGGATTGCGTTGCCGCCGGTTGCCATCAGATCACCTGGAACTTCGTAATGAGGCCGAGTCCGACGATGGTGACGAACCATACGAGGGCCAGCACGATCGTGAATCGGTTGAGGTTGCGCTCAGCGAGACCCGACGATCCCAGAGCTGACGTCATTCCCCCGCCGAACATGTCGGACAGGCCACCGCCTCGGCCCTTGTGCAGCAGGATCAGCAGCGTGAGCAGCAGGCTCGTGATGCCCAGGATGACCTGCAGAATCAGTTCGAGAATCGCCAAGACGTGAAACCTTTCGTCGCGACGATGTCTCGTCGCACAAGCGTCCAGTATACGGAAAGAGGCGTGCGCGTTTGGTCTCGGCGTGACGCGCGTCGCGGGGCGAGCGCGAAGATGACTTCACGCTCGCCCCGCGAAAGCAGCGAGACGAAACGCCGTCAGACGCCGACGTGCTTCTGGTAGCGGATGATGGCAGCGAACTCGTCCACGACGAGGCTCGCACCGCCCACCAGGGCTCCATCCACGTCGGGCTCCCGCATGAAGCTCGCGATGTTCGCGGCCTTCACCGACCCGCCGTAGAGCACACGCGTGCGTTCTGCTGCGTCCGCGCCCAGTGTGTCAGCGACGACCGCGCGCAGCTTCGCACAGACATCCTGAGCCTGGTCGGGGGTCGCGGCCTGACCGGAACCGATCGCCCAGACCGGCTCGTAGGCCACGACGATGTCGGCATCCGCCGGGACGTCGGCAAGCGCGGTCTTCAGCTGTCCCACCGGGACAGCGCTGGCACCGTACTTCTCCAGGTCTTCCGCGGTCTCACCGACGCAGATCACGGGAACGAGCCCGTGCCGCAGGGCTGCCTGCACCTTGCTGGCCACGACCTCGTCGGTCTCGTGGTGGTACTCACGGCGCTCGGAGTGACCGATGATCACGTACTGCGCATCGAGCTTGGCCAGGAACGCGCCGGAGATGTCACCGGTGAACGCGCCGGAGTCCTTCGGCGACAGGTCCTGCCCACCGAGGGAGAACGGAATCTTGTCGGCATCCAGCAGCGTCTGCACGGTGCGCAGATCCGTGAACGGCGGGAAGACCGCCACCTCCACGGACCCGTCCTCGTGCTTGGCGTCCTTCAGTGTCCAGTGCAACTTCTGGACGAACGCGACAGCCTGCAGGTGGTCGAGGTTCATCTTCCAGTTGCCGGCGATGAGCGGTGTTCTCACTGCTCCCATCCGAGGACCTCCAGTCCGGGTAGCTTCTTGCCCTCGAGGAATTCGAGGCTGGCCCCACCGCCGGTGGAAATGTGGCCGAACTGGTCGTCCGAGAAGCCGAGCTGACGCACGGCTGCTGCCGAGTCGCCACCGCCGACGACGCTGAGGCCGTCGACCTCGGTGAGCGCCTGCGCGACGGTCTTGGTCCCTGCGGCAAAGGCCGGCATCTCGAAAACGCCCATGGGGCCGTTCCAGAAGACGGTCTTGCTCTCGCGGATCGCGTCGGCGAAGATCTTCGCCGTGTCAGGGCCGATGTCCAGCCCCAGGCCCGTGGCGCCGAACGGTGTCTCTTCGAGGGAGTCGGCGGGAGCTACCACGTGCTCCGCGTCGGCGCTGAAGGATGCAGCCATGACGGCATCCACCGGTAGAACGATCTCGACGCCGCGCTCGTGCGCGGTGGTCATGTAGCGCGTGACCGTGTCGATCTGATCCTCTTCCAGCAGGCTCTTCCCCACCTCATAGCCCTGGGCCTTGAGGAAGGTGAACAGCATGCCGCCGCCGACCAGGATGCGGTCAACGCGCGGGAGCAGGTGTTCGATGACGCCGAGCTTGTCGCTGACCTTCGATCCGCCGAGCACGACCGTGTAGGGCCGCTCCGGCTTCTCGGTGAGGCGGTCGAGAACGTCGACCTCCTTCTCGATGAGGAAGCCCGCCGCGGAGGGCAGAATCTCGGCGAGGTCGTAGACGCTGGCCTGCTTGCGGTGCACGACACCGAAGCCGTCCGACACGAGAGCATCGCCGAGGCCGACAAGCTCACGAGCGAACGCGCCACGAACCTCGGCATCCTTCGCTGTCTCCCCCGCGTTGAACCGCAGGTTCTCGATGACCGCGACATCGCCGTCCTCCAGGGCGGCAACGGCGTCGTGAGCTGACTCGCCGACCGTGTCGCGCGCGAAGGCGACCGGCTTGCCGAGCAGCTCCGACAGGCGCTGAGCAACGGGCTCCAGACTGTACTTCGGGTCGGGTGCCCCGTCGGGGCGTCCCAGGTGCGAGCACACGACAAGGCGCGCTCCCTGGTTGATGAGGGCGTTGAGCGTGGGAACCGAGGCCCGCACGCGGCCATCGTCCGTTATGACCCCGTCTTTCAACGGAACGTTGAGGTCACAACGGACGATGACGCGCTTGCCGGCCAGCGGACCCAGCGAATCGAGGGTGCGCAGAGCCATGTCTGGTTACCGGATGCCGCGACTCAGAGCTTGCTGGCGACGAGCTCGGTGAGGTCGACGAGGCGGTTCGAGTAACCCCACTCGTTGTCGTACCAGGCCGAGACCTTCACGAGGTTGCCGCTGACGTTGGTCTGACCGGCGTCGAAGACCGACGAGTGCGGGTCGTGAACGATGTCGGTCGAGACGATCGCGTCGGTGTTGTACTTCAGGTAGCCCGCCAGAGCACCCTCAGCCGCTGCCTTCTCGTACGCGGCGTTGATGGTCTCCTTGGTGAGGCCCTCAGCCGGCGTGATGATCGTCAGGTCGACGATCGACCCGGTGGGGACCGGGACGCGGTACGAGGAGCCGCTGAGCTTGCCGTTGAGCTCGGGCAGAACGAGGCCGATCGCCTTGGCGGCACCGGTCGCGGCCGGCACGATGTTCAGTGCGGCGGCGCGGGCGCGGTGCAGGTCGCCGTGGGGGCCGTCCTGCAGGTTCTGGTCGGCGGTGTAGGCGTGCGCCGTCATCATGAAGCCGCGCTCGATGCCGAAGTTGTCGTTGAAGACCTTCGCGAGCGGGGCCAGGCAGTTGGTGGTGCACGACGCGTTCGAGATGACGTGCATCGTGGCGGGGTCGTACTCGCCGTCGTTGACGCCCATGACGAAGGTGCCGTCGACATCCGTGCCGGGTGCCGAGATGAGGACCTTCTTCGCGCCACCGGCAATGTGCTTGCTGGCGTCAGCGGCCTTCGTGAAGCGGCCGGTGGACTCGATGACGATGTCGACGCCCAGCTCGCCCCACGGGAGGTTCGCGGGGTCGCGCTCTTCGAAGACCTTGATGCTCTTGCCACCGACGGTGATGGAGTCCTCGGTGTACGAGACCTCTTCGGCCAGGCGTCCGCCGACCGAGTCGTACTTGAGGAGGTGGGCGAGCGTCTTGTTGTCGGTGAGGTCGTTCACCGCCACGATGTCGAGGTCCGCGCCCTGCTCGAGAGCTGCGCGGAGGTAGTTACGTCCGATACGGCCGAAGCCGTTGATACCGATCTTGACAGACACGGTGTCTCCCTGATTCTTATCGCGCCGAAGCGCCGGGGGTCAGCTCCGGATCGACGACCCGGAGAGGGGTGTCATTTGTGGTGTATTCCAGCAGACAAATGAGGTTGCCGGAGCCCCCGAGCGGGCGAGGGCTCCGCGGCATCCTCACCTGATCATGACCCTAGCAGCAGAGCCGCCGTCTTCTCACGAGCCGTAACAAAGCGGTCCTGGACGTTGGCCCAGTTCACGATGTTCCAGAACGCCTTGACGTAGTCAGCGCGGACGTTCTTGTAGTCCAGGTAGTACGCGTGCTCCCACACGTCCAGCATGAGCAGCGGGACGCTGGCAGCGGCGAGCTGACCCTGCTGGTCGAAGATCTGCTGGATGATGAGACGCTCACCGATCGAGTCCCAGAACAGCGCCGCCCAGCCCGAACCCTGCACACCGAGAGCGGCGGCGGTGAAGTGAGCCTGGAACTTGTCGAACGAGCCGAAGTACTCGTCGATCGCCGCGGCAAGTTCGCCGGTGGGCTTGTCGCCACCATTCGGCGACATGTTCGTCCAGAAGATCGAGTGGTTCGTGTGACCGCCGAGGTTGAACGAGAGATCCTTCTCGAGCTTGTTGACGTTGGCGAGGTTCCCCGTCTCACGCGCCTCGGCCAGCTGCTCCAGCGCCGTGTTGGCGCCCGTCACGTACGCCTGGTGGTGCTTGTCGTGGTGCAGCTGCATGATCGTGGCACTGATGTGCGGCTCGAGCGCAGCGTAGTCGTAGGGGAGGTCGGGCAGGGTGTAGGTGGCCATTCGCTCTTCTCTTCCTGTCGTCGCGGCGCCAGGAATGCCCCGGCGTCGCTGGGGTGACAGTTGTCATCCTAGTGAGCCTGGGCGACCCCTCGGCGGGTCTTGCGGAAGAAGCTAGGACGCGTTACGGGGTGGCGCTGGTGAAGCGCGGTCAGTCCAGAGCGCTCGCCGGAACCGCAGATTCTGTTCCGGGAATACCCTCCGCGGAGGCCTTCTTGTCGGCCATCGCGAGAAGACGACGGATACGTCCGGCGACGGCATCTTTCGTGAGTGGCGGATCGGCGTGGTGACCCAGTTCGTCGAGGCTCGCATCGCGGTGCGCCAGCCGCAGGTCGCCGGCCTCGCGCAGGTGATCGGGAATGTCCTCGCCCAGGATCTCGAGGGCGCGCTCAACCCGCGCGCACGCGGCGACAGCCGCCTGCGCAGACCGACGCAGGTTCGCGTCGTCGAAGTTCACGAGTCGGTTCACACCGGCGCGAACCTCCCGGCGCTGACGCATCTCGTCCCAGTGCGCGGCGACCTGGCGAGCCCCCATGACAGCCAGCGCCGCCCGGATGGCGTCACCCTCGCGGACGACCACGCGGGGCGCGCCGCGCACCTCCCGCGCCTTCGCGCCGATGCCGAGCCGGTGCGCTGCCCCGACGAGGGCCATCGCCGCTTCCGAGGACGGGCACAGTACGTCGAGCGACGCTGAGCGGCCGGGGTCGGTGAGAGCACCCGAGCCCAGGAACGCGCCGCGCCACACGGCGGCGAGGTCGCCCCGGGAACCGGTCGTGAGCTTGTTCGGGAGGCCGCGCACGGGCCGGCGCCGCTGGTCGAGCAGTCCGGTCTGACGGGCCAGCGTCTCTCCCCCGTCGATGACGCGCACCGCGAACAACGCTCCGGCTCGGGATCCCGAGCCTTGCGTCTGAACGATCTCGGGCCGCACGCCGTAGATCTCCATGAGTTCGCGCGCGACGCGGCGCGCAAGAGCCTCGGAGTCCACCTCCGCCTCGACCGCAACACGGTTGGCGATGGAGTGCAGGCCGCCGGCGAACCGGAGCAGTGATGTCAACTCGGCGACACGGGCGCTGGGAAGCGGGTCCCGTACCGCGATGAGTTCTGCTTTGACATCGGCCGTCAGCGACACGTGGCTCCTTTCGAGGGTGCCGGCAGGGCCGGCGGATAACGCTCTAGCCTACTCGGGCCGAGGTCGAGAAATCTCGGCGGGATGCCGCCCGCGCGCTACTCCCGGCCGAGGTCGCGGTGCTTCACGCGCACCGCGACACCTGCCTCGGCTGCCAGTCGCTGAGCGAGCTCCTCGACGACGACGACCGAGCGATGCTTGCCTCCGGTGCAGCCGATTGCGACGACGGAGTGCCGTTTGTTCTCGCGCTGATACCCCTGGAGCACGGGCTGCAGGGCTGCCGCATAGGCGTCCACGAATTCGCGGGCCCCGGGCTGGCCGAGCACGTAGTCGCGCACCTGAGGATCCTGCCCCGTGAAGGTCCGCAGCGCGGGATCCCAATAGGGGTTGGGCAGAAAGCGCATGTCGGCGACCATGTCGGCATCCGTCGGGAGGCCGTACTTGAACCCGAAGCTCATGATCGTGAGCATGTGTCGAGCGGCGCCCTCGTCGGAGAAGAGCTCGAAGATGCGGGTCGCGAGTTGGTGGACGTTCAGCGACGTGGTGTCCACGACGATGTCTGCGCGCTCGCGAATCTCCGAGAGCCGCTCACGTTCGACGCGGATGCCGTCGATGATCGTGCCATCACCCTGCAGCGGATGGGGCCGGCGCACGGCCTCGAAACGCCGCACGAGGACGTCGTCGGAGGCGTCGAGGAAGACGATGCGGACATTCCGGCGGGAACGCAGCTCCCCCACTTCCGCGGGAAGCGCGGCGAACAGATCGCCACCGCGCACGTCGACGACGGCGGCGACCTTCGGCAGTGCGGACGCCGCGATCTCCGAGAGCTCGAGGAGCGGTTTGAGCATCTGCGGGGGCAGATTATCGACGACGTACCAGCCGAGGTCCTCGAGAGCGTTGGCAGCCGTGGATCGCCCTGCGCCGGACATTCCGGTCAGGATGAGCACATCGCTTCTCGCGGGTGTCGTCTCATCCATCGGGACCCCTCGTCCTCGGGTGTCGCTGTGCACTGGTCGCGCGGTCGTCGGATGGGCCGTTCGCTGCCGGGCAGCGGGCTCCCGCGCGCACTGCCAGCCTATCGACTTGCCAGGTGCGCGTGGATCGTCGCGGCGAGCTTCGGGCCCACTCCGGGGAGCTCCTGAATCTCTTCCGGCGTCGCGTTCCTGAGCGCCGTGACCGACCCGAAGTGGCGCAGCAGGGCGCGAATGCGAGCCTCCCCCAGCCCGGGGATTTCCGCGAGGACGGTCTGGATGTCGCGTTTGCGCTTTCCGCGCTGCTTCGTGATCGCAAAGCGATGGGCCTCGTCGCGCAGCCGCTGCAGCAGATAGAGCGCCTCGCTCGTGCGCGGAAGGATCACCGGGTAGTCCTCGTCAGGCAACCACACTTCCTCGAGGCGCTTGGCAATCCCGCACAACGCGATGTCGGTGTGGCCCGCGTCGGACAGCGCGCGCGCTGCCGCGTTCACCTGCGGCTTGCCACCGTCGACGACGAGCAGTTGCGGGCGGTAGGCAAAGCGGGGGCGGTTTCGTACCGTGACGACAGTGCCATCGCTGGTCGGATCGGAACTGACGACAGCGAGGCCGTCGGCATCCGTCTCGTCCTCTCCGACAGTCACGGGTACTTCCTCGTCGGCGTCCCGCTCGTCGTCGATATATGCGAGGCGGCGCATGAGCACTTGATACAGCGAGTCGGTGTCGTCGGTGGTCTCGGGGACGCCGAACGTCCGGTACTGATCCTTGCGAGGCAGGCCATCTTCGAACACGACCATCGAGGCCACGACATTCGTGCCGCTCAGGTGGGACACGTCATAGCACTCGATCCGGAGCGGGGCCTCGTCGAGCCCGAGCGCCTCCTGGAGGTCGGTGAGCGCCTGCGTGCGCGCGACGTAGTCGCTCGTGCGGCGGGTCTTGTGCAGCAAGAGCGCCTGCTGGGCATTGAGCGCCGCGCTCTTCATGAGCTCGGCCTTCGCGCCGCGCTGCGCGATCTGAATCGTGACGTTCGTGCCGCGCTTGTCTCGCAGCCACGCTTCGAGTTCGGCGGCATCCTCGGGGAGGGCGGGAACGAGGACCTGCTTGGGGATGTCGGCACTGCCGGAGGGACCGTACGTCCGCTGCAGGATCTGATCGACCAGCTCTCCCCCGCTGATGTCCAGTTCTTTCTCGATCGTAGTCGCCCGCACACCACGGACGCGACCGCCGCGGACGACGAAGTGCTGCACGGCGGCGGCCAGCTCGTCCTCGGCGATGCCGAACAGGTCGGCATCCGTGTCATCGGGCAACACGAGAGCACTCTTGTTGAGCACCGCCTCGATCGCCTGGAGCCGGTCGCGGAAGACGGCCGCAGACTCGTAGTCCATCGCGGCGGATGCCTCCCGCATCCGTGCCGTCAACTGTTTCGTGAAGCGCTGATCGCCCCCGGACATGAACGCCACGAAGTCGTCGACGATCGCGCGGTGCTCCTCGATCGTGACGCGACCGGAGCACGGTCCGCCGCAGCGTCCGATCTGTCCGGGAAAGCAGGGCCTGCCCGTGGCCATGGCCCGCTTGTACGAGGAGTCACTGCATGTGCGGATCGGGAACACCTTGATCATGAGGTCGATGACCTCGTGCACCGCCCACACCTTGGGGTATGGACCGAAGTACTTCGCCCCGCGGATCTTGTGGTTTCGCGTGACCATGACGCGCGGCGCCTCGTCGGCGAGGGTGATCGCCATGTACGGGTAGGACTTGTCGTCCTTGTAGCGCACGTTGAAGGGCGGCGAGTACTCCTGGATCCACATGTACTCGAGCTGCAGCGCCTCGACGTCGCTGCCGACGACCGTCCATTCGACGCCGGTGGCCGTTGTCACCATGCGCCGTGTCCGCTCGTGCAGCGTGTGCAACGGCGCGAAGTAGTTGGACAGGCGGGCACGCAGGTTCTTCGCCTTGCCGACGTAGAGCACACGCCCGGCGTCATCGCGGAACCGGTAGACGCCGGGGTTGGTGGGGATCTCCCCGGCGCGGGCCGGTACGCAAGCTGGGGGTGGCTGGCGCGAGCCACGCTCAACCCGCCTTGCGGGCCGCCGGCGCGTCGTGGGCGTCGAAAAGTTCGGCCAGGAACTGTCCGGTGTAGCTCTCGGGGACCCGCGCGACCTGCTCGGGCGTGCCGGTCGCGACGATCTCGCCACCGCCGGACCCGCCCTCGGGGCCGAGATCGATGATCCAGTCGGCTGACTTGATGACGTCGAGGTTGTGCTCGATCACGATCACCGTGTTGCCCTTGTCGACGAGGCCGCTCAAGACCTCGAGGAGGCGGCGAACGTCTTCGAAGTGCAGGCCCGTCGTCGGCTCGTCAAGGACGTAGATGCTGCGCCCGTTGCTCCGCCGCTGCAGCTCGGTGGCGAGCTTCACACGCTGCGCCTCGCCGCCCGACAGGGTCGTCGCCGACTGACCGAGTCGGACGTAGCCGAGCCCGACATCCACGAGCGTCTTCAGGTACCGGTGGATCGCCTGGATCGGTTCGAAGAACTCGGCGGCCTCGGTGATCGGCATCTCGAGGACCTCGGCGATGTTCTTGCCCTTGTAGTGGACCGCGAGCGTGTCCCGGTTGTAGCGCTTGCCGTGGCAGACCTCGCAGTCCACGTAGACGTCGGGCAGGAAGTTCATCTCGATCTTGATGGTGCCATCGCCCGCGCACGCCTCACAGCGCCCACCCTTGACGTTGAAGCTGAAGCGGCCGGGCTGGTAGCCACGCGCCTTGGCTTCGGGGTCTCGCTGAAGAGGGTACGAATGCGGTCGAAGACGCCCGTGTAGGTCGCGGGGTTCGAGCGCGGTGTCCGGCCGATCGGAGCCTGGTCGACGTGAACCACCTTGTCGAGGTTGTCGAGGCCCGTCACACGCGTGTGCTTGCCGGGAACCGTGCGGGCACCGTTGAGCCGCGCCGCGAGCACCTGGTACAGGATGTCGTTGACCAGCGACGACTTGCCGGATCCGCTCACGCCCGTCACGGCGGTGAGCACACCGAGCGGGAACTGCGCGCTGACCTGCTTCAGGTTGTTCTCGCGGGCGCCGACGACTTCCAGCATCCGCTTCTTGTCGATCCTGCGTCGCTTCGCCGGTGTCGGGATGCTGCGTCGACCGGCGAGGTAGTCGCCGGTGATCGAGCCGGGGTCGGCGAGCAGCTCGCCGAGCGGCCCGGAGTGGACGACGTGCCCACCGTCGACGCCGGCGCGGGGCCCGATGTCGACGATCCAGTCGGCGGCGTGAATCGTCTCTTCGTCGTGCTCGACGACGATCAGAGTGTTGCCCAGACCCTTGAGCTTCAGGAGGGTCTCGATGAGACGGCGGTTGTCGCGCTGGTGCAGACCGATCGAGGGTTCGTCCAGGACGTAGAGCACGCCGGTCAGGCCCGAGCCGATCTGCGTCGCGAGACGGATGCGCTGGGCCTCGCCGCCCGAGAGCGACCCGGCGGACCGGCTGAGGTTGAGGTAGTTCAGACCGACCTGGATGAGGAACTCGAGGCGCGCGCGGATCTCGCGGAGCACCGCTGCCGCAATCATGGCTTCACGCTCAGTCAGCTCGAGCGTGGCAAAGTACTCCTGCGCGTCAGCAAGGCTCAGGCGTGAGGCATCCGCGATCGAGCGTCCGTGCACGAGCACCGCGAGGACTTCGGGCTTGAGGCGGTCGCCATTACAGGCGGGGCAGGGCACTTCCCTGAGGTACTCCGACCAGCGCTGGCGCTGAGTATCGGACTCGGCCTGCACGTACTGGCGCTCGATGTAGGGCACGACACCCTCGAAGCCGGAGGTGTAGCGCATCTCGCGGCCGTAGCGGTTCTTCCACTTGACGTTGACCTTGAAGTTCTCGCCGTGGAGGACGGCGTTCTGCACCTCCGCCGTCAGCTCCCGCCACGGCGTGTCGAGCGAGAAGCCGAGGTCATCGGAGAGTCCTTCGAGCAACCGCTCGTAGTACTGGAACAGTCCCTTGCCCTGCGTCGTCCACGGGATGAGGACGCCCTCGCGAATGGACAGCTCGGGGTCACCCAGCATGAGCTCGACATCCACCGACATCCGGGTACCCAGCCCCGAACAGGTCGGGCACGCACCGAAGGGGGCGTTGAACGAGAAGGTGCGCGGCTCGATCTCGGTCAGCTGCAGCGGGTGACCGTTGGGGCACGACAGCTTCTCGCTGAACGACTGCCACGCGTCGTCACCCTCGCCGTCCACAAAGTTGACCTGCATGATGCCGCCCGCCAACCCCAGCGCGGTCTCGACGGAGTCGGTGACGCGGCTCAGGATCTCGGGGCCGGCAACGAGGCGATCCACGACGACGGCGATGTCGTGCTTGTAGCTCTTCTTCAGCGTCGGCGGCTCGGCGAGCTGCACGAGCTCCCCGTCGACGACGGCGCGCGCGTACCCCTTGGCAGAGAGCTCTTTGAAGAGGTCGACGAATTCGCCCTTCTTCTGACTCACCACGGGCGCGACGATCTGGTAGCGCGTGCGCTCGGGCAGTTCCATGAGCTGGTCGGCGATCTGCTGCACCGTCTGGCGCTGAATCTGTGCGCCGCACTCGGGGCAGTGCGGGATGCCGATCCGCGCCCACAGCAGACGCATGTAGTCGTGGATCTCGGTGATCGTGCCGACTGTCGAGCGCGGGTTGCGGTTCGTGGACTTCTGGTCGATCGAGACAGCGGGGCTGAGTCCCTCGATGAAATCAACGTCCGGCCGGTCCACCTGACCGAGGAACTGGCGCGCGTAGGAGCTCAGCGACTCGATGTAGCGACGCTGTCCCTCGGCGAAGATCGTGTCGAACGCGAGGCTCGATTTGCCCGACCCGGACAGCCCCGTGAACACGACGAGAGAGTCGCGCGGGATGTCGAGATCGACATCCTTAAGGTTGTGGACGCGGGCACCGCGAACACTGAGAGTTCCACTGCTGTGGGCATGCGTAGAGACGGGGACGATGGGCACCCGTCAAGTGTAGGTGTGGCCTCCGACATCGGCTCCGGCCCCGCGAATCGCGCGGCCGAGAGGTCCCCTGTCAGGGGCAGTGCATGAGGGGTTTGTCGCCCGAGCGATCGAACGTATGGCGATTCATCGGCTGGTGACACAGCGGGCAGGCGCGCTCGGCGCGCTCCTCGGCCGTCGGGCCCGGCTCGAGCGGGCTGACGGCAGGCGGCCCGGCGACGCGGATGAGGTTGGTGTTGAACCACGTGTACCAACCGCCGGCCTCGCGCACCCGCTCGCGGAGCGGTCGCTTCGGCACCTCATTCGTTTGCGTCATGATGTTTAGTGTACTAATGAATCGCTAGACTGGCGATATGTCCGACGAGGAAGATCTGCTCAAGCTCGACAACCAGGTGTGTTTTGCGCTGGTCACAGCCGCCCGCAACGTCGTGTCGATCTATCGCCCGATCCTCGAGCCGCTCGGGCTGACGCATCCGCAGTACCTTGTGATGCTCGCCCTCTGGGAGCAGTCTCCGCGTTCCCTCGGCGAGCTCGCCGACGAGCTCGCCATGGAACCTGCAACACTCTCCCCTCTCGTCAAACGCCTCGAAGCGCAGGGACGCGTGACCCGCACGCGCCGGCCCGATGACGAGCGCGTGCTCGACATCGGGCTGACGACGGCCGGACGCGCACTCCGCGAGGACGCGCTTGAGGTTCCTCGGCGCATCATGGCAGTCACCGGACTGGGTGTGGAGGAGTTGAAGGACCTCCGCGACGGACTGCGGCCGTTCGCGGGCCGGATGCCGCACCTCGCCGGCTGAGGCATCCGTCGGGCCGCCGGGGCAGCCCAAGGATGTCGCGCCCGTCTACGCCGGTCGCAACGGCGCAAGAAGCCCCCGACACGCCGATGACTGGCCGCCGACGCCGGCGAGTCGCGGAAGACATGCGCCGTTGCGACGCTCCAGGATCGGCCGGTCGATGACCACAGAGGTCAGCTGACGCGCTGCACCAGGTGAACCAGGTGCCCGTCTCAGTCAGCCACGAAGAGGATCACCTGAGGGTCGACGAATCTCATCACGGTTCGATCGTCACACGGCCGGTCTCGTCGAGTGGCCAGGCGGGGTTGTGCGCTACCTCCCACGGATGTCCGTCTGGGTCGATGAAGATGCCGGAGTACCCTCCCCACGGGGTCGGAGCACCGGCTCGCCCCAGGCGGGCTCCCGCGGCCTCCGCGGCCGCAAGAATCGCGTCCACCTCGCCGGGTGCGCGCACGTTGTGCGCAAGCGTCACACCGCCCCATCCGCCCGGATCGTCGACGACGGAGTCAGCCGCCAGTTCAGCGCGACTCCACAGGGCAAACGCCAGGCCATCGAGCTGGAAGAAGGCGACCGCGCCGGGCACGGAACCCGGATGCGGCTCCCACCCCATCGCGCGATAGAAGGCGATGGCACGGTCGAGGTCGGCGACCCCGAGCGTGATGAGGCTCAGCCGCTGTTCCATGGTTCCTCCCGCGCTCTCGTTTCGACTCGCTCCACTCGCTCGACGACCGGAGGCCAAACTCTCGTTTCGACTCGCCCGCTCGCTCGACGACCGGGGCGGGTCAGGCGTGGCCGGCGCGCTCCATGGCTCGCAGCTCCTTCTTCAGATCTTGCAGTTCATCGCGCAGACGGGCTGCAAGCTCGAACTTCAGTTCACCGGCCGCAGCGAGCATCTGGTCTGACACATCCGCGATCATCGCTTCGAGTTGCGTCGCTCCCTCGGCCGCGATCCCCTCGCGCCGCAGGTTCGGTGTCGGGCTCTTGCCCTTGCCGTTCTTCGACCCGGCAGCATCCTTGCGGTTCAGCATCGCCTTCGTGTCGGCACCTTCGCGGATCAGCGCATCGGTGATGTCGGCGATCTTCTTGCGAAGCGGTTGGGGGTCGATGCCGTGCTCGAGGTTGTAAGCGACCTGCTTCTCGCGACGCCGGTCGGTCTCGTCGATCGCCGCGCGCATCGAATCGGTGATGGTGTCGGCGTACATGTGCACCTGACCGGAGACGTTTCGGGCGGCGCGACCGATCGTCTGGATGAGGGAGGTTCCCGACCGCAGGAATCCCTCCTTGTCGGCATCCAGGATCGACACCAGGGAGACCTCGGGAAGGTCAAGACCCTCGCGAAGCAGGTTGATGCCCACCAGCACGTCGTAGATGCCCGCGCGCAACTCACTTAACAACTCGACGCGGCGGAGAGTGTCGACATCCGAGTGCAGGTAGCGCACCCGCACGCCGTGCTCGCCGAGGAAGTCGGTGAGCTCCTCGGCCATCTTCTTCGTGAGGGTTGTGACCAGAACGCGTTCGTCGCGCTCGACGCGAATGCGGATCTCTTCGAGCAGGTCGTCGATCTGCCCCTTGGACGGTTTCACCACGATCTCGGGGTCGACAAGACCCGTGGGGCGGATGATCTGCTCCACGATGCCGTCGGCGATCCCCATCTCGTAGCGACCCGGGGTCGCGGACAGGTAGACGGTCTGGCCGATGCGGTTCTTGAACTCGTCGAAACGCAGTGGTCGGTTATCGAGCGCCGACGGGAGCCGGAAGCCGTGGTCGACCAGCGTGCGCTTTCGCGAGGCATCCCCCTCGTACATCGCCCCGATCTGCGGCACCGTGACGTGGGACTCGTCGATGACCATCAGGAAGTCGTCGGGGAAGAAGTCGAGCAGGGTGTGGGGCGGCTCGCCCGGCTGCCGCCCGTCCAGGTGCCGCGAATAGTTCTCGATGCCGGAGCAGAAGCCCAACTGCTGGAGCATCTCGAGGTCAAAGGTCGTTCGCATGCGCAGGCGCTGCGCTTCGAGCAGCTTCTGCTGAGACTCGAGCTCCTTCAGTCGCCCCGCGAGCTCATCTTCGATCGTGCCGATCGCGCGCTGCACCGTCTCGGTTCCGGCGACGTAGTGCGAGGCGGGGAAGATCGGGATCGAATCCATCTTCTGGATGACGTCGCCGGTGAGCGGATGCAGCAGGTAGAGCGCCTCGATCTCATCGCCGAACAGGTCAATGCGAATGGCGTACTCCTCGTACACCGGGATGATCTCGATCGTGTCGCCGCGGACGCGGAAGTTTCCGCGCGAGAAGTCGACGTCGTTGCGGTTGTACTGCATCGCGATGAACTTGCGGATGAGAGCATCGCGGTCGTACCGCTCCCCCACCTGCAGCGCCACCATGGCCCGCAGGTACTCCTCGGGCGCACCCAGGCCGTAGATGCAGGAGACCGTCGAGACCACGACGACGTCGCGGCGTGAGAGCAGGGAGTTGGTCGTGGAGTGGCGCAACCGCTCGACCTCGGCGTTGATCGACGAGTCCTTCTCGATGAAGGTGTCTGTCTGCGGCACGTACGCCTCTGGTTGGTAGTAGTCGTAGTACGAGACGAAGTACTCGACCGCGTTATTCGGCATGAGCTCGCGGAACTCGTTGGCCAGCTGCGCGGCGAGGGTCTTGTTGTGGGCGAGCACAAGCGTCGGCCGCTGTACCTGCTCGATGAGCCACGCCGTGGTCGCGGACTTGCCGGTTCCCGTCGCGCCGAGCAGAACGACATCCGTCTCGCCCGCGTTGATGCGCGCCGCAAGCTCGGCGATCGCCTGCGGTTGGTCGCCCGAGGGCTGGTACTCGCTGACGACTTCGAAGGGCCTGACGGATCGTGTGGTTTGCACTCTCCCAGGGTAGGCGCGGGGTCAGACATCGGGGCGTGCTCCGCCACACTCTGGCGCGAGGGGTCGCAACACGCCGCACGTCCGGCGCGGGTTGCGGCGTGTTGTGACCCTTCGCGCGAGAGTTCGGGCCGAGCGGGGCGGTGCGCGCGGGAAGAAGGATGCCTACCCTGGAGGGGTGCTCGAGTTCTTCGTGGGATCCGGCCTTGCCGCGGCGGCGGGGCTGAATGCGTGGATGCCGCTGCTGGTGCTCGGGCTGGCCAATCGCTTCTTCGACGCGATCGCGCTGCCGGCCGGTTGGGCCTGGCTCTCCAGTGACGTCGCCCTCTGGGTCATCGGGGCCCTCCTCGTCCTCGAGATCATCGCCGACAAAGTCCCGGTGCTCGACTCCATCAATGACGCCGTGCAAACCGTCATCCGTCCTGCCTCCGGCGGCATCGCGTTCGGTGCCGGGGCGAGCGCAGAGACCCTGCGCGTGGATGACCCGGGCGAGTTCTTCGCGAATCAGAACTGGGTGGCCATCGGGATCGGCGTTGCGATCGCGCTCGGCATCCACGTGGTGAAGGCGTCGATTCGCCCGGTCGCGAATGCCGCGACCGCCGGCGTCGCAGCCCCGATCGTGAGCACCGCGGAGGATGTCTCGAGCCTCGCGCTGTCGATATTCGCGATCGTGTTGCCGATCGTCGGGTTCGTGCTGCTGATCGGCGCGATCGTGACGGCGGTCGTGGTGGTTCCGCGCTGGTGGCGTCAGCGCGACCGGCGGGCGGCGATCCGCAACGGCAACGCCTCCCAGAGCACGTCGACCTGATCGAGGGTCTGCGCGAGGGTTCCCGTCGTGTCGATGACGACATCGGCGATCGCCAGACGAGCCTCGTCGGGAACCTGCGAGGCGATCCGGGATGCCGCCTCCTGCCGAGACATGCCGCGCAGGTCGACGAGGCGCTGTTCGCGCAGGTCGGCCGGCGCATGGGCGACGACGATCAGTTCCCACGGATCGTCAACCCGCGCCTCGACCAGCAGCGGCACGTCGTAGACGACGACGGCGTCGGGATCGGCGGCGAAAGCCTCCCCGAAACGGCGTGCCGACTCCTCACGCACCGCCGGATGCACGATCGCGTTGAGCGCGGCCAGGCGATCGGGGTTGCCGAACACGAGCGCGCCGAGTGCCGGCCGGTCCAGTGATCCCTCGTCCGTCAGGATGTCGTCGCCGAACTCGTCCGCGATCCGTTGCAGCACCGGCGACCCGGCGCCCTGCACGTCCCGCACGACCTGGTCGGCGTCGACGATCACGGCCCCGAGCTCTGCCAGGCGTGCCGCGACCGTGGATTTGCCGGCGGCGATTCCGCCTGTCAAGGCGATCAGCGGCACGGTCAGCTCCCCGCCACGGGGGTCGCGTCGGACTCGGGGAGCGCAGGATGCGACGGCTCGGCGATCAGCACGGAGATGTCTCCCGTCTTGGCGGAGCGGACGGATGCCGCATCCGCCGCGTGGATGAGGTCACCGGCACTGTAGCCGAAGTCCTGGGCGACGGCGACGCCGATTCCGACGACGGGGACGACGGCATCCGGAACGGCTCGAAGGGCCTCGAAGACGGCTGTTGCCAGTCGCGTCGCTTGGCGTCGCGCCTCGGTCGCGTCCCAGGCCGTGTCGCACACCCACAGCACCGTCGCACCGTCGTCGCCGATGATGGCCAGGGGCTCGACGGTGCGCCGCACGGCATCGCGGGCGGCGACGGCGACATGGCGTCCGACCTCGTTCCCGAACGCCTTCGCGATGAACGGCAGGTCGTCGATACGCATCGCGATCACACCGATGCCGATGCCCTTCTCCGCGGCCCGCTCGAGCACATCCGTCACCGTCGCCCGAAACTGCGGCTCGGTCAGGATGCGGTCGGCTCCGTCCGCCGCGACGAGGTTGGTGTAGCCGCGCATCCCGGCGCGGCCAGCGCGCAGGATGGACGTGACGATCGCCGCCGTGATCACGAGCGCAATCGTCACGAAACTCGCCGGGATCGTCGCGAACCACATCTGGAACTCGGGATCGTCGGGCCCGAGCACGAGGAACGCAATGGCTCTCGCCGCCGTGTAGACCGCTTCGACGCCGAGCACGACCCCGAGAGCGATCGTCGTGCGCGTCTGTGCCAGGCGGCCGCGAGCGGTCTCCCACACCCCCAACGAGGCAAGCACCGTCAGCACGGCGTACATCCAGACGACGCCCGCCCAATCACCGCCGTCAGGCCCCGCTGCCGCGACGGCGACGAACGCGATGGCCATGCCTGCCCCGACCGTCGCGTAGGCCCAGCCGGTGCGGTTTCCGTTGTAGCTGCGGCATCCGATCCAGATGAACCCGGTTGCCGCCACGAACGCGGCGTTGCCCGCGGCGATAGCGGCCCAGCCACCTCCCGCTGACCAGATGACATAGGCGATGGTGGTCAGGATGCCGGCAAGAAACGCGCCCGACCAGTGTCGCCCCGAGACCTCGTCGCGGCGGATGAGGGTCTCGGAGACGTAGATGACCCCGACGATCAGCACGACGGCCGCGGTCATCACGTTGACCGAGAAGAGGTCGAGGGTCATCCCGTCGCCTCCATGTCGGAGCGGCCCGCCGTCGTGATCGCCCCCGAGATGCTCAGAGCTTCTTCGGGATCGATCGGCGGCAGCGTCACATCGACCTGCGCGGGGACGCGCACGAGGAACGCTGTGCCGACGCCCTGCTCGCTCCCGACGATGATCTCGCCACCGTGGGCACGAACGATGTCGCGGCAGATCGCGAGTCCGAGCCCCGTGCCGCCGACGTCGGTGCTGGCGCGGAAGAAGCGCCGGAACAGGCGGTTCTGGTCGTCCGGCGACAGACCGATGCCGTCATCGCGGACCAGCACATACGAGGCGACGGCGTCGCCGTAGACGGCCAACTGGACCGAGCCTCCTTCGCGCCCGTACTTGATGGCGTTGCTGACGAGGTTGTCAGCGACCTGCCGCATCCGTGCCGGATCGACGTAGGCGTGAGTGGGCTGAACGTCGTCGGTGAAGATCGTGATCCGCCGCTCGAGCGCGGTCGGCTGCCACGCGGCGGCCGACTCGATCACGAGTCGCTGCAGATCGACATTCTCGGGCGAGACCGTCACATCGACCGTCGACTTCGACGACGAGGTCGCCGAGAGAATGTCGGAGATGATCTGAATCATCCGCTCGGCGTTGTGCATCGCCACGTCGAGGTCACCGCGAACCTTCTCGGGAATGCCATCTGTTTCCAGGGCGAGGTCGAGATACCCGACGATCGCGGTCAGCGGGGCGCGCAACTCGTGCGAGACGGATGCCACGACGTTGTCGCGCGCGAACAGGGCAGTCCGCTCGGCGGTGACGTCCCGCGAGATGACGACGACTCCGGCGTCCCCTCCCTGCGTGTCGCGCAGGCGCCGCGCTGTGACGCTCAGCGCGCGTCGGGTGGTGTCCGGGGAGCCGAACCACACGATCTGGTTGTCGAACACCTCGCCGCGGCGGGCGCGGGCTACCGGCATCCGTTCCGGGTCGAGGGGCGTCTGTCCGTCAGCATCGAACGCGGGCAGGCGGTTTTGTCCGTCGGCGGTCATGAGCGCGTGCTGCATCCGCGCTTGCGCCTCGTTCGTGATGGTGACGCCGTCGGCGGAGATCCGGATGACGCCGAAGTCGACGGAGTCCAGGACCTGCGTGACCAGTTGCTCCTGGTGCTGGGTGCGCTCCAGGCTCTGCCCGAGCACGAGTGCCTGCTTGTCGAGGAGCTTTCGCTGCGCGGCGAACCTGCGCACGCTGAGATACGCACCGGTGGAGACGGCCAACACCACGATCGGCAGGAGCAGGAGCGCAAAGCTGAATGCCGACTCTTGTCCCACGGCGATCACCCAGCCGTACGAGACCCAGATGAAAAGGTTCGCCGCAATATAGCCGACCAGTCCCAGCGCGCCAGACATCCACATCACGGGGAACAGCCACAGCAACGCGAGTCCCGACTCGGGGAACGCGGCGCGCATCAGCAAGATCGCGACGATGTCCAGCACCGGAACGATACCCACCGCCCACGGCGAGAGCGCGTTCCAGGGAACGAGCAGCGTCACGATCGTCAGGACGAACACAACCCCGACGCCGGTGAAGAAGAGGGTGAGGTCGCCGGGAATCGCCGCGATGATCGCGAAGGCGGCGACCGCCAGCACGACGAGACCGAGCATGAGCTGCTGCAACACCGCAACGCGGGCAGATGTCCCGTCGCGGTACGGGGTCAACTCTCCGATGAGGGATCGCCACAGCGTGCTGCGACGTCCGGAGCGATCCTCACCTCGGCGTGCAGAGCGCGTCCCCACGTTCCCCATGAGTGAACGTTATCGCGCGGGTGAGCGCTCGGCTCCTCCGCGCGCCGCGCGATCAGAAACCGAAGTCGCCGAAACCGCCGAAACCACCGTCGGAGAAGCCTCCGTCAGCGGGTCCGGATGCGTCGGCCCAGCCCTGGTCGGGTCCGGTCCCGGCATCAGCTGGTCCAGCATCCGTCGCGCCGGCGTCGGCGGCGACCATCGGCGCCATGAACGCCGAAACGAGCGCGGATCCGATGACGTACCCGGCGACCGTGCCGAGCAGCGATGAGCCGACCATCGATCCGAACGACGGGCCCTGCCGCTGACCGCCCAGGGTGCGTTCCATGGCGCCCGGGTTCATGTACTCGGCGCGGGTCGCGGCACGGGCCATGTCGTTCGGGTCTGCTGACCGGGGGCGCTCGGATGCCGGGAGCGATGCCGTCATGTCAGCGAGAACCTGCTGACGCTGTTGCTCGGTGAGCTTCGAAAAGGCCTCGGCGTGGACCTGCTCGATCGTTTCGGGGGGCGCCGTGCGCAGGAGGTACCGGTAGCGTTCGATCGCCCGTTCGTCCTCACTCTGCGGCGGAGTCGTTGAGGGATACCCGGCGGGTCGGGGCGGGGCGGGCTGCTGCCCGTAGGGCTGCGATGGCCGCGGGTTCTGGGGCTCGGTGCCGAAAAGTCGGTCAAGGAAACCCATGGTGTCCTCCGTGGGGTCGAGTTCGGGGACTCCTCACGCTATCCAGCGCAGCTTTGGGACCGCTGTGAGCAGCCATTGCTCCGCGGCATCCGTGACCGCGACGAACTTCGCAGAATTCGACGTACTCCGCACTCTCGCGCCGCAGCGGCTGCGACGTTCGCGCGAAACTGCGAAGTTGGCGCGAGGAGGCTGGTCCGTGGCCCACGCCGGGCGGTCAGGGCGGATGCCGCGGCATCCGAAACCATGCGGACGCCGCGGTATCCGTAGCCATGGCGAGCTTCACCCGCGTGGCTAGGTGTGATGCCCAGGGAGGTTGTTGAGTCTGCTGATGGGTGCGGCGCCGATTGCGGAGTGTCGCCTGTGGTGATTGTAGAAGTGGATCCAGCCCGGCAGCGCGTTTCGGCGCTCGGTTTCTGACGGGTAGAAGCGGGCGTAGGCCCAACCGTCGGCGAGGGTCCGGTGGAATCTCTCGATCTTTCCGTTCGTCTGCGGCCGGTAGGGGCGAGTGTGCTTTGGGTGGATGTCGAGTTGCGCGCAGGCGTCGCGCCAGGCGTGGGACTTGTATGCCGAGCCGTTGTCGGACAGGACTCGCTCGACCGTGACGTTGCGGTCTTTGAACCAGGCGACGGCGCGGCGGAGCACTCCGATCGCGGTGTCAGCCTTCTCGTCGGCGCAGATCTCGACGTAGGCGACGCGGGAGTAGTCGTCGACGACGGTGTGGAGGAACGCGGTGCCCAACAGTGGGCCACGCCATTTTGAGCGTGGCGCGCCGGTGCGTTCGACGGTCGCGGACCGGTTCCGATCGCCTTGCTGTTTACCGACGTAGCGCCAGCCGCCGCCATCGGGGATGTTGCCGAACTTGGTGACATCGACGTGGATGAGCGATCCGGGGTGGTCGTGCTCGTAGCGGCGGATCGGTTCCCCGGTGACTCGGTCGATGCGGCTCAGCCGGTTGATGCGGCAGCGAGTGAGCACCGCGTGGACGGTCGAGGCCGGGACGCCCAGCTCACCGGCGATTTGCACCGGACCGAGCCGGCGGCGCCACCGCAGTCGGACG
Source organism: Microbacterium schleiferi (assembly GCF_015565955.1). Lineage (NCBI taxonomy): Bacteria > Bacillati > Actinomycetota > Actinomycetes > Micrococcales > Microbacteriaceae > Microbacterium > Microbacterium schleiferi. The sequence goes on along the minus strand of NZ_CP064760.1, from coordinate 1,458,692 downwards.
ATCTGACGGACGAGCTCGGGCGGTGTCTTGGACGGCATCGTGTGCGGGCGGCTGGACCGGTCGATCATCCCGGCCGGCCCTTCGGTGCGATACCGGGTCGCCCATTTGCGTGCGGTGATCGGCGAGACCATGAACATCTTCGCCGCGACGGTGACCGGCCAGCGCTCGTCGACGATGAGTCTGGCCAGCCGTAACCGAGCGCGTGGGGTGAGTGCAGCGTTAGCGTGGGACACGAAGGCCTCCTGTTGCGTGAAGCGGTTCCTTAGCCTCGATCCACCGATGAGCCTTGGGCGAGGGGGCTCGACTTGATGGATGCGGCTTTGACCGGCCGCGGGCAGGGTTGTGTTCCGGGCGTCGCATCCCGGTCGTCCACTGTGTTCTCGGTCGGGCCGTCGTCGCGGCGGTGGTCAGTTCGTGCTGACGTGTGGTGGGGCGTGGGTGGCCGTGAACAGGCGATCGAACGCGGCCTGCCAGGGCCAGGCCGCGGGCAGGTGCATGGTGATGCGCCGGGCGGATCGTGCGAGGCGTGCCGGGACAGTGATGAGGGTGCGGCGGATCGTCGCGGTTGTCGCTCTGGCGAGCCGCCCGGCGCGGTCGGAGATGAGTCCGGCGGTGCGGGTGAGGTTGAACGCGATCACCGCGAGCACGAGCCAGGCGCTGTTCGCGGTGAACACCCCGGACGGAAGGTGAGCGAGCGGTCCGCCCTTCAGATCGGCGTGGACCTGTTCGATGATCGCGTGGGCACGGTGGGTCTTGTCCGCCGCGACGGTGCCCATCGTCTGCTTGTCGGTGGTGGTGAAGAACGCGTGGTGCCGGTAGAAGTCGAACAAGGTCGGCTGCTCCACCTTGTTCGGGTTCAGGTCCGGGATGCGCCGCACCACGAGACGTCCTTCGACCCGTTCGGCGATCTTCCGGGAGCGGAACGCGACGAAGGGCACTTCGGCGACTTCGGCTTTCGAGATCCACCGCCCGGTGGCCTCGTCACGGATCGCGTTCGGATACTCGATCGTCTCCCACCCGTCCTCGGGGATCGACGAGATCGCTGTCTTCACCGCAGGGTCCATCCGGACCGTGACAGATACGTCCGCGCCGGACTTGATCGCGGTGCCAACGGTGCCGTGCCCATAGAACGCGGAGTCGGCCCGCAGCAGCGGCCGGACACTGCTCCCGATGTTCATGCGGCGGAGGGTTGCGAGGACGTCACCGACGATCCTGGCGGCGCCTTTCGGGGAGCCGGTCTTCCCCTGCCGGAGCCGCTGACCCAGGATCACCGGTGCTGACGAGGTCGTCGACGCCGTCGCAAGGAGTGCGTTGAGTCCGCGGACGCCGGAGTACCCGAACGAGGCGCCCTGCTTCTTGTATCCGTGGACCTCGACGATCGTGTCGTCCAGATCCACCATCACCCGCTCACCGCCCCGAACCTGCAGCAGCGGTGCGGCCGAGGCGAGGTTCACCAGAGTCCGGGAAGCGACGGCATCGAGCTGGCGGACATGCCCGAAACGGAACTCGCGCAGGAACGAGCCCAACGTCGACGGCGCATACGTCCGATCGAACAATCGCCCCATCCCGCCGTGACGGAGCAGGTTCATGTCGTCGATCGAGTCCGCACCGGCGAGCATCCCCGCCACCAGCGCCATCACCTTCGACCCGGCGTTCGCGCCCCTGTCCGTCGGGACGCTCAACCTCGACTGCGCGAGCTCGTCGAGGCCCACGGAACGGGCGAGGCGGAGCATCGGGACCAGACCCGCGGCCGACACGAGATTCGGATCATCGAACATCGCTGACACAGCAGCGGGAGCATGCTTGAATTGCACCTACGAGATGCCTCTCGGATCGGTCGAACAGCGGTCTAGACAATCACTATTCTTCCTGATCAGAGGGGCATTTCTGCGTCACCGCGCCCGCTCAACCCCACGGCTCATCGGTGGATCAAGGCTTAGACAGCTCCACTTCACAACGGGAGGCCTTCCCGTGTCAGCAGATCAGGAGTGATTCACGAAGCAACGTCCCTGGGCATCACAGCTAGGGCGACATTCGCCCACGCGGCCGCAGCGAACTTCGCAGAATTCGACGTACTCCGCACTCTCGCGCCGCTGCGGCTGCGAGATTCGCGCGAAACTGCGAAGTTGGCGCGGGGAGGCTGATCCGTGGGCCACGCCGGGCGACCAGGGCGGACGCCGCGGCATCCGAAACCATGCGGACGCCGCGGCATCCGTCACCATGGCGAGCTTCACCCGCGTGGCCAGGGGCAAGACTCGCCTCCGCGGCCAGGGCGAGATTCGCCCACGTGGCCGCGACGAACTTCGCAGAATCGGACGTACTCCGCACTCTTGCGCCGCTGCGGCTGCGAGGTTCGCGCGAAACTGCGGAGTTGGCGCGGGGAGGCTGCTGCGCGAGCCAGGCGGGGCGGCCGGGGCGGATGCCGTCACGAATCGAGAAGACGGATGCCGCGGCATCCGGATAACGTGTGCTCATGTCTGCCGCATCGACGCCGCACGCCGCTGACGCCCACGATCTGATCCGGGTGCAGGGTGCGCGCGAGAACAACCTCAAGAACGTGGATGTCGAGCTGCCCAAGAGGCGGCTTACGGTCTTCACGGGCGTGAGCGGCTCAGGGAAGAGCTCGCTCGTGTTCGGCACGATCGCGGCTGAGTCGTCGCGGATGATCAACGAGACGTATTCGACCTTTATCCAGGCATTCATGAACACGCCGCCCCGACCCGATGTCGATGTGCTCGAGGGGCTGACGCCCGCGATCATCGTCGATCAGGAGCGGATGGGGGCGAACGTGCGCTCCACCGTCGGGACGGCGACGGATGCCAATGCCCTGCTGCGGATCCTCTTCAGCCGGATCGGCCAGCCGCACGTGGGCGGTCCGCAGGCGTTCTCGTTCAACGTCGCGTCGGTCAGCGGCAAAGGTGCGGTGACCACGCAGACGGCCGGCGGCAAGAAGGTCGAGCGGCGCAGCTTCACGGTCACGGGCGGCATGTGTCCGCGGTGCGAAGGCATGGGGCAAATCAACGACATTGACCTCGCGCAGCTGTTCGATGAGGCGAAGTCCCTCGCGGGCGGCGCGCTCACCGTACCCGGCTACACCGCTGACGGTTGGTACGTGAAGATCTACGGTGCGGTCGTGCCGATGGATGTTCCCATCCGTGACTTCACCGAGCAGCAGCGGCACGACTTCCTCTATGCCGAGCCCCGCAAGGTGAAGCTCGAGAACATCAACATGACCTACGAGGGGCTGGTTCCGAAGATCCAGAAGTCGTTCCTCTCGAAGGATGTCGAGGCGATGCAGCCACACATCCGCGCCTTCGTCGAGCGGGCTGTCGCGTTCCAGCCGTGTCCGGACTGCGGCGGGACCCGGCTCAACGAAGGGGCGAGGTCGTCGAAGATCGCCGGCAAGAGCATTGCGGATGCCTGCGCGATGCAGATCTCGGATCTCGCCGCGTGGGTCAAGAGCCTCGACGAACCGAGCGCCACTCCCCTGCTGCGCAGCCTCGGCGCGCTTTTCGACTCCTTCGTCGACATCGGGCTCGGCTATCTCTCGCTCGATCGCGCCTCGGGGACGCTCTCGGGCGGTGAGGCGCAGCGGACGAAGATGATCCGGCACCTGGGTTCCGCGCTTACGGATGTCACGTATGTCTTCGACGAACCGACCGTGGGGCTGCATCCTCACGACATCCAGCGCATGAATCGGCTGCTCGAGCAGTTGCGAGACAAGGGCAACACGGTGCTCGTGGTCGAGCACAAGCCCGAGACCATCGCGATCGCCGATCATGTCGTGGATCTCGGGCCCGGCGCAGGATCGGGTGGCGGCGAGATCATGTTCGAGGGAACGGTCGAGGATCTGCGGGCGTCGGGCACGCTGACCGGACGCCACCTGGATGACCGGGCTCGGCTCAAGGCATCCGTTCGGAAGCCGTCCGGCACGATCGAGATCCGCGGTGCAAGCTCGCACAACCTGCAGGACGTCGATGTCGACATCCCGCTGGGGGTGCTCGTCGCCGTGACCGGGGTCGCCGGATCGGGCAAGAGCTCACTCATCCACGGATCTGTCGCCGATCTCGAGGGTGTCGTCGCGATCGATCAGAGCGCGATCAAGGGGTCGCGCCGGTCGAGCCCCGGCACGTACACGGGGATGTTGGACCCGATCCGCAAGGCCTTCGCGAAGGCGAACGGGGTCAAGCCTGCGCTGTTCAGCGCCAACTCCGAAGGCGCGTGCCCGGTCTGCGGCGGGTCGGGCGTGATCGTGACGCAGCTCGGCCCGATGGAGCAGGTCGAATCGCCGTGCGATGTCTGCGATGGCAAGGGGTTCGCCGAGACCGTGCTGGAGTACCGTCTCGGAGGCCGCACCATCGTCGAGGTGCTCGACATGTCGGCATCCGAGGCTGCGGAGTTCTTCGGCTCTGGCGAGGCGAAGGTTCCTGCGGCTGCGGCGATTCTCGGTCGGATGGTGGATGTCGGACTCGGCTACCTGCGCATCGGCCAGCCCCTGCCGACCCTGTCGGGTGGTGAGCGGCAGCGGTTGAAGCTCGCGGTACAGATGGGCGAGAAGGGCAGCGTGTACGTGCTCGATGAGCCGACCACGGGCCTGCACCTCGCGGATGTCGAGAATCTGCTCGCGCTTCTGGATCGACTGGTCGATTCCGGTGTGTCGGTGATCGTGATCGAGCACCATCAGGCCGTCATGGCGCACGCCGACTGGATCATCGACCTCGGCCCCGGTGCCGGCCATGACGGCGGCCGGGTCGTCTTCGAGGGCATCCCCGCCGACCTGGTCGCCGCCCGCCCAACCCTGACCGGTCAGCACCTCGCCGACTACGTCAGCGCCTGACCCCCGCTCTTGCCCGATACGCTGCGCTCCCCAGGAGGCACCGCAGATCGCACGAGGCACCGTGTGCGGCGCGAGGCGCTGCGTGCCGCACGGTGTCTCGGCGCGGCTACCGTGTTTCGCGCGCCAGCAGGCGAGGCGAACCGACTCCAGGGTCAGGGCTTCTCGGCATCCGCCTTCTCGTACGAAGCGACGAGCTCGAGTTCGCGCGACTTCTTCGGCAGGAAGAACCACACCACCGCGCCGCCGAGCGCGATGGCGATGGCGCCGACCGCATAGGCGGCGATCGCGCCGGTCTCGAGCGATTGCTGTGCGGCCTGGATGATCTGGTCCTTGTACTGCGGATACTGGTCGGCCACGTGCAGCGCCGACGCGTACGACGCCTGCAGGGCTGCGGTGACCTGGTCGCTGATGCTCGAGGCTTCGGAGGACTCCGAAATGAGCTTGCCGAACACGTGCGCGAAGCCCGCCGCGAGGATGGCGCCGAGCACGCCCTGCATGATCGATCCGCCGAGGTCCCGCTGCAGGTCGGCGGTGGCCGAGGCCATGCCCACCCGCCGCACCGGCGTCGATTCGGTGATGGCGCGGGAGGCGGGGGTCATCGCGAATCCGGCGCCAATGCCGATCACTAGGTACGCGATCGAGACATACCAGAAAGGTGTTGTCTCGTTCCAGAACAGCATCGTGATGAACCCGACCAGCACGAAGCCGAAGCCGAGCATCATTGTGAAGCGCGACCCGCGCGAGATGACGAGCTTCGCGGACTGCGGCGCCACGGCGAGAAGGCCGATGCCGGCAGGGACGATCGAGAGCGAGGCATCCAGGGTCGAGTATCCGAGGATGTTCTGCTGGAACTGCTGCCCCACGAACATCGCTCCCATGAGCGATCCGAACACGATGAGGCCGCCGGTCGCAGGAGCCCAGAACATGCGGCGTCGCGCGACGGCGAGGTCATAGAGGGGCGAGGATGCCGTGAGCTGGCGCCATGCGAACAGGGCGATGAGCACGACCGCGGCGATCAGCAGGATGAGACCGAACGTCGCGGTCTCGGGGACGAAAACCGTCGACAGGCCCAGCACGATAGAGCCGATCATGAACACCGAGATGATGCCGCCGAGGTGATCGACCTTTTCCTTGTTCTCGGCGACGTGTGACGGGACGAACAGCCAGACCAGGACGAAGCCGCCGAGGGCGAAGGGCACCGCGAGCAAGAACGCCGAGCCCCACCAGAACCACAGCAGCACGATGCCGGCCAGCACCGAGCCGATGACCGTCGCGGTTGCACTCACCGCCGACCACAGCGCGATCGCGAGGGTGCGCTGCTTGCCGGGGCCCCACAGCGCCGTGATGAGCGAAAGCGTCACGGGGTAGGCCATACCGGCGGCAATGCCGGTGACGATACGGGCGACGATGAGCATCTCGACGGATGCCGCGAAGGCGGCGAAGAAGCTGATGATGACCGTCAGCCCCAGCCCGAGAACCAGGAGCTGCTTGCGCCCGTACCGGTCGGCGACGGCGCCGAGGTAGAGCACCGACATCGCAAGTCCGAGCGAGCATCCCACAGCGACGAGGTTCAGGGAGGTCTGCCCGGCGCCGAATGCGTCGCCGATGTCGGGCAGCGCGATGTTGGCTGCCGCGAGGTTGATGTTGCACACCAGCGCCCCGAGTATCAGCGCGGTCAGCACCAGTTTGGGGCGCTCCGGAGCAGCCGGGGCGGTGCGGGCGGCGGATGCAGCAGCGTCGGTCACCCGATAACCCTAGCGATGCGGCGTACCCGTCGTTCACGGCGCCCCCGGCCGAGGCGTTGCACGCGAGGGGTCGCAACACGCCGCATCCCACCACGCGCGCGCGGCGTGTTGCGATCCTTCGCATGAGCACGCGATTCGGAGCCGTGGGATGCTGAGCGTCAGACGCCAGCCACGAAGGAACGACCATGCCGGGAACACGACGGATGCTGCGCCTCTCGCTCCTCGCGATCGTCGCTGCCCTCCCCGCGCTTGTGACGGCTTTCTCACCGTGGGCGGGCGCGACGGGCACACTGGTCCTGTCGCTCCTTCCCGTGCTGGGCGTCGCGACGGCAGGCGTCCGCCCGATGCTCACCGTCGCGGGCGCGGCCACCGCGACGGTGTTGATCGCGCTGCTTCTGGTGCAGACGGGTCCGCTCCTCCCCTGGCTCGGAACGGCACTGGTGGTCGTGCTCGCCCTTGCGGCTTCGCCACTGGTCGCGGCGGGACGAGCGAGCACGGGGGCTCTCGTCATCGTGTTGGCAGCGCATCTCATGGCGGTTCCGGATGCGGCATCCGCACCCTTCCGGGGTCTGGGCCCCCTGGGCGTCGCCCTCGCGCTCGCCGTACTGGTCGCGTTCGCAACACTGTGGGCGATCGGCGTGATCGCGCTGGCGCTGCGACAGGTGAAAATCCCGAGGTCCGCGGTGCCCCCGCCAACGCTGCCCTACACCTTGCTTCTGGCTGCGCTGGCGGGAGCTTTCACGTTCGTGACGTTGATGTGGTTTCGGGAGACGAACGCCTGGTGGTCGGTACTCACGGTGGCCGTGGTGCTGCAGCCCACCGGAAAGCGAACCCTGTCGCGACTGGCGGCGCGGGTAGGCGGCACGGTGCTTGGCGGATCCGTGGCGCTCACTCTCGCCGTCGCGCTTCCACCCGGGCTCCTCGGCCTCGTCGGAGGCCTCGCGGCCCTGGCCACGGCGATCGTCAAGCTCACCGCGCAGCCCTACTGGGTCTACGCGTCGACCTTGACCGTGACAATCGTGATGACCTCGTTCGCGCCGCAACAGGTGCTGGCCGGTGATGCGTTGCGGGTGGGGATCACGGTCGGCACCGCCCTGGTGACCGCGGCCGTCGCTGCGGTGGTCGCGCGCGCCCTGCCCGCCCGACCTCGCTGAACGCGCTATGCCACGGATGCCGCGCAGCCGCGCTCACGCTCAGGTGCGACTCCCCTCAGCTAAATCCTCATATCCACGCGGCCCAGCCGCGTTCTGCCCGGCTCTAGTCCCTCGCGACGTCCGGATATGAGGAGTTAGCTACGCGCGCCCGTGGCTACTCCCCCGCGGCGTGCGGGACTGTCGTGTTCAGCCCGTCACCCGGTCGTTGAACGAGCGGAGCGAGTCGAAACGCCGCAGACTCAGTCCAATCCGTGGAGGACGTAGACGTTCTCGCTGATGGCCGTGCCGTTGGAGGGCAGTTCCTCGTCGCCCGGGTGGAAGTGGAAAGTGCCGACCCCCGGCGCCGAGACACCGCCGGATTCCAGCGCGCAACCAGCGACCCATTCCGGCCCGTTCTGCGGGTCAGCGATCAGGCACACATAGCCGGGCGTATCCGTATTGACGAGCCACACCGAGACGCCGTCGTAGGTTCCCGCAAGCCGCGCCGTCTCGGGTTCCGGACGGACACCGCCGGGGTCACTCTCGCTCATCTGGTCGAGGATCTCTTGCGGCGGCTGGTCGGCCGCCGTGGCTTCGCGGTCAAAGATCGCGTAACCGTCGTTGCCGCCGGTGCATGCGGTGAGAGCCAGCGCTGCGACCAGCGTTCCGATCGCGGTGGCTAGTGTGCGTCGTCTGAATGAGCGCATGCTCCATGGTCATCACAGATCACGACGGATGTCGAACCTCGACATTCGCGCACCTGACGGGCGACGTCAGCCGATGACGTAGACGTTCTCGCTGATGACAGTGGCGTCCTCGGGCGCCGTCGCACCGTCGGGTACGAGGTGGTACTCGTAGTGGTCCGTGCCGCTGACGGTCACGCCATTCGGACCGCTGCATCCGATGAACCACGGTTCACTATCGGGGTATACGACGAGGCAGATCTCCATCCCGTACATCGATGGTCCTCGGGCGATCCACAACCTCTTGTCGTCGTGCTCGCCGATGTATCGCGTCTCCTTGCGTTCGATCTTGGTTTGCCCACCCTCGACGGCCCCAGGCACCGTGTCTTCTGCCGTCGGTGTTCGCTGGAAAACGCTGTACCGCTCTGGCGGCTCCGTGGCCGCCGTGCAGCCCGCCAATCCGAGCACGCCAACGAACCCAACAGCAAGCACGGCGATCCCCCGATGCATGCGCCCAGTGTGACACAACGCCCCAGCCGTTGCGCGAGCGCTGCGAGACGAAACGCCCGGCCCGGCCCGCCCCGGGAACACTGAAAGGGCGCGGCCCCGACAGGGATCCCGGCCGTTTCACCGCCCACCACGCATCCGCCCCGTCTGATGCGCCCAGATCGCGATCTCGACACGGTTCCGGGCGCCGAGCTTGGTCATGAGGCTCGCGACGTGCGACTTGACCGTGCTGAGCGTGATGTACAGCGCGCTCGCGATCTCGGTGTTGCTCAGTCCCCGCGCGACTTCGGCGAGCACCTGCTCTTCCCGTTCCGTCAGCGGCTCGATGGGCTGCGGCAGCGGCGCTGCGGGCTGGGAACCGCTAAAGGCTTCCAACAGCCGCACGGTGACGTTCGGCGCGATCAGGGCATCTCCGCCGGCGGCAGCGCGCACTGCCTGAGCAAGGAGTGCAGCACCCGCATCCTTGAGCAGGAATCCCCTCGCACCGGCACGGAGCGCCTCGAAGACGTACGCGTCGAGATCGAACGTCGTGATGATGACAACCGCCATCGGGTCGTCCACGCCCGGGCCGGCCAGGATGCGGGTCGCCTCGATGCCGTCGAGATCGGGCATACGGATGTCGAACAGGCAGACGTCGGGACGCAGCCGCCGCGCGAGGGTGATTGCTTCGTTGCCGTCGGAGGCCTCGCCCACGATCTCGATGTCGGGCTGTGCGCTCAGGATCATGCTCAGGCCCGTGCGCACGAGTTCCTGGTCGTCGGCGATGAGCACCCGGATCGTCACGGAGCCCACCCTTCCCGAGGAAGCTCTGCCGTGACAATCCACCCACCGCCCGGTGCGGGACCGCTCGTGCACGTGCCCCCGAGCAGGGCAGCGCGTTCGGTCATCCCGATAAGCCCGAATCCCGGGGCGGACGGCGGAGCGGGGTCGCCGTCGTTGGTGACGCTCAGTCGGACTCCCGCATCATCGGCGGTGACACGAACGTCGACCCGCGTCGCGTGGCGGGCGTGGCGCAGGGCGTTGGTCACCGACTCCTGAGCGATTCGATAGACCGCACCCGCAACGGGCGGCGGAACGCTGGGGCTACTTTCGGTGACCATCACGTCGACGACAACACCTCCCGGCCGCACGCCAGACAGCTGCCCGATGGCGTCGAGGCCGGGGCTCGGGGCGAGATCCGCACTCTCCCCCAGCCGCAGGACGCGAACCATGGACCGGAGCTCACTCAGCGTCTGCGCCGCCTCTGCCTCGATCACACCGAGCGCATTCGTCGCCGCGGCCGGATCATTCCCGGCCACGGCGAGGCCTGCTTGCGCGCGGATGGCGATCGCTGTGACGTGGTGGGCGACGGTGTCATGGAGGTCTCGAGCGAGGTGCTCACGCTCGAGCATCCGGATCCGATCCGTCTGGCGCTGCCGGGCTGCGGCACGGTAGCGGAAGGCCATGCCCAGCAGCAGCGCCGACAGGAGCAGCGCGAATCCGCCGATCAGCTCGACAAGTCCCCCGCCACGGATGAAGGTGAGCCCGAGGCTACCGAGCAGGAGCACTGACCCGATAACCAGGTCACGGCCGGACCCCCAGCGGAAGAGGGCATACACCAGCACGAGCAGGAACAGGCTGCTCGTGAGGTTCGACACGGGCACGACGATGTCGAGCGGCACCAGAACGATGACGAGCATCCAGAGCGGGTGGGCCCGGCGCCACAGCACGGTGGGCGCGACGACCAGCACCGCGGCTACCGAAAGCAGCGGGTTCGTCAGGTCGGGGGTGAGGATGCCTTCGGCGACAGCGCTCGCCGCGACGACCGCGAGCAGCATCCAGTCTCGCCAGACCCGGCGTGGCGGCGGAGGGGAAGCGCGCGGGGCATCCCACACAGAACGCAACAGCCCTCTCACCGGCTCAGGATACAAGCGCGCCACGCCCTGCCCGCTGCCGCGACGCGTCGGCCCGTCGCCGCCGGATGATGAGCTCGGCCACGCCGAGGTTGATGAGGAAGCCTGCGGCGACGACCCACGTTTCACCGGCTGCGTCAGCTTCGCCGAAGGGGATCGCCCACAGGATCGCGACCAGGGCCTGGGTTCCGCCCGAGACGGCGATCGCGAAAGCCCGGATCGACCACGCGGCGTGCGCCCTGAAGTCCCGCTGCGCGATGGCACGCACCGAGAGAGCGAGGAATGCCGCCATGGCGGCGCTGAAGACCAACCTCACGACGGCGAGCGGATACTCGTCGTCGGGTCCGCGGAAGAAGATCGCCAGCCATGCCCCGGAGAGTGCTGCCAGAAATCCGATCGGGATCAGCATCCGACCGGCGCGGCGATGCCACGCTCGCCGCGATCGGAGTGCGGGCGAGAACTGAAACGCTCCCACTAGGCAGAACACGCTCATCGACACGATGTGCGCGACGATCGCGGCAGTCGCGACCCACGTCAGTGGACTGCCGGAGCCGGATGCCACGTCTCGCAGACTGAGGGCACCGCCGATGATCGGGAGCGCGCTCAGAACGAGGAGCCCACAGATCGCGAGCCATCCGGTCGGGGCGTTGGGTCGAGCGGCGGACTGAGGCTCCACGGTGGGAGCGTCGTTGAGGTGATGCGGCATGCGTCGATGCTCGCGCGATCTGCGACCCCGGGCATCAGCCCACGGTACGGATGAACAATCGTCCTTTCGGCTACCCGGGTGGCGGTCTTCCGACCGATGACGGACGCTGGCCCTGCGTCACATGCTCAAGGCATGACAACGACAACGACGATGCGTGCCGTGGTGCAGCGACGATACGGTCCCCCGTCAGTGCTGGAGTGCGCCGCAGTCGAGATGCCTCAGCCCCGACGGGGCGACGTGGTGGTGCGTGTCAGCGCCGCATCCCTCCACCCGGTGACTGCTTCATCCTGGCTGGCGAGCCGTACATCGTGCGGCTGGCGTTCGGGATGCGACGGCCACGTCATCCGATCCGCGGCATGGACCTGGCGGGCGAGGTCGCGGCGATCGGCGAAGACGTCGCCGATCTCGAGCCCGGTGACGCGGTGTTCGGCTGGAGCGGGACAGGATCTCTGGCTGAATACGCCCGCGTGCCGGCGAAACATCTCGCGCCGGTGCCGAAGAACGTCACGATGACGGATGCCGCCGCCGTGCCCACGTCCGGGATGACGGCGTTGCAAGCACTTCGCGATATCGCTCACGTGGCGCCCGGACAGAAGGTGCTGATCATCGGCGCTTCGGGCGGTGTGGGCACGTTTGCGGTGCAGATCGCCAAGGCGTTGGGTGCTGAGGTCACCGGCGTGTGCGGGGGTGTCAGATGGTCTGTGTGAGTGGGGTTCACCTCGAAGGAGAACATCATGGAGACCATGGCTATCAGTCCGGAGCGCGAGGAGCGCAGGCGTCGGCAGAAGGAGCTCGCTGATCAGTTGAAGTCGTCGGGTGCGATGGATGAGATCTTCGCGAAGATCGATGCCGGCACCCCGCTGACGGGCGATCAGGGGCTGCTCGGTGGCATGCTGAAGGCCGCGCTGGAGCGGGGCCTGGACGCGGAGCTGACCGAGCACGTCGGGTACGAGCGTGGTGATGCGGAAGCGTCGCTGTATCCGAACTCCCGCAACGGCACGACGCCGAAGACGGTGTCGACCGAGATCGGTGAGATCGACCTATCGGTCCCGCGGGATCGGAACGGGTCGTTCACCCCGATGCTCGTCCCGAAGGGGCAGCGCCGGCTGGATGGGCTGGACGGGATGATCATCTCGCTCTATGCCGGCGGGATGACCATCCGCGATATCCAGCATCATCTCGCGAACACGATCGGCACCGAGCTCAGCCATGAGACGATCTCGAAGATCACCGACCAGGTCGCCGACGAGGTCCTCGCGTGGCAGACCCGCCCATTGGAAGCGTTGTATCCGGTGATCTATCTCGACGCGATCATCGTGAAGATCCGTGACGGCGGTCACGTGCGCAACAAGGCCGCGCATATCGCCGTCGGGGTCGACATGGACGGGATCAAGCACGTCCTGGGTATCTGGGTGCAGGCCACCGAAGGCGCGAAGTTCTGGGCATCGGTCTGCGCCGAGCTTGCCAACCGTGGCATCCGCGACGTGCTGATCGTCTGCACCGACGGGCTCACCGGATTTCCCGAGGCGGTCGCGGCGACGTGGCCGCAAGCGACCGTGCAGACCTGCGTGGTCCACCTGATCCGCGCGGCGATGCGGTTCGTGAACTACAAAGACCGCAAAGCCGTCGCCGCCGCGCTGAAACCGATTTACACCGCGGTGAACGAGGACGCCGCGCTCGAAGCGCTCGAGGCGTTCAGCGACTCCGAGCTCGGCCGCCGCTACCCCTCGGCGGTGAAGACGTTCCAGGACGCCTGGGACCGGTTCACCCCGTTCCTGGCGTTCCCGCCCGAGCTGCGCCGCGTGATCTACACCACCAACGCGATCGAGTCGCTGAACTACCAGCTGCGGAAAGTGACGAAATCGCGGGGTCACTTTCCCAACGACGCCGCCGCGGTCAAGCTGCTCTGGCTGGCGATCTGCGACATCGAAGACAAGCGCGCCCGAGAACGCGAGAAGGAACGCGGGCGCCCCTCCAGCCAGCGAAAAGCTTCCGGCCGACTCATCGAGGGCAACGTGACCACGAACTGGAAACAAGCCCTCGAACAACTCGCACTCGCCTACCCCGACCGCATCACCCCCTACCTCTAACCACCAACACCAACCCGCTTACACAGAAGACTTGACAAGCCCACGTGTGCAGTGCGCGGAACATGGCCCTCGTCGCGTCGCTGGGCGCCGATCACGTCATCGACTACGAGCGAACCGATCTGTCGCAGCTGACCACGCGCTACGACGTCATCCTCGACAACGTGGAGTCCACGCCCCTCGGCGTCCTCCGCCGAGTGCTGACTCCCACCGGCACGCTGATTCCCAACAGTGGTCGAGGTGGGCGCTGGTTCGGCCCGCTGGGACGCATCGCGCGCGCCCGGATCCTGTCAGCCTTCTCCCGGCAGCGCCTGCGCCCGTTCACCTCGATCGGCACGCGGGAAGATCTGCTCACGCTGGCGGACCTCATCGCGGACCAACGGATCACTCCGATCATCGATCGCGCGTACTCGCTGGATGACGCGTCTGACGCGTTCCTGCACGTTGCGAGCGGACACACGCGCGGAAAGGTCGTCGTCGCGCTCTGACCATGATGCCGGCATCCATCGCCGCATCCCTGAACAGTCCTTTCGCCGCCCGGCGACAGGACCACCCCCAAGAAAGAGGAACCCATGAACACCCCCTCCCCATCGACCCCCCTGCAGAACCGCCCGATTCCCGTGCAAGCCAAGATCGCTGCAGCCTGGACCAGCTTCATGTTCCTGTACATCTATGTGGACTACTACCACCTGCACAAGCCCGAGGTCATCGACAACCTCCGCGCCGGCCAGGTCTTCGAGTTCGCCGTCAGTCCAGCGTTGATGACGGGCTTTCTCGTCGTGACCGGGATCCCGACGATGATGGTGGTGCTCTCGGCAGTGCTCCCGGCGCGGGTCAACCGCATCACCAACCTTGTCGCCGCTGTTGTCTACATCCCGGTGACCGTGTTCAACGCGGTGGGCGAAACCTGGGAGTGGGCGTCCTTCTACGCCCTGTCGATCGGCCTCGAGCTGCTGCTGCTGGCCTTCATCCTGCGCAGTGCCTGGGCATGGCCACGCGAGGTTGCCCCGGCGACGGCCATGGATGCTCCTGCTCACGCCGGGCACCGATGAACCGTCCGACAATCTCGATGCGCGCGGCGGCTCTTGCCGCCGCGCTCGTCGTCGCCCTGCCCCTGGCAGCATGCGGGCACCTCACCGGCAGCGCTCCCCTCCAGACGCAGACACGGGATGTCGCCGGCATCGACTCCGTGGAGTTGCACACGAGCGGTGACCTGATCATTTCGGTGGGCGAGGCCGAGTCGCTGACGATCACCGCCTCGGGCGTCGAGCTGTCGTCTCTCACCTCTGAGGTGCATGGCGGCACGCTCGTGCTGGACATGAATGGCCTCGCCCTCGGCGCCGCCCGCATCACGTACGCGCTGACGGTGCGCTCGCTGGAACGGGTGCAGGTGAGCGGCTCCGGCAGCGTCACGGGCACGGGAGTGTTCGGGTCGACGGGAACGCTCGACCTCGGCGGTTCAGGTAGCGCCGTGTTCACGGGCCTCCACACCGACGATCTGACAGTGATGATCGATGGATCGGGAAGCGTGACGCTGGAGGGATCAAGCGACGCACTGGAGCTCACGATGGATGGGTCCGGGGACTTCGACGGCACGGAACTGCGTACCCGGGCGACGACGGCGTCGGTGGCCGGCAGCGGTTCCGCACGCGTGCACGTCTCCGGTGCCCTAGTGGCGACCGCGAGCGGGAGCGGTGGCCTTACCTACTCCGGTGACCCGGCACGGGTCGATGCGGATGTCTCCGGCAGTGGGGAGGTCGTCGCCGAATGAGGCATCCGTGAACGCTGAAAGGCCGGGACCCCCATAAGGGATCCCGGCCTTCCGTTGCTGTGTGGTGCTACCGGCTGTGACGCGGGTGGTGCCGGGTCTTAGCGGCCCGAGAGCTTCTCGCGAAGAGCCGCGAGAGCCTCGTCATCCGCGAGCGTGCCCACGGGGCTTTCGCTCGAGTACGAGCCCGAACCGGATGCCGAACCGCTGTAGTCCTCGTCCTTGGCCTTGGTGGCCTCGGCTTCGGCGGCAGCGGCGACGGTGGCCTTGTGGGCTTCCCAGCGCGCCTGGGCTGCAGCGTATTCCTGCTCCCACTTCTCGCGCTGCTCGTCGAAGCCTTCCTTCCACTGGTTGGTCTCGGGGTCGAAGCCCTCGGGGTACTTGTACTCCCCGTTCTCGTCGTACTCCGTGACCATGCCGTAGAGGGCCGGGTCGAACTCGACACCGAAGGGGTCGATGGACTCGTTGGCCTGCTTCAGCGAGAGCGAGATGCGGCGACGCTCGAGGTCGATGTCGATGACCTTGACGAACACCTCTTCGCCGACCGAGACAACCTGCTCGGCGAGCTCGACGTGCTTGCCCGAGAGCTCCGAGATGTGCACGAGGCCCTCGATGCCGTCCGCGACGCGAACGAACGCACCGAACGGAACGAGCTTGGTGACCTTACCCGCAGCGATCTGACCGATCGCGTGGGTACGGGCGAACACCTGCCACGGGTCTTCCTGGGTGGCCTTGAGCGAGAGCGACACGCGCTCGCGGTCGAGGTCGACCTCGAGGATCTCGACGGTGACTTCCTGGCCCACCTCGACGACCTCGGATGCGTGCTCGATGTGCTTCCACGAGAGCTCCGAGACGTGCACGAGACCGTCGACGCCACCGAGGTCGACGAACGCACCGAAGTTGACGATCGACGAGACGGTGCCCTTGCGGACCTGGCCCTTGTGCAGGTTGTTGAGGAAGTTCGAGCGCGACTCCGACTGGGTCTGCTCGAGCAGCGCACGGCGCGAGAGCACGACGTTGTTGCGGTTCTTGTCGAGCTCGAGGATCTTCGCCTCGATCTCCTGACCCAGGTACGGGGTCAGGTCACGGACGCGGCGCAGCTCGATCAGCGATGCGGGGAGGAATCCGCGCAGGCCGATGTCGACGATGAGTCCACCCTTGACGACCTCGATCACGGAACCGGTGACAACACCGTCGTTCTCCTTGATCTTCTCGACGTCGCCCCACGCACGCTCGTACTGGGCACGCTTCTTCGAGAGGATGAGGCGGCCTTCCTTGTCCTCCTTCTGGAGAACCAGCGCCTCGACCTGGTCGCCGACGTTGACGACCTCGTTGGGGTCAACATCGTGCTTGATGGAAAGTTCACGGGAGGGGATGACACCCTCGGTCTTGTATCCGACGTCGAGGAGCACCTCGTCGCGGTCGATCTTGACGACGATGCCCTCGATGAGCGAGCCGTCGTTGAAGTCCTTGCCCTTGAGGGTCTCTTCGACCGCGGCCAGGAAGTCCTCAGCAGATCCGATGTCGTTGATCGCAACCTGCTTGGTGGCCGGGGCGGTCGTTGCAGTAGTCATGTAGTGGGTTGTCCTTGGATGGTGTTGTAGTCGGGGCCAGATGCTTTCCGTTCGTTGAGCGAGCGAAGCGAGTCGAAACGCGCCTCTCGGTCGTTGAGCGAGCAAAGCGAGTCGAAACGCACTTCACTCAAACGGATGCCGCACCAAGGCCAGGTGGATTGGGTTATGCGATGTCACTCCCCCGCGTTCCCGCGGGCAGGCATGCAGAACGAAGCCCACGAGTGACACTTCAGGATATCAGAGAGGAAGGCCGGATTCGACGGCGCTGAACGCGGGCGCCGTAAGTTTCGGCCCGACACTGCGGATTGAGATCTACCAACACGAGCGCCAGTCTCAACTCTCCCTCATGACGCGACCGACGAACAGCGGGCACCTCGGGACGCCCGCGTGACTGGTGCTTCCTACGAAAGCCTCTATGTCACCAGACTTATCGGCACTCAATATGCGGGTCTATCCCGCCGTTGCATCGGTCCGCCATACTGACGGAATGCCTGACATGCCGTGGGTTGACGCCATCAAGCTGGTCTTAAGCGAGCAAGGCGAGCCAATGCGCGCCTCAGAAATCGCGCAGACAATCGTTGACAAAAAGTACCGAGTGAAGGTCGGAGCTACACCAAACACAACCGTCGGCTCGATCCTCTCGCAACCCCCTCTCCGCGATGAAGTCGAGAAGGTGGAGCGCGGGATCTACAGGTACCCGCCTAGCAACGAAGTCGAAGGCGGCACTGCAGCAGCGGACGGCGACGCTCCCCCCGCGGAGTCAGGCCCAACCAAGTCGGGGACTGAGCTGACTCAGGACGAGCCGGGGCTACTGAACGCGTTCGGATTGTTCTGGCGACGCGCAGAAGTGGATTGGACGGCAGCCGCGCCGAAGCTATTCGGCGTACAACTCGCTGGGAGCACGGCGGTTGACTTTGGATCGCAGGCGGGCATCTATGTGCTCTACGACGGCAGTCGACTAGTTTATGTCGGTCGCGTGAATGAACCCCGACTCGCTAAACGGCTGCGCGAACACACGCGAGATCGTCTAAGCGGAAGATGGGACCGCTTCTCTTGGTTCGGAGTTCGGGCTGTGACCGATACCGGCCTCGCGGACTTCTCACCGTCAGCTACCGTGACCCTTGACTCGCTGATCAATACCCTCGAAGCGCTGTTCATCGAGGCCCTTGAGCCCCCACAGAACCGTCGCCAGGGTGACGGTTTCGCCGAACTCGAGTTCATCCAGGTACTTGACCCCGGTATCGAGAAGAAGCGCAAGAAGCAGATCCTCGACGAGCTAAGTAAGAACTTGTGAGCTTTGGGTGGCGCCTGGTACCGAAGCCGCAACTGTCGCGGCGGTTCTTGGTCAGCAGCAAAAGCTAACCTGTCCGGCGCTCTCGCAGTCGCTCGTACAGCCCGAAGTCGAGCGCGAGCTGGACGAGCTGGCGGGGTTCGAGTTTGCGGATCGCTGCTAGCACCTCGGCGCTGGCGGTCTCGTGCGACCAGATCGCGTCTTCGAGCACGACCTGCAGGGCGGGCGAGTTCGAGAAGTCGACCTTCGTGTTGTTCTTGGCCTGCTCGGCCAGCCCAGCGTCCGCGACAGCCTCCAGAAGTACACCTTCGATCGCGCCGACCTTGTGCTCGTCCTTCGCGTCGAGGTCCCCAAGGTACTTGTTCACCTTCTCGATCAGCTCGGCGGTGGAGGCTCGCTCCTTCTCGCGGAGCTTCGCCATGCCAGCTTCGGTGAGGCCCCGGAGCCCCTCAGCGTCCCCCGTTACGAGTGCGAGGTCTTCCTGCTTCAGTTTCTCGAGCTTGTAGTGGGTGAGCACGACATCCGACACGTCGACGACCTCGCCGTTCCCGCCATCATCGACAGCGGCGCGCAGTCGTCGACCGAGCAGATCGGCAAACACCGAGAACTTCTCGTATCGCGTGTCGCCAAAGTGAAGGATCTGGGAGAAGAACGCGTACGAGGTGACGTACTGCGCGAGTGTCGAACGGAAGTCGACCAGACGCTCCCGCTCCTCGGCGTCGTCGATCGAGTCCCGCCAGCGCGCGACGAAACGATCGACTGCAGGATCGAGATGCGCCGAGAGCGCGTTGTGTGCAGTACCCGGGTTTGCGTCGGCGCGTGTCCAGTCCGCCCAGACGCGATCGACCTCGGCCCAGGTGAACACCCCAACGGCGTCGAGCTTGTTCAGTTGGTTCGCCACGAGATCCGGATCAGAGGATGTCTCGACCCGCGCCTCTTCGTAGTACTCCTGGAACGCCTGCTTGATCAGCTCGGGCTCATTGACGAAGTCGAGCACGTACGTCTCGGTCTTGCCCGGCATTGTGCGGTTCAGGCGCGACAGCGTCTGAACCGCGGCAATCCCCGAGAGCTGCTTGTCGACGTACATCGCCACGAGCAGAGGCTGGTCAAAACCGGTCTGGTACTTGTTGGCCACGATGAGCACGTGGTGGTCGGGCTGCGCGAACACGTCGGCGAGGTCACGACCCTTGAGTGACGGGTTCATGGATGCCTCGGTCACCGTCGGCTGCTCGAGGCCAGGGAGCGCAACAACGTCAGGATCGGGAACCTCCCCCGAAAACGCCACGAGCGCTGTGAGCGGGAGCCCCCGCTCGCGAGCAAGCTTCTCGAAGGCCCGCGCGTACTTCACCGCCGCCGCGCGTGAAGAAGTGACGATCATCGCCTTCGCCCGACCGCCGAGCTGCGGCTGCACCACTTCTCGGAAGTGGGTGATGATCTCCGACACCTTCGACGCAATATTGGTCGGATGCAACTCGACGAGCCCGATGAGCGCACGCGTCCCCTTCCGCACGTCGACCTCTTCGTCGTCAGACTCCGACCCATCCATCGCGCGTTTCGCGATGCGCGCGGCCATCTCGTAAGTCGTGTAGTTGCGAAGCACGTCGAGGATGAAGCCCTCTTCGATCGCCTGCTTCATCGAGTAGAGATCGAACGGCTGTGGCTTGCCGTCGGGTCCGGGCGTGCCGAACAGCTCCAGGGTCTTCGTCTTCGGGGTCGCCGTGAACGCGAAGAAGCTGATGCGGTGCTCGTCGTCGGCGTGGGCAGCCATCGCGACGAGCGCGTCCTGGTCGGCGCCGGGTTCGTCTTCGTCGATGGTCACGTTCTCGCCGAGGTACAGCAGATCTTTCAACGCTGAGGCTGCCGCCCCGCCTGTGAGGAGTGGGCCTCATCCGCGATGACGGCGAACCGCTTCCCAGCTAGCGCACCGCCCGTCTCACGAATCTGCTTGAGTGCATGCGGGAACGTCTGCAGGGTCACGCCGATGATCGGGATACCTGCGGCCAGCGCTTCGGTGAGCTGCGCCGTCTTGGATCCTTCGGACCCTCTCGTAATGGCCTGGAAGGTGCCGGTCGCAGTGACGAGCTGGTCGACGGCGTCTTGTAACTGTCGATCGAGCACCTGTCGGTCGGCGATCACAATCACCGAGTCGAACACCTTCTCACCCTCGAGGGTATGGAGTGACGCGAGCCGGTGCGCGGTCCACGCGATGGAGTCTGTCTTGCCCGAGCCGGCCGAGTGCTGCACGAGGTACCTATGCCCGGCACCATCGGCCCGCGCTGCCGCGGTAAGCGCCGTGACAGCCCGCCACTGATGGAACCGTGGAAAGCGGATCTGCGACCGGTACGTCACTTTGCCCGTGAGTGGGTCGCTCTGCTTCTCATGGTTGGTGTAGACGAACTTCGTGAGGATCGTGAGCCACGCGTCGCGGTCGAGCACGTCTTCCCAGAAGTAGGCCGTGCGCGGCTTGTCTCCGTTCGGGGCGTTACCCGCACCGCCGTTGTTGCCGCGGTTGAACGGCAGAAACGACGTGGACTCCCCCGCGAGCCGCGTCGTCATGGCGATCTCGTCCTGCGTGAGCGCAAAGTGCACGAGCGCGCCGCGACCCGAGGTCAGCAGCGGCTCTCCCTGCGGATGACGATCACGCTTGTACTGCGTGGTGGCCGCCGCGAGATTCTGAGCGAAGTTTGTCTTGATCTCCACCGTCGCGACAGGGATGCCGTTGACGAAGAAAGCCAGGTCGAGCCTGTCTTCCTTCTTCGTCGAGTAACGCAGTTCGGGCACGACGCGCAGGATGTTCCGCCGATAGAGGTCGAGCATCGCGCGGTTGCGGTCGTCAGCGGGCGGATGCTGCACCATGCGGAACCGCTTGGCACCGACGACGTCGAACCCCTTGCGCAATACCGTGAGCGTTCCGCCACCTTGATGCTCGTCGGCCGCGAGGGAGTCTGCGAGGCGCTTGAGGATCCGCTCACGACCGCTAACATCGCCATCGGCTGTGACGATCTTCCGCAGGTTCTTCGCGTCATCTAGCTCAAGCCAGGCCAGAACATCGTCGGGGTAAAGCGCACGCTCGCGGTCGTATCTCTCGCTCGTGCCGACTTCCCAACCGTGGTCCGCAAGGTGTTTCACGATCAGCTTCTGGAACTCGGTCTCGGCGTAGAGCGTGCTCATCGCGCCTCCTCGATGGCGGTCTGAATACTGTCTACCACCGGCTTCTGCCGCGACGTGACGTCAATCTGGCCAGTGACAGCCGCGGTGATGAGCGCCGCGCGCCGCTCCTTCGCCAGCGCGATCGCGGCGTCAATGTCAGCTTCGAAACGAGCACGGCCGCGCCTCAATTCGTCCACCCGGATCGCCACTTCCCGGCGACTTCGCTCATTCGGAAGAGGAACGCCGATCCGCGAGAAGCTCTCGAACGAAATCTTCTGCATGGTTGCGCTGGCCCCGACCCTAATGCGTGCGATTGACTCCGCGTATGCGCGACTAGCCATCCAAGCCCCTACATACTCCGTACACCCCCCGCCAACTTGAACTCTCCAGAGAAGATCAGAGAGGTACAGATTCGGGTGAGCGTGACGGACATAGACGCCCCGACCAACAAGATCGGGGGTGTTCGCACGGTTGACGATGAGAGAGTCCGCGAGGACGGGAGTGGCTAGCCGCTCGCGCTCCTCCGGTTCAAGTACGGCCTTGTTCTCCGCGGGGTCAAAGTAACCCTTCGATACTGACCCTGTCCGAAGCACACCGGGTTCGGATCCCGTAGCAGGCCAAGCGACGCCATTGACACTAACGCCAGACTCCCGGGCGAGACCCAGGCGCTTCAGCGGCACCAGATGGTCCGAGAAGGCCCGAAATGAGATATCAACTTCGGCGTTGATCCGCTCGGATTCAAGTTCCCTCAGTCGACGTAGATCGGCGATGAAGGCGTCGATCTCGGCGGTCTCGTGGTCGAGGTAGTCCGCGATCTGCTGCTGCACCTCAATGCTCGGGAGAAGAAGGGGCTCGCTACCGAGATCGCTCTGGGTCATGCTCGGTAGGGCCGTTCCCGTCGAGTAGTAGTCGAAGGGGAGTCTTGTTGCCCAGTAGTAGAGAAACTTCGGGCTGATCAGCCGCTGATTTGGCACTGTGTAGTACATTGTGTCCACGGTCCAGAAGCGCCCAGTGACGTAGATTGGCCTGTCGATCGTTCCCTTTCGGCCGAAGAGCACCGATGGCCCGTCATGAAGCCATGCACTGGCCCACCGAAACCGCCCACCTGAGCCATAGACGGGGTATCCGGGCTCCTCGGCCTCAACATGCGCGAAGTCGGCGCCGTTCCGAAACGAGACGACGTCGCGCAATCTGGCTGGTCGCCATCCTTCTGGCGCTGTCTCACGCGGACTCGTCGCGCTACTCACGCCTTGACCGCTTCTAGCCGGACACGGATGCGCCCGAGGACTTGATCCAGGTCGCGGTCGATCTCCTCGAGCGGACGCGGCGGCACGTACTCGTAGAAGTGGCGCGTGAACGGGATCTCGGCGCCTTCCTTCGTCTTGGACCCGTCGATCCAGGCATCCGGCGCGAAGGGCTTGACCTCGCGTTCGAGGTAGTCATGGATGTCTTCGTGCCACGGGACGTTCTCGGTGTCGCGGCGCCCGGCATCCGCCACAGGTCCACCCGCGGAGGTCACCAGTTCGCCCTCGTCGTCGGGCTCACCCAGCTCTGTGACGAGGGCCTTGAGCTGTGCGGGTGAGAGAGTAACGCCGGCATCCGTCAGTGCCTGGGCAAGCGAACGCGAGAACTCGGCGCGGTTGGTCGAGACGACGTCGCTGGTCACGCCTTCGAGTGCTGCACGAAGCGCCGCAAGCTGCGCGGCATCCGTCTTGGCGAACGCTCGTGACGCGAGAGCCTTCTCGACACGCACCTGCGTGATGGCGTAGTTGAGGCGGAGCGGGCGTTCGACCGTGATGGTGCGGTAGAAGAAGTCGGTCGAGCGGAAGATCATGGAGTGCTTGGTCTCCGTGAAGTCGGTAAAGAGCTTCGTGATCTCGCGGATGTGGTCGTCCGAGAGCTTGCGGCGCTTCGAGCCGATGGACTTGCGCATCTTCTCGAACATGCCGGTCGCATCGATCAGCTGCACGAGCCCGCGCCGGTGCGCCGGCTTGTCCTTGTTGAGCACCCAGACATAGGTCGCGATGCCGGTGTTGTAGAACATGTCGGTCGGCAGCCCGACGATGGCTTCGAGGTAGTCGGACTCGAGGATCCACTTGCGGATGTTCGACTCCCCCGAGCCGGCGCCGCCGGTGAAGAGCGGCGAACCGTTGAGCACGATCGCGCCGCGACCAGCTACCGCATTCTCCTCACCCGGCTTCGGCTCGCGCAGCTTCGAGATGAGGTGCATGAGAAAGAGCAGCGACCCGTCCGAGACGCGCGGCAGCCCCGGCCCGAACCTGCCGGCATAGCCCGCGACTGTGTGTTCGGTCTCGATCTGCTTGCGGTACTGCTTCCAGTCCACGCCGAACGGCGGGTTGGACAGGCCGTAGTGGAAGGTGCGTCCCTCGAACGCCGGATCGGTGAGCGTGTTGCCCAGCACGATGTTGTCGATGGGCTGGCCCTTGACCACCATGTCGGCCTTGCAGATCGCATACGAGGCTGGGTTGATCTCTTGCCCGAGCAGGTTCACATGGGCCTTGGCGTTGTGGCCATGGATCCGGTCGGCCGCGACCGACAGCATCCCACCGGTACCCGCCGTCGGGTCGTAGACCTCGCGCACGATACCCGGCGTCATGAGGCTGTCGTCGCTCTCCACGAGAAGAGACACCATGAGCTCGATCACCTCACGAGGAGTGAAGTGCTCACCGGCCGTCTCGTTCGAGGCTTCCGCGAACTTGCGGATCAGTTCCTCGAAAATGTGGCCCATCTGTTCGTTGCTCACGGCATCCGGGTGCAGATTCGCCTTCGCGAAGTGCTGCAGGATCTGCAGCAACAGGTCATGAGAGGCAAGGTCGGCGATCGTGTCTTCGAACTTGTACTTGTCGAAGATGTCGCGCACGCTCGACGAGAACGCATGCACGTAGTCGCGCAGGTTCTTCTCGAGGTTGTCGGGATCGCCCTGCAGCGACTTCAGATCGTGGCGCGAGCGGTTCCAGAACGAGTACGGATGCTTCGCCTTCGCCCGGAGCATCGCCTGCGGCGGCTCGTCGTCGGGGCCAAGACCTTCGCAAGCGGCGAGGACGGCCTGCTTCGTCGGCGCCAGCACCGCGTCGAGACGAGAGAGCACCGTGAACGGCAGGATGACATCGCCATACTCGTGCTGCTTATAGGTGCCGCGAAGGATATCGGCGGCGTTCCAGATGAATGTGGCGTGGTTCAGCGATGACACTGTTCGGGGACCCCCTCGACTACGAACTTCACTCTAGAGGGCCGCTACTCGGTCAGAGTGGCCTACTTCGCGCCATCGCTCTCAGCGGGCGTGGGGCGCGGATGAGCTCCCGGCGCTTGATCAGGTTGCCGCAGGAGTCGCGCTATTGCACCGTGATCCGAAGCAACGCCCCGTCAGACGACACAGCTTCCGCCACGGGCTGGCCAGCGCGAAAATCCTCACCCCCTGCGTCGCCTCGCTCTTTCTCTATTCTTGCGAACTGGCGCTGCGTTTCCGCCACGGCTCGATAGTCGTCGCCTTTCAACGCGGTCGCGACATCGCGCGCCACACCCTGAAAAACGCGGATACGTTCGAGGCCTGGCGCCTCAAGGACCATTTCCTCCCCGATGAATGCCCCAAGATCGT
Organism: Microbacterium schleiferi; assembly: GCF_015565955.1. NCBI lineage: Bacteria > Bacillati > Actinomycetota > Actinomycetes > Micrococcales > Microbacteriaceae > Microbacterium > Microbacterium schleiferi. The sequence continues at coordinate 1,433,703 of NZ_CP064760.1, read as the reverse complement.
TCTCGCGGACCGTCGCGGAATCCGCTCTCCTCCCTCGCCAATCGAGGAGATGCGGACGCCACAATCGAGCGGATTCCGATAGGCCACCGAACTCGGCCAGTGACGCCATCTCAACGTTCGTCGAACTCGCGAAGAGTTCATCGGCAGCCACGTCGATCTTGTCGGTCGGTCTTGACCGCCGACGGCTAGCGTGTCGTGCAGACCTTAACGAATCGTCACTCGGAGACCACCTGACTTTCCGTTCCTCGGGGTCGACTGCCATGAGGCGGATCCCCGCTGCGTTCGAGACCGTGGACACCACGACTCCAGGAAGCAAGTTGGCGTCCACTGTGAGCCCAGCCAACTGTGTGGTCCCACGGGCAAGCTGATGCTCAGCGTTGGAACTAGAGACGGTGCCTTTCGTTTCCAGCAACTCGAAGTTCCGCACGCTTGGGTCGCTTTCGTCTGGAAAAGCAAGCAAATAGTCGGGCTGGCGACGACCATTGCGCTCGAGCGCGGGCACGACCTCGTCGTAAAGAGCTTGATCCACGTCGATCGCTGCAATCGGGCCAACCTGCGGGTTACGCGCGCGAACCCACATCTTGGCTGCAACGATGCCGAATCCAATGCCGATCTCCTCGGACAGGACCCTTCGCTGATTTGCTCCAATAAAGAGGAGCGCCTCGCCATCAAGACAAAGGTGGCCCGACGCTGGCACACGTCCGAATACGCCAAGGTATCGAAGCACCGACCACCCCGAGTCAGCGCAGAAACAGCCGGGTCCCGCAGGAGTCCGGTCGCACGCGAGAGCTCCAGTAGCGCTTGAATGGGCCGAATAGTAAGAACTCCATTCAGTCCCTGCGCGGGCGTCAACGGAGTTTTGAAGGGCATTCCCGGGTTTTCGTGCACGAGCTGCCGCTGCAGCGCCTCGACGCGATGTGTCAGGGGGTAATCACTTGTCGCGTGTACCGGCGCGGGGGCGCTGAGTACCTTAATCGCATGAACGATCGTCACACCCGCATGATGACGCACCCAGCCAGTATGCGATAGGTCTACCTACCCTTCCGCGCCAGTCGATCCTCGCGCTAGGCCGTGTTGATCAAGAGGTTTCGTTCCTCGGTGGGCAAGTCTTGAACGGTGACGCGACAGGAGATCTCTGACGAGGTGTGGGCCGTGATGGAGCCGTTGATGCCGACGGCGACCGGGAGGTCGCGGCCGTGGACAGATCACCGACTCACTGTTGAGGGGATGGCGTGGAAGTACCGGACCGGGGCGCCGTGGCGGGACGTGCCGGATCGGTTCGGGAAGTGGAACTCGATCTACAAGCGGTTCAACCGGTGGGCCGAGGACGGCACCTGGGAGCGACTGCTCGCCGAGGTGCAGAAGCAGGCTGACGCTGCCGGGAAGATCGACTGGGTCGTCTCGATCGACTCCACGATCGCGCGTGTGCATCAGCACGGCGCGACCCTCGCCCGGGACACAGGGGCTCTGCCGAATCACAAGAATCCGTGGTTCGAGCCGCCTGATCACGGGATCGGCCGCTCCCGGGGCGGGCTCACGACCAAGCTGCACCTGGTCTGCGACGGTCGCGGCCGGCCGCTGGGGATGATGATCACCGGCGGGAACATCAACGACACCACGATGATGACCGCCGTGCTCGAGGACATCCGCGTGCCCCGCGACGGGAAGGGCCGGCCCCGCACCCGCCCCGACCGGGTACTCGCCGATAAGGGCTACCCATCGAAGGCGAACCGGGCATGGCTGCGCGACCGCGGTATCGCCGCGACCATCCCGGAGCGTGACGATCAGATCGCGCACCGCCGCAAGAAGCCGGGCCGGCCGATCGACTTCGGCGACCAGCAGCAGGAGCGATACAAGGGCCGCAACGTCGTCGAACGCTGCTTCAACAGGCTCAAGCAGTGGCGTGGCATCGCGATGCGCTCCGACAAGCTCGTCCGCACCTACCGCGCCGCCGTCAGCCTCGCCGCCACGCTGATCTGGATCAAATCAGACTTGATCAACACGGCCTAGGCTCACCGTCACGTCGAAGGTGACTGTTGGGGGCACGTATGGAGTTCGATGAGCGCATCGCCGCGCTTGCCACGAAGGTGAAGAACCAAGCCGGATCCATCGGGACCGAGGAGGCCACGAAGAACGCGTTCGTGATGCCCTTCATCTCGACGATCCTCGGATACGACGTGTTCGACCCGCTCGAGGTCGTTCCGGAGTTCGTCGCCGATGTCGGCACGAAGCGCGGCGAGAAGGTGGACTACGCCATCATGCGCAACGGTGAGGTGCAGATCCTCATCGAGTGCAAAGTCTCTAAAGGCGACCTGCGCATCGAGCACGCATCGCAGCTCTTCCGCTACTTCGCCACGACGAACGCCCGCATCGCTGCCCTCACCAACGGGGTGGTGTGGCAGTTCTACACCGACCTCGACGCCCCGAACCGGATGGACGAGAAGCCCTTCCTCGTCCTCGATCTCAGTGACGTCGACGACACGCTCATCCCTGAGATCAAGAAACTCAGCAAAGACAGCTTCGATCTCGACTCGATCATCAGCGCCGCAGAGGAGCTCAAGTACGTCGGCGCGCTCAAGCGCGAAATTGCGGCCCAGTTCCGCGATCCGTCGGACGAGTGGGTCAAGTTCTTCACGCAGCGCGTTTATGAAGGCATGTTCACTGCGAAGGTGCGCGAGCAGTTCACGGGGATCGTGATGAAGGCATCCGCGCAGTTCCTGAACGAGCGAATCAATGACCGACTCAAGCTGGCACTCGGCGCCGGCCGCACGAGCGACTTCGTGCCGGATGCGGATCCCGCTGCCATCGCGAGTGAGCCCGTTGCGCGAGAGGACATCTCGCGCGATACCGAGATCGAGACAACGCTCGAAGAGCTTGAGGGCTATCAAATCGTCAAGGCAATCGCGTGCGGCGAGGTCAAGCCGCAGCGGATCACCCATCGCGATGCCAAGAGCTACTTCGCAGTCCTGCTCGACGACAACAACCGGAAGCCCCTCGCTCGGCTCCACTTCAACGGTCGACAGAAGTACCTCGGTCTTCTCGATGAGAACAAGGATGAGACACGGCATCCGATCGAGTCACTCGACGAGATCTACGAGCACGCGGGCGAGATCCGCGAAGCAGTGACGCGATACGCATAGCGAGGCAAGATGACGGACCAACCGCCCGCACCTGCTGGCTGGTACCCCCTTCCAGACGGTAGCCAGGGGTACTGGGACGGTCAGCAGTGGACGACCCCTCCAACACATCCCGCGCCCGCGCTCTCGGCATCCGGCACGAATCCCGGCGGGGGCAAGCCCATCGGCTTCGCGCTGACCGCTCTGATCACCGGGATCGTCGCCTTTCTCACTGGGCTTGCCCCGTGGGTCGGCCTCGTCTTCGGCGCCGCTGCGATCGCCTTCGGAATCGTGGCGACCGTACGCAAGCAGAGCAAAGGCATGGCCATCACGGGCCTTGTGCTCGGCGCACTCGCTTTCCTCTCGAGCGCCGTGGCAACTGTTAGCTTCACCGCATTCTTGGCCAACCCACCGATCGTCGTGGCAGATGACGATCAGTCGCCGACCTCAGACTCGGCGACGCCGTCTCCAACCTCGTCATCAGAGTCGGAGGTATCGACCGCGCCACCGCAGGATGAGGGCGCAGAACTCGGCAGCGTCGCGAACCCTTACCCCCAGCCGTACACAGCAATGGGACTGTTTGGAGGGAGAAGTACGCCCTCACAGCCCGGATCGTGGACGCCAACGCCAACAGTCTCGTAAGCGACTGGAGCGCCTACAACACGGAGGCCCCCAGCGGATACAAGTGGGTGGTCGTCGAACTCACGATGACAGGGCTCGACCCCGACGGCATAGAGCCCGCCCTTGCCTAGTTCGACCTCTTTCTGGCCACCGACGAGGGCAACCGCTATTCGAGCGAGTACATCATTCTGGGTGACGGGATGGCTTCAATGAGCGACGCGCCGACTGTATACCCCGGCTCATCGTTCACCGGCTACACCGCCTACCGGGTGCCGGAGACGGCACAGACGTTCTACATCTACGACAACGGCAACTACGTCGCGTTCTAGGCCGATGGAATGTGCAGCGCAAGACTCCGCCGCGGACGCGTCGAAGCCCAGCCGATAGCGTGTGATGCGACGTACGCCGTAACGATGGAGGTCCGAGCGTGACGATCCCGAAGTGGCACGAGTTTATGGGGCCCGCCCTCCGAGTCATGTCTGATGGCGCCACACGGGATCGACGCGAGATCACCGAAGCTGCTGCGTCCGAAGTCGGCTTGTCGCCCGAGGAGAAATCGATTGTTCTCACAACGGGACAGCCGATGTACGCGAATCGAGTCGGATGGGCGATCTCTCACCTGGCACGATCCGGTGCATTGACCCGACCGGAACGTGGGCGGTATCTCATCACGGATGCTGGCCGCGTGCTCCTTGCTGAACGGCCAGGCGTCTCAAGGGCTGATGTAGAGGCCGTCACTGGGTACCGCCGTACTCGCGTTGTCGCTGCGACGACAGTTGAACTGTCGAACGTCGACGACGATGACGCTCTTGACCCAGCCGAACTCATTGACAAGGGGATTAAACAGATCCACGCGGACGTCGCGAGCGAGCTGCTGACGCGCCTTCACGCAAAGTCACCCTCGTTCTTTGAACAGACGGTTGTCGATCTGCTTGTAGCGATGGGGTATGGGGGCGCGGACGGCCAAGCACGCGTGACACCGATGACGAATGATGGCGGAATCGACGGGGTGATCGATCAGGACACGCTCGGGCTCAACCGCGTCTACGTGCAGGCGAAGCGATACTCGCTCGACACGCCCGTGCAGCGGCCGGAGATCCAGGGGTTCGTCGGCGCGCTAAGCCTCGATCCACCGATGGACGGGGCGTTGAGCGAGCGTCGTGACGTAGAAATGCCCCTCTGATCAGGAAGAATAGAGCTTGCTTAGGGTTCTGTTCGTCTGGTCGGAGAGGCATCTCGTAGATGCAATTCAAGCACGCCCCCGCCGCAGTGTCTGCGGTGTTCGATGATCCGAATCTCGTGTCGGCCGCGGGGCTGGTGCCGATGCTCCGCCTGGCGCGTTCCGCGGGGTTGGACGAGCTCGCGCGTGAGCGGTTGAGCGTCCCGACGGATAAGGGCGCCAACGCGGGTGCGAAGGTGATGGCACTGGTCGCGGGCATGCTCGCCGGGGCGGACTCGATCGACGACATGAACCTGCTCCGCCATGGCGGAATGGGCCGGTTGTTCGACCGGACGTATGCGCCGTCGACGCTCGGGTCGTTCCTGCGGGAGTTCCGGTTCGGACACGTCCGCCAGCTCGACGCCGTCGCCTCCCGGGTGTTCGCGAATCTCGCTGTCGACGCGCCGCTGCTCCGAGCAGGCGATGGCGAGCGGGTGATGGTGGATCTGGACGACACCATCATCGAGGTCCACGGATACCAGAAGCAGGGCGCCGGTTTCGGGTACTCCGGCGTCCGGGGGCTGAACGCCCTCCTCGCCACGGCATCGACCACCTCGTCGGCGCCGGTGATCCTGGCCCAGCGGTTGCGGCAGGGGAAGACCGGGTCCCCGAAGGGGGCCGCGCGGATCGTCGGCGATGCTCTCGCCACCCTGCGCCGCACCCGCGCCGCGACCGGGGCCAGGCCGTTGCTGCGGGCGGACTCCGCGTTCTACGGACACGCGACCGTCGGCACCGCGATCAAGGCGGGCGCCGACGTGTCGGTGACCGTGAGGATGGACCCGGCGGTGAAGGCCGCGATCGCGACCATCCCGGATGATGCGTGGGAGATGATCGAGTACACCGACGCGATCCGTGACGAGACCACCGGGCAGCTGATCTCCAAAGCCGAGGTCGCCGAGGTCCCGTTCACCGCGTTCCGCTCGAGGAAGAAGGCGGAACAGGTCGCCGGACGGTTGGTGGTGCGGCGCATCCCCGATCTGAACCCGAGACAGGTGGAGCAGCCGACCCTGTTCGACGTCTACCGGCATCACGCGTTCTTCACCACCACAGCGAAGGAGGTGATGGACACGGTGGCCGCGGACAAGACCCACCGCGGTCACGCGATCATCGAGCAGGTCCACGCCGACCTCAAAGCGGGGCCGCTCGCGCACCTGCCCTCCGGGGTGTTCACCGCGAACAGCGCCTGGCTCGTCATCGCCGTGATCGCATTCAACCTCACCCGCGCTGCCGGTCTCGTCGCCGACCGAGCGGGACGGCTCGCGAGAGCAACGACCGCGACGATCCGCCGCACCCTGATCCACGTCCCCGCACGGCTGGCGCGCTCCGCGCGCCGAATCACGCTGCACCTGCCCGAGGCCTGGCCATGGCAGACCGCGTTCGACCGGCTCTTCACAGCCACGCACGCGCCACCGCCAACGGTGACCACCTGACCATCGCCGCAACGCGGCACGACCGAGGACCAAGTGGACGACCGGGATGCGACGCCCGGAACTCAACCCTGCCCTCGACGCGTCACCGCGCCCCGATCATGCCGCCCCGGCACACCCACGGCTCATCGGTGGATCGAGGCTAAGCGGTAAGGCCTCCAGCGGGGTCTTTATCACCACCGGAAGATTCAGCTCGGGTGCGCGCGAGTTCGCGGGATCGATACCGACGCGCATCATCCTGATCGATGGCGAGCGATTGGCGACACTGATGATTCGCTTCGGCGTCGGCGTGCAGGTGCGGCAGACCGTCAACATCGTTGAGATCGACGAGGACTTCTTCGAGTGAGCCAACAAACGGACTAGCCGACAGGCGAAAGCCCGAAACGCCGCATCCAGTCGACGTGGTATCTCGGCGAAGCGTGCCGGGAGCCGACTTCCTCCCCCGCCTGCACGATCCCCGGGTATGCGGTCAGCAGGCCGTCCCAGCCGGGGCGCTCGGGAAGCGGGTTGCGAAGGGATAGCTCGTCGAGGAGAGCATCAGCCTTCTGCGTGTTGCAGAGCGCGTGCATCGCGGTGAGGTTGGTGACGTCATCTGCGCCGCCCTTCGCGAACGCGAGCGTGTGGTCAGCTTCAAGCACGAGCAGCCAGTAGGCAGGATGGATGCGGCCACGACCATAGTGGCGGTCGTATGGGAACTCCTCGGGGAACACATCGCTGATCGCCACGAGGACGCACCGCGGCACGCCACGACCGCCGCATCGCGAGCATCGGAACCGATCGCGGATCAGGGCTTCAGCGCGCGAACGAGCCGAGACCCGACGCGCATCCGCCGTTCTGGTCCCGGCGGTCACGGTGCGGGTTGTCGGCACCCGGACGGCCCATTGCTCGCCGGCTATCGGGGCCAGCGATGCTCGCGCGTCTTCGACATCCTTCTTGGCGAGAAGGTGTGCAACGTCTTCGAGGATGTCGGCGTAGAGGTCGACAGCATCGTCGCTGACAGAGTCGATCAGGGTCACGGGCACACCATAGCGAGATACAGGGGCTGGGTTGGGTTGTCGCGCGTCAGAATGTTTGGCAGGGGTAGTTAGTTGCTGATGCAACGCCCCAGCTGAGAGGTCTGAAGCATGAGTCGTCCCCCGACGATCCCGGTAGAGAAGAAGCTCCGCATCGTGTTGTCCGTGTTGCAAGGCGAGATCACGATCGCCGAAGCCGCCCGCCGCGAGAAGGTGTCCGAGCAAGCGATCGGGAACTGGAAGCGCCAGTTCCTCGAGGGCGGCAAGGCCGGCATCGAGGCGGGCAAGTCCAAACCCTCGACCCGGGAGCAGCAGCTCGAGGATGAGGTCGCGGAGTTGACGCAGGCCCTCGGTGAGGCGGCGGTCGAGATCCGGGTGTGGAAGAAGAGCGCGGAGGGCCGGCTGGGCCCTTCGAGGACCTCGAGGTGATCCGTTTGGAGGCGGGCATGCCGACGTCGAGGTTCTGCAAGCTGACGGGCGTGCCCGAGCGTTCGTATCGCCGCTGGCAGGCCAAAGCGAGAGCGGATCGCCCGCCGAAGGGTCCGTGGCCGCAGCCCGCGCGGGACGCGGCCAGGCCGCTCGCGACCAAGCACGCGCTGGCGCATCCGGCGTGGGGTCATCGGAAGATCTGGGCGATGACCCGCCACGACGGGCACCGGGTGTCGCAGGCGACCGTGCTGCGCCTGCTGCGCGATGACGGGCTGATCCTGCCGTCGGAGTATCAGAAGCAGCGCCGTGAGCTCGCGAGAGACCGTAAGGCGGCGTTCGCGAGGAACCCGACGGGCCCGAACCAGGTGTGGCAGCTGGACTTCAGCGAGTTCGAGACCACCCAGGGTGGGACGTGGCGGATCGCGGGGTGCCGGGATTGGTTCTCCAAGGTCGAGCACCCCTTCCATACCTCGCCCACGGCGAACCAGCATGACGCGATCGCCGCCGTCGAGCTCGCCCTGACCGACTACGAGCGCATGTTCGGGCACCCCCTCGTTGATCAGTGTCAGGTCGACCCGGAGACCGGCGAGCTGCTGCCGGTCGTGACCCTCGTGACTGACAATGGTGGCCCGTTCCGGTCGATGAACTTCGAGTTGTTCATCTTGCGTCACCCCGAGCTGCGGCACGTCCGCACTCGGGTGAAATCGCCCGGGCAGAACGGGTCACGCGAACGCGGGTTCGGGACGCTGAAGTACGAGCGGCTGTTCCTCGACGAGATCCCCGACGCGATGACGCTCGTCGAACGCGCTGAGGACTACCGGATCGAATACAACGAGATCCGTCCTCACGAGGCGATCGCCTGGAACCGGCCGATGGACGTGCACCTGGGCCTTGCCGACCCCACCATCCCCAACTTCGAAAGAGAAGAAATCCTGCCAAATACTTGACGCGGGACAGGGTCTATGACCACTCCGGTAGCCCGTTGCGCCAGGAGTGCTCGAGCGGAAGCCCGACCCTATCGAGTGCCGCGAGGTCTCGGAACTTTGGCGGCAACAGCACGGGTGAGGAATCCTGATCCACCATCAGCAGGTCCCACCGGTCCTCGTACCGTTCGAAGACGTCGATGTAGACACGCGCCAGGCTCACCGGCGCGTTGCGCGTGCCCGTCGGCACACTCGGATCCGTCAGCCACGCCATGTGTTGGATCCACGCGGCTGCGGCGATGTGGCTCCGCGGGACGACGAATGTCCGCGGGGTGAGTGACACATCGTTCGGCACGGCGACAAGCACGAAGTACTCGGTCTGACCGCGACTCGGCGACTGCGCCTTCGCGCCTAGCAGCCAGTTGATGTGCGACCAGTCCCTGCCCGTCGCCGTCTTGACCTGGATCTCGACCATGCGCCGCTCGGGATCGTGGGTCGCGACCGCGAGAATATCGGTGCGTTCGAGTCCGTCACGCGTGAGCGCCGGCGCCCACCCGCGGCGGGCAAGGGCGGATGCGACGAGGTGCTCGCCGACCGTCTTGGTCTGCTTGTTGTCAGCCATCGCCAGATCGTAGCGATGTGGCGAGGTCTTGCACCCCGCCGCGGCATCCGGATGCCGCGCTGTCGGCATCCGTTGTCACCGGCGCCCCTCGTGTCTACCCGACCGCGCCGCGCGGGCAGCGAGCTCGTCGCGCACCTCATCGGGGACGTTGCGAATCGTGATGTTCACCGGCATGGCAGCAGGGTAGGCACGGATGCCTGCATTCTGCATGCACTCCCCCTGCCGCGTTCTTGTTGTCAGCCATCCCCAGTTCATCCCACCCGCGATCTTGCTACTTCGGTAGCATCGAAGAATGGTGCACGTGAAAGTCAGCCTCAGCCTCAGCACCGATGACCTCGCGTTCCTCGACGCCCAGACTCGAACTGGCGTCTACTCCAGTCGGTCCGCTGCGGTGCAAGACGCCGTGCGGGCGCTGCGCGAAGAACGACTCGCGGATGCCTACGCCGATGCCTTCGCCGAACCTGGGGACGACGCGTGGGATGCGGCATCCGGCGACGGACTTGCGCGGCCGTGACAGACCCTGTGCGCGCGTTGCGACGCGGTCACGTCGTGCTGGTCGATCTCGATCCAGCCGTCGGATCCGAAGCCGCGCGAACTCGCCCGGCCATCGTTGTGAGCAACGCGACGGCAAACCTCAGCGCCGCGCGCACCGGCCACGGGGTGATCACGGTCGTGCCAGTGACCTCGAATATCTCGACCGTGCATCCGTTTCAGGTGCTTCTCTCGCCGGAACAGTCGGGACTCCCCCAGCCCAGCAAAGCCCAGGCAGAACAGGTGCGCGCAGTGTCGATTTCGCGCGTGAGCCGCGTCACCGGACGCATCACGGCTGAATCGCTCGGCGCTCTCGATGACGCCCTGCGGCTTCACCTGTCGTTGTGACGGACTCGCTATCGGTCGTAGACCTCGCGGCGGTGGCCGGCGCGAACGACCGTGACCACCAGCTCACTGTCGAACACGTCATAGATCACCCGGTAGTCGCCGACACGAATCCGCCAGGCGGTTTCTTCCCCGGCGAGCTTCTTCGCCCCGCGGGGCCGGGGATCGCCAGTCAGATTCGCAACTGCATCAAGGATCCGATCGCGTGCCGGCCGCGGGAGCTTCTTGATCTGACGTGCTGCCGCCGTGGTCAGTTCTACGCGGTAGCTCACGACGCGAGGTCGGCACGCAACTCATCGAGGGTCACGCGGGTGCCGTCATCCTCGGCCTTGGCCTGCCGGTAGGCCGCAACATCCTGGGCCATCTCGAACGCTTCGAGAGCCTCCAGATCGGCCACGCTCACGACCACAGCCGCGAGCTTGCCGTTGCGGGTTACACCAATGCGCTCGCCCGCGTACATTGCGCGTCCGAGCACGTCAGAAAGCTGACTGCGCAGCTCACGCGTCGAGATTTCAGTCGTGACGGATTCCATGCGGACATTGTAGCACTTAGCGCCACCGTGTACACAGTTTCACTCTGTGGATGTCATCACTCAGCCGACCCAGAGGGTCGAGAGCACGAGGCCGGCAGGTGCCAGGGGCAGCACGGCTCCGAGGAGCGCGTCGGTGCGGCATCCGTCTGTTCGCTCGGGATCGCGGCGGGCACGCCATCCGGTCACGACCCACACGGATGCCGAGGCCACCAGCGCCAGCAACGTCACGACGCGAACGGATGCCGCGATCTCGACGCCCGCGATGAGGGTCGTGATCTGCGCGAACGCGATGACACCCCACGGCACGATGGCGACCGCGGATCCGAGGGCGAAGGCGGGACCGCCGAAGCGGCCGGTCGCGGCGCGGTGGTCGTGGACGATGAGGAAGAGCGCGCCGGCCGCGCCCAGCGCGTAGATCGGGACGAGACTCGTGACCTCGGTGATGCCGTTGAGCTGCGCGACGAGAAAGGTGCCGACACCGGCCAGCTGCGAGTACTCGATCCAGCGCCAGGTGTGGCGATCCGCTGCGGCATCCGTGGCGTGACGCCTGCGGACGGCGGGGACGAGCAGAAGCAGGCGCATGGCGGCGACGAACAGCAGGAGTGTCGCGATCGCTGCGCCCATCCGGATGCCGGGCAACACGACGGGCGTCGGAGTGACGACGATGAGCATCCCGCTGTCGTTCTCGGTTGGTGCGATTCCCGGCGGGGTGAGGGTCAGCGTGATGAGGGGCGCGAAGCCGGGCTGCAGGCTCGAGGCGACGAGGGCGACCGCGGCGAGGATGACGGCAGCAGCCGCGACGGCGAGATCAGCGCGCGGCACGGGTGGGGGGTCGGTGGGCGGGGTGTCGGTGGGCGACTGGGCGCGCGGGGTGTGCCGGGTGTCGAGGGGCGGCTGGGCGCGCGGGTTGTGGTGTGTCGCTATGCCACTCCTCCTCGGGCCGGTTGCCACCAATGTGGGTCCCGTGACGAGCTTAGGTCGGGTGTCCGGATGACGTCGCTTCCTCCCCAGGCTGGTGGGGAAATGACCTGTCCACAGGGTGTTTTCGGTTCGCTTCGGGGGCCGGGTGAATGTCGGAGGTCGGTGAGAGAGTGAGCGTATGAACATCCTCACGGCGATGCGCGAGCGGCTTGACCGCCTCGCGGTTTTCGCTGAGCTGGATGTCGAGCCGTCGGGCCTTCCGCAAGGCGCTGCCGCGCTCAGTGACGCGTCGGTGCTGGAGGTGCTGCGGGAGGTCACGGGCATCGCAAACGATGCCGAGCGGTTGCAGTCCGTGGTCGCGGGTGTCGCCGCCCAGCGATCGAAGCGTGAGAACGGGCATTCCGGGCTCGCCGCAACCCAGGGGCACGCGTCGCCGGTCGCTCTGGTGCAGTCGATCACGGGCGGCACGCGGGCGGACGCGCTGCGGCAGGTTCGGGTCGGGCAGTCGCTGCTGGATGGTGCGGCGTCGGATGCGGGTGGTGACTGCGGAAACGGCACGGATGCGGGGGCCGATGCCACCGGCGCTGACGGCCTCGAGACTGAGGCTGGGGCCACCCGGCGCACGCCCTGGCACGCGCCGCTGCAGTCAGCACTGTGGGCGGGTCGGTTGACCACCGCCCAGCACGATGCGATCCGCGGTGGTCTGGGTGAGCCCGAGGCTGACGGTGTCGACCCGGCGTCGGCAGCTCTCGCGTGGTCGGTTGCCGCTGAGACTCTCGTCGATGAGGCGGTGGCGGGGGCATCCGTTGAGGAGCTGCGCGCCCGGGCCCGGCAGTTGCGGGACATTCTCGACCCCGTCGGCGCCGAGAACCGGTTCCAGGCGCGGTACGAGAAGCGGTCGTTGCGGACGTGGATCGACCAACACGGACAACACCACGGCCACATCGTCTTCGACGACGAGATGGCGCTGTGGTTGCGGTCGACCTTCGCCGCAGCGCTCCGCCCCCGGCGCGGCGGACCCCGGTTCATCTCGGATGCCGACCGCGCCGCAGCGAAGGAACTCTCCGACGACCCCCGCAGCAACGAACAGCTCGAATACGACCTGTTCGTCGACCTCATCCGCGCCGGCGCACTCGCGAACGCCACCGATGTGTTCGGGGCACGCCAGCCCGGGGTGCGGATCGTCATGGTCGGCGATGCTGACGGGCCACGGGATCCGATCGGCCGACTCATCAAGACCGGCCACGCCGAAGACGGCGGGGACGCGCTCCCCGGGTCTGTGGTCGACCGGAACATCTGCATGAACGGAACCGTGACCATCACCACCGACTCCGGCGGCAACCCCCTCGACGTCGGACACGAACAGCGCCTGTTCACCCCGAAACAGCGGATCGCTTTGGCCGTTCGCGACGGCGGATGCATCGCCGAAGGATGCCCCATGCCTGCGTCGTACTGCGAAGCTCACCACATCGACCATGTCGCCACCGAGAGCGGCCGAACCGACATTGACCGCGGCGTGCTGCTCTGCCGTTTTCACCACATGCAACTCCATAACAACGGATGGAAGATCGTTCGCGACGGCCATAGGGCGTTCGTTCTGGTTCCACCCCTGGGACATTTGGGGGCGCGCGGCGAACCTGCGGTTCCGCGCGTGTTGCGAACGAAGGCGCCGTGGGCCTGGGCGTGGGATCCACCGCCGCCACCCGACCGACCGCCCTGGCGTGAGAACGCCCCACCGGCCCAACAGCGTCAGCTGGCGGGATGATCAGTCACGACCCCGGAAGGATGAGTCCGCTCGACCGGCAACTCTCAGCGCACGCGCACGGGAGCCGCGAACTGTGTGACGAACCCAGGGTGGTCCATCGGCATCGCCAGCACCGAATCGGGTCGGCGCTCCGCGAGATCCTCGAACCCGCGGTCGGCGAGAAGACCATCACGGATGCCGAGCAACTCCGCTCGCCGCAACGGCCAGGGTTCGTGGGTGTTGGCGGCCCAGATCGTCTGACCGAGATGGCTCTCGTGAAAGCCCCAGCGAGCGGTGAGGAATCGCGAGAGTTCGTCATCCACCACCTCGTCGCTAACCCGCACGCGCAGCCGCGTTCCCGGGCCGCGCGCGGCACCGTCGGGCCGGCGGCGCCGGGAGCGATACTCGACGGTCGCGGCGTCCTCGGCATCCAGGCGGTGGCCAATACTGGCCCACCGGTAGGGCAGCCCGAACAGCGCGTTGGCGGTGAGCACGGGGATGAGGTGCTCGGCCTCGAGGGTCAGAAACACCACCCCGCGGCGACCCTCATCGTCGACGCCGTAGGTGCGGACGTTGATCTCGTTGAAGGTCCCGAGAAACGGAACCGGCGGGGCGGGCAAGAACTGCAACCGCGAGAGGACGAACGGAACGAGCGCCACCCAGCCCGAGCCGTCGAACACGTCGGGGCGCACCCCGGGCGGCAGGAGCGGCGCGAGCCGGGCGGCATCCACCCGCCAGTGCAGAAAGACGGCCCGCGACCAGCGTTGGGCGATGATCGCTCGACCCGGCAACGGCCGAGGGTGGCTCGACGAGACCATGACCCTATTCTCCCGCTGCGGAGACGGCGGAAGAGGCGATTAGCGGAGCGCCGTGCTCAGGTCATGCCCCGGCGAGCAACGACATCATTCGGAACTCAGAGAAGTCTCTTCCGTTCATAACCACGGCGTGAGCCACGCACGCGCCGTCGCGGCGCGCTGGGTCTCATCCGGAACCCACGTGAGCCGCTCGGCGATCAGCGCGGAATCCACAAGCGACGCATCCAGCAGGGCGGCAACGAAGATGCGATCCTTGTCGCGATAAGCGATGAGCTTGGCAGCACAAAGATCGTGCGGATCGAGGCAAAGTCCCACCGCGCCGGCCGTGTTCTCGCCTGTCACCGTCACCAGCCGGGTCTCCCAGCCGAGCGGCAGTCTGGCCGTCCTTCGACCTACGCCCTGAATGTAGAACCCGTGAGTCTCGTGGAACGTTGACATCTCCCCCGCGACCGCATCGATCTCGGTCGCGAGGGACTCCGCATCGTCATCTACCAGCGGGCACATGTCGACCTCGACCGACATCACTGCCTCAGCGGGAAGTTCATCCTCATCCCACGAACCGAGAATCGCCTGCGACCCGATGACGATGATCTCGGACTGCTGGACGATCGTCGTTGCCGCGCGAATCGCGTGCTCCAGTTGCTCCCGCCTCACGCTGCAGCCGCCCGTCGGACAATCTCGCGCCGCTCGTCCTCCGAGAGAACCCCCGCGAACGGTGTCATCTGACGCAGATCATCGGCACGCTCACCCGTCGCCAGCATGAACTCGATGAGCTCTCCCGTCGGCGCGGCGAGCATGCGCTCCCACTCGTCGAGCCACTGCTGGGCCATCGCGCTTCGCGTAGTGGGTCGCATGGTAGCGATGTTCTGCAGGGCGCGTGAACGCACACGTTCGGGCGCATCCCGCAGCTTTCGTGCGACTGCACGGTGAAGCTCACGAGACAGCGCCCTCGACCTGGATACGTCGCTCTCACGCTGTCGCAGCGGCGACGAGACCCGCTGCCGAGGCGGCGCAGAAACTCCCGGCGACGCCACACCCGCAACGCAAAACTCCACCCCCATGGCAGCACCAACAGCCCAAGCCGTAGCGAGCGAACTACCTTCGCCACGCTCTAAGCGTCTGACAGCCTGAACGCTTACGCCTGCGGCGACCGCGACATCGCGCTGGTCGAGCTGACGGCGCAGGCGCTCTGCACGCAGAATCTCACCGAACTGCTGCGGTGACGCGACCGGATACATGTGACGATTCTACGACTAATAGTTTGTTTTCACAGCATTATCACCGGTGGCCGCGGTGCGGCTCCCCTACGCACGCACGGATGGAGAGAAGTTCGACCACCCCAGATAGTCACGGCGTGCCCACGTCGCGACTGTCGCAGGAAATGGCTAACCTGCCGCCTATGACTACCTGGGGGGGCGAGTCAGCAGACTCGCGGCTACGCGACGATCGACTTCGAGACAACGGGGCTCTGGCCCGAAAAGCACGATCGCGCCGTTGAACTCGCGGTCGTTCATTCCGACCCCGACGGCACGATCACGGGCCGGTGGGAGACCATCATCAATCCCGGACGTGATCTGGGTAGGCAAGACATCCACGGCGTGACGGCTCGCGAGGTGCTGTCTGCTCCCCCGTTCGGCGGTATCGCCAGCGACCTCATCGACTTACTCTCGGGGCGGGTCATCGTCGCGCACAACGCCTCGTTCGACATCCGTTTTCTCGACGGCGAACTGAACCGCCTCGGATATTGGCCCGGCGCTCCTTACGCGCGCCTGTGCACCATGCGCGCCGCACGGACGATGCTCGACGGAGGATGCCGCCTGGTCGACTGCTGCGCCGCCTTCGACATCGAACTCAGCGGCGCACACCGCGCGAGCGTCGATGCCTACGCGACAGCGCAACTGCTCGGCGCCTTCATTGCCAGCAGTCGGCGCAGCGACTGGGACGACCTGCTGTTGTCAGCGCCGGCTCTCGTGCCGTACGAGGGCCAACGGATGCCGTGGCTCGCCCGCGAAGGCGTCGCACCCTACTCCCCGGGATTTCTCGAGCGGATTATCGACCGCATTCCCGACGTATCCGAGACCCACGAGCAGGCTGAGTATCTCGCGCTCATGGAACGCTGCCTGCTCGACCGCTACCTCTCCGAGCACGAGAAGAATGCTCTGGTCGACCTCGCTGGCCGCTATGGAATCGGGCGCTCCACCGTCGAGAAACTCCACCACGACTACTTCCTCGCCCTGGTCCGCCTCGCGTGGGCTGACGGCATCGTCACTGAGGCGGAGAGAACTGACATCCAGGCCGTTGGCGAGTTGCTCGAGATCGCCCCGGATGTCGTCGACTACACGCTCGCCGATGACTCGCCGTGGCGTGCGGCTGGTGCGGAGCAACTCTCTCAAACGGTGTCAGGGTTTGCGCTCCAGTCAGGCGATGAGATCGTGCTGACGGGCGAAATGACCAGGCCCCGGTCGGATTGGGAGGCTCGCCTGCGCGAGCTCGGGTACGTTCCGAAGCCGGCAGTCACGAAGAAAGTCAGCCTCGTTGTCGCCGCCGACCCCGATTCGCTCTCGGGCAAAGCACGCAAGGCCCGTGACTACGGCATCCCGATCGTCGGCGAGGAGTGGCTGATCTCGACTCTGGAGGGATGAGACACTGAGCCGTGCTCGATCGACCCGAAATTGTCTGCATCTGTGGGTCCGCGCGATTCGTGGACGAAATGCGTGCTGTGAACCGCGAGCTGACTTTCGCGGGGATCATCGTGGTCGCACCGGGAGAATCAGGCGAGCCCGTCAGCGACGAGCAGAAGAACGTGCTGGACGCGCTCCACCTGCGCAAGATTGATCTGGCTGACCGTGTTCTGGTCGTCAACCCGGGCGGCTACATCGGCGAGTCCACGAGTCGGGAGATCGCGTACGCACGAGCGACGGGAAAGCCTGTGACGTTCACCGCTCCCGTCGACGCATAGAGGCGTCGCTGCGCCCTGGGTGACAAACGATCACTCTTGGGTGTCCGTCGCCACTGTCCGACTGTCGTCGTGGGGCTTCAGCCGTCGCGTCGGGGGCTGACGCCAGCAGACGGTGCCGATGCTGGCATCCGCCGGTTTGAGCGGGAAACGAGGCGACGCTATCGTCGCGAATGTGACGCAATCCCTGGCCGAGGGCTATCGCCGGTTCGCCAAGCTGGAAGCTGCCGGGGTGTCGGAGATCTATTTCGACTGGGCGATCGGGATCTCAGAAGACCCCGTCGTGCTCGGCCTGATCGCTGCCCTACCTGGGATCAAGAGGCAGCCGAACCTCGTGTTTGCGGCTGCCCGATTCATCGGCGCCCCCGTGCGAGGGTACGCGGAGTTCCGCGACTGGCTCGTGTCGCATTGGACGGCCGTGGTCCCCGTGATCATGGCCCGGTCCACCCAGACCAATGAGGCCGCCCGGTGCGCGGTGCTGCTCCCGCTGCTCGCAGAGTTGGATGGACCGCTCGCGCTCATTGAGGCCGGCGCTGCTGGCGGTCTCGTGCTCTACCCCGATCGTTACAGCTACCGCTACACCGTGGACGGCACGACGGATGCGGTCAGGCTTGACCCCGCGACGGGCCCGAGCCCGGTCGAGCTGCCGTGCAGGATCGACCCAGCCAGCGTCCCCTCCCGTATCCCCGAGGTCGTGTGGCGCGCGGGCGTTGATCTGAACCCGATCGACGTCTCCCGTCCCGACCAGCTCGCCTGGCTCGAAACGCTCATCTGGCCCGAGCATACGGAGCGGCGGCACCGCCTCCACGCCGCCGCCGGCCTCGTCGCAGACGACCCGCCGCTTCTTGTGGCCGGCGATATCGTCGACCGGGTTCCGGCGCTCGTGGAGCAAGCACCAGCCGAGGCTCACGTTGTGGTGTTTCACAGCGCCGTCCTCGTCTACCTGGCCGAGGAACGCCGTGCAGAATTCGCCGAACTGATGCAGTCGATGCACAACGTCACGTGGATCAGTAACGAAGGTGCTGGCGTTCTGCCGTTCATCTCCGAGCAGGTCTCTGCGGAGATTCGAGGGCGAACAATTCTCGCGCGCGACGGACGCCCGGTTGCGCTCGTCGGCCCGCACGGCCAGAGCTTTGAGCGACTGCAGCCCCGCTAAGGAAGCAACCCACGCGGCTCTGCTCGTATCGGCCGGCTCAGGTCGCGTTCCAGAGGTCGCGGTAGTAGAGCATCCGCACCGGATCCGGGTCGATGCCATACGCATCCAGCAGCGCACCCTCCCACCCGGGTCCGTAGTTCCATTCCAGGCTCAGCGCGCTCACGGCGATGTCTGCCCACCGATCCGCCACGCCGAGCGAACCGAGGTCGACGTGGCCTGACCAGGTGCCGGCATCCGTGAGCAGGGTGTTCGGGGCGCACGCGTCGCCGTGACACACCACGAGGCGATCGTTCGGCGGCGGATCCTGCAGCGCGTCAGGAACACGGATGCCGCGCGCTGCCGCGTTCGCGAGGCGCTCGGGCACATCCCACCGAAACGGACATGCCTCCACCGGGAGCCCGTCGTGCAGCGCACGCAGACCCTCCCCGATCGCCCGCACCGCCGTCGCCGGATCCTCGAGCCACCGCGGCGATACGGCGCTCTCCCCCAGCATCCCGGTTGTCACGATCCACTCGCGGGTTGCGTCACGTCCGGTCTCGAGCACGTGCGGCACCGGGGTGTACGGCTCCGCCCACCGCAACCGCTCCGCCTCGTCGTCCGCCGACCACTCGGGGTTGCGCGCGTCGTACTTGATGAACCGGATGCCGTCAGCATCCGTCGCGCGAAACGTCACGCCGCCGTACCCGTTGATCCAGACCGGTACAAGGTCGGCAGCTGGGGCGAGCGTGCGAACCCGCGGCGGGATCGGGATGTCGGGCGCAGGGATCGACATGGATCAGCGGACCATCCGCACCGAACTCAGCAGCGGGCGATCTTCGTCTTCGCGCCGGGCGCCGTCGCGGGCGAAGCCGTTGCGCACGTACAAGCGGATCGCGCGCGGGTTGCGCTCGGCGACCCACAGCATCGCAGGGTCATCGCCGACGACGGCATCCAGCAGTGCCCGGCCAAGCCCCGTGCCGTACTCGCTCTCGAGGATGTAGAGCAGAGAGAGCTGGCGCTCGCGCGGCACATCCTCACCCTCGGCGCCGGACGCCGTCGCTGCCATCGCGATGCCGACGATCTTCCCGTCCCGGATGCCGACACGAAACTCCGCGCCCGGCGGCGGTTCCTGCAGCATCCGTCGCCACACTTTCCTGCGCGACTCGGCGTACTCGGGCGTGAAGAAGCCCTCGGGCAGCAGAGGGGTATAGGCCTCTTGCCAGCTCCCGACCAGGACCGCCGCCCACTCGTCGGCATCCGTCGCCTCGGGTGCGCGGATCGTCCAGGTCATGGGGTCATCGTGCCACGCCGCCTCAGGTGTAGCGAGGAGCTATCGGGGCCCTACCTGGCCGGAGCGAGCTCGATCCGCGTATCGGACCCGACGGTGACGACCACCGTGTCGCCGGGGGCTACACCCTCAGGTGCGGAGATCCGAAAAGTCGTCGGTCCCAGGTCGGACGTACAGATGGGCCCGCCTTCGCGTGCGATCTCAATAGTGAACTCGCCGGGAGCTGTCTCCTCCAGGGACACCGGCGCGGCCGGGCACGAGCTGCTGCCCCAGGTGATCACGAACCAGTCCTCCCCATTGTCGGCCCACACGACAGTCGGCTTGGGATCCAGCACGTCAACGTCGATGCCCGCGGCTTCAGGAGGTGTCTCCCGGAGCTTCTCGGTGTAGAACGTGCCGCATCCTGTCAGCAGCAACGCGCCAGCAAGCAGACCCGCAGCCGCTGCCGCCCGGCGCTTCCCCATGGGCTGATCATCTCACCGCGGCTGCGACGGACCAACGGCCGATACCGAAGCGAAATCTGGTCCGACCGGGGGCGCGGAGTCGCTCCTCGCGCCTCACGCGTGCCGCACGCTTGACATCCGCGTACCGATCTGGCGTGCTGAGGAGGCACACGCGCGCCGAGAAGGAGAGACGATGCGACTGCTGTTGACTGCCGGCGGAGTGACCAACCCCAGCATCCGTGCCGCGCTCGTTGATCTGCTCGGCAAACCCATCGAGGAGTCGACGGCGCTGTGCATTCCGACCGCGATGTACGGGCATCCGTGGGTCGGACCGGGCGTGAAGACGTGGGAGTTCGTCGCGGGCGCCGAGACGGGAAACCCGATGGTCTTGCTCGGGTGGAAGTCGGTGGGACTACTTGAGCTCACCGCCCTGCCGAGCATCCCCGACGAGCGATGGATGCCGCAGGTGCGCGAAGCCGACGCGCTGCTCGTGTCGGGCGGTGACGCGATCTATCTGCACCACTGGTTACGCGAATCACGGATGCTGGACCTGTTCGACGAGCTCGAGGACACCGTCTGGGTCGGCCTGAGCGCGGGCAGCATGGTCATGACACCCCGGATCGGGGACGACTTCGTCGGTTGGAAATCCCCGCTCGGCGACCGGGGGCTCGGCCTCGTCGACTTCGCGATCTGCCCCCACCTCACCACCGACGATCGTCCGGGCAACTCGATGGCAGCTGCCGAGCGGTGGGCCTCCGGGATCGACGTGCCCGCTTACGCCATGGATGACGACACCGCGATCGTCGTCGACGGCGACCGGGTCGAGGTCGTGTCAGAAGGGTTCTGGCGGCACTTCGAGGGCTGAGACCGGTTCGCGCCGCGATGGGCTCACGCAGCCCAGTCGCCGAGCGCCCCCTCGAGCGAACCGAGCGCCGCGTCAATCAGCGAGTCACGATCGCCTTCCGGGCACTCCCGTTCGACCCAGCGCAGGCAGGCCGCGTCAAGGAAACCGAAGTAGCCCCACAGCGCGTACTCGTGCCGCACCTGCGAACTCGGAGCGAGCAGGGCCCGCAGCCGCCCGACGTACTCCTCGCGGGCCCTCGCCCGGAGGGCTGCCGCCACGGCAGGCTCGCCCCCGGGGTACCGCAGCGGCATCGCCCAGGCTGACGCGTGCGAGGCGATGTGATCGAGATACACCTCGGTGGCCGCGCGCACGCGGTCGCGGACCGGAACGCCGTCATCCAGTTCTTCCAGCGCTGCGGCCTGACGCTCGAGCAGCTGCGCGATCGCCAGGCGCACGACCGCTGTGTACAACTCCTCTTTGCCCGCGAAATAGCGATAGATCAGGGCATCTGAGGCGCCCACGCGGCGTGCGATCGACGAAACCGTCACCTCGGAGTACGGCTGATCGGTGAAGGCCTCGGCGGCGGCATCCAGGATCGCAGCCCGCCGCGCATCCGGGTCCAGCCGGGTGCGCGGTTGCCGATCAGTGCGAGCCATGTTGCCTACATTACCGTTACTGAACTAGCATCACTAACGTTAGTGAAGTCAATTCAGTAGGAGGTCGGCATGGGATGGGTCGAACACGCGATCTGGTGGCACGTGTACCCACTCGGGTTCGCTGGCGCGCCGATCCGGGAACCTGACGACGCCCCCGCCCTCGCCTCCGGCGCCTTCTCGGCTGGCTCGACTATGCCCGCGACCTCGGCGCCTCGGGCCTCCTCCTCGGGCCGGTGTTCACCTCACGCACGCACGGCTATGACACCCTCGACCAGTTCCACGTCGACCCGCGACTGGGCGCCGACAGTGATCTCGACGAGCTCATTGCAGAGTGTCGCGCTCGCGGCATCCGCGTCGTGCTCGACGGGGTCTTCAGCCACGTCTCCTCGGAACATCCCGACCTGCTGCGCGCGCTGCGCGAGGGCCCCAACAGTCAGGCGGCAGCCCTCTTCGACATCGACTGGGACGCCCCCGGCGGGGCGGCACCGCGCGTGTTCGAGGGTCACGACAGCCTCGCGCGTCTGAGCCACGACCGCCCCGAGGCGGTGACATACGTGACCGCCGTCATGTGCCACTGGCTGGATCGCGGAATCGACGGGTGGCGATTGGATGCCGCGTACTCGGTCGACCCCGCCTTCTGGGCCCAGGTGCTGCCGCGGGTGCGCGAGCGCCATCCCGACGCGTGGTTCCTCGGCGAAGTCATCCACGGCGACTACGCCGGCTTCGTCACAGCCTCGGGCGTTGATTCCGTGACCCAGTACGAGTTGTGGAAGGCGATCTGGTCGAGCATCACGGACCGGAACCTGTTCGAACTGGACTGGGCGCTTCTTCGCCACAACGACTTCCTCGCGCAATTCACCCCGAACACCTTCGTCGGCAACCACGACGTCACCCGCATCGCCACCACCCTCGGCAGCGACGGCGCGATCACCGCCCTGGCGATCCTGATGACCGTCGGCGGCATCCCATCCATCTATGCGGGCGACGAACAGGGCTACACCGGCGTCAAGGAGGAACGCCTCGGCGGAGATGACGCCATCCGGCCCGCCTTCCCGGAAAGCCCCGACGATCTCGCCCCCTGGGGCGCCGCCATCTACCGGACCCACCAAGAACTGATCGGGCTGCGGCGACGGCATCCGTGGCTCGTGACAGCCACAACAGCGGCGCTTGATGTCCAGAACACGACCTACACGTACCGCGTCACGGCGCGCGACGGACACGACCACCTGGATGTCGCGATCGACCTCGAGTCCGCGCCGAGCGCGTCCATCCGCGACCGGTCGGGCGAGGTCCTCTGGCCACACGCGTAGGCACTCCCCCGCGGCCGGCGATCCCTGCGGCACGACCGCGGTTCGCGCTTACGCCTCGACGTGCGCCGCGAGGTGAGCCAGCGTCTGAGTGCCGCCCTCGACAGCGTGGTACTCCTCGACGGCGGTGTCGCGCAGCTGCTTCGTTGGGAAGACGGTCGTGAGCGTCACGCGCGTCTCCTCCCCCACCTCATCGAACGTGAAGACGGAGTCGAACGCGTTCGGGTCGCCCGCGTATTCGCCGTGCAGCAGCACGATGCGCTCGGGCGCGACGATCGTGCGCCACTGGATCCACTCGGCGTACACGGTCCCGTCGGGGCCACGCATCGTGAACTCCCACACCCCACCCTCACGGAACTCGAAAGCGCGCGTCGTGGTCGTGAAGCCATCCGGACCCCACCACGCCGAAAGGTGGTCAACGTTCGTGAACGCGTCGAACACCACCGCGCGGGGCGCGCTGACGAGCCGTTCGATCGCGACGGTCCGTTCCTCTTCGGGTTCGGATACCGCGGTGGATGCACTAGCCATGGAACTCTCCCTTGTCTTGTCGCGTGTCGGGCCTCTGCTGTGCGAGCCGCTGGACATAGGCATCCAGGCGATCGAAGCTCGCGTTCCAGAACTGCTCGAAGCCGCCCGTCCATTCGTGAATGGTGCGCAGGCCGCGGGCATCCAAGCCGTAGAGACGCTGCTTGCCCACCCCGCGCACCTCGACGAGACCCACCTCGCGAAGGACGCGCAGGTGCTTCGAGGTCTGCGGCTGGGTCATCTCGAGCTCGCCGGCGAGGTCGGCAACAGCGCGCTCACCGCTGCGGAGCAGGGTCAGGATGTCGCGCCGCCGCGGTTCAGCGATCGCGTTGAACGCGTCAGAGGTGGTCGCAGCCCGTGCCATGGCATCATCATATGCCCATATAGGCAGATGTGAGCAACATCCGGCTCGCGGTGGCAGTCGCCGCCCGGGGTGTCCGCGCCACTGCGGCGGTCGCAACGGCGCAGAAACGTCATGACACGCCGCACCGGAGCCACAGATACCGGCGGTTGACCAATCCGTGCGCCGTTACGACCATCCCCGAGGGTTCGCCTGCATCCGGGGGCGTCTGCACGCCGACAGTGCGCGCGCGGCATCCGCACCGCTACTGTGATCCCGTGCGAAAGCTAATGGCGGCTATTGCTGCGACGACAGGTCTCGTGTTCATGCTCCTCACCGGGGCCCCAGCCCTCGCCAACGGCGGTTCTGGCCCGCTCGACGGCCTCGACTACGTGTCTCTCGGCGACTCCTACCAGGCCGGCTACGGACTCACCCCGTTCAGCAACACGAGTCCGTTCGCGGGCGACCCGAACGGCTGCTACCAGGCCGATGGCAACTACCCGCACCTGCTCGCCGCCGCGTTCGGTCTGACGATCAACGACCAGACATGCTCGGGCGCCATCACGGCAAACATCGGCTACGGCTCAGCCACGGTCCCGTCGACTGACCCCAATGTCATCCTGCCGACGCTGCCCGACGTTTCGACACTGCAGGTGACGCTGTCGGGGATGACGGCGCCGCAGTTGCAGTCCGCGGGACTCAGCACCGACACCGACGTGGTCACGGTCGGCATCGGCGGCAACGACCTCGGCTTCTCGTCGATCGCCACCGCCTGCATGCGCCTGTCGCTCAGCAGTGACCCGGCCTACCTCGAGTACAAGGTCGGCGCATTCGATAACTGCAAGGACTACTTCGACGACGAAACGACCTATCCCTCGGCCTACCTCGCCGGGCGCATCACCGACTCGGTCGCGCCGCGGCTTGCGCAGAGCTTCGCCGAGATCCGCGCAGCAGCACCCAACGCGCAGGTCTTCGTCGTCGGCTACCCGCAGGTCGCGCCCGATGGCGCCACGGATGCCTGCTTCACCGAACCGACCACCCCCGATGCCGTTCCCTACAGCGGCGTCGATCTGCAGTTCTTACACGACATCGAGCAGCAGCTCGACGACACAATCGAGGCGGCCGCCGTTGCCGCGAACTTCACGTTCATCCCGACGTGGGACCAGACCGCAGGTCACACACTGTGCACCCCCGAACCGTGGATCAACGGGATCACGCTCTATATCAACACCTCGTCGGACTGTAACCCGGGGTATCTGCCCGCCGACTCGGAGAAGTGGGTCTGCGTGAAGCTCGGCGCCCTCCATCCGAACGAGGGCGGAGTGCTCGAGATCGCGAACATCGTCGAGCAGGCCGTGACCGACTGGGCAGCGACACGCGGAGTCACCGCCAGCGCAAGCGAGGTGGCACAAGGCGGCCAGGTAACACTCTCCGGTGGCGGGTTCGGCGCCGGAGAAACCGTCGAGATCTGGCTGAACTCGACGCCCGTCCTCCTCTCCTCGCTGCCGGCCAGTGCATCGGGCACGTTCTCGACGACGCTGACGATCCCCGCGGATGCCGCACCCGGCGCGCACACGATCGTGGCGACGGGTCTCTCGTCGGGCCGTTCCTTCTCGACACCGATCACGATCACGGCATCCGGGTCTTCGAGTGGCGGCGGAGCATCCGTCCTGGCCGAGGGCGGCATGGACACCACCGCCCTGCAGCTGGTGGGGCTGAGTGGCCTGCTGGGAACCACCCTGATCGCCGGCGGTGCCGTGCTGATGCTCCGCCGCCGTCGCGGCATGAGCACGGATCGCTGAGTTCGAGATCAGCCAGTTGTCGCTGCGTGAAGCGCGGTCAGCGCGGCTGACGAGCGAGAACGATCGCGATCGCCGCACACATCGCGGTGCTCACCGCAACGAGAATCGCCCCCATCGTGCCGATGCCCTCGCGCGCGACGAACACGAGATTCAGCGCCAGGCTGATCGCACCCGCCAGAGCCGGGATCCACGCACGCCGCGCGACGGGGACGAGCAGCACGGCAAGCGCAGCAGCCAGGACGACGAGATTGCCTGAGATGCGCAGCGGCTCGACCTGATCGATCGCAACGTGCAGAACGATGTCGAACACGGTCAGTGCGGCAAGAATCGCCGAGAGCACCAGGGCAGAGCGGGAACGGGAGTGCACATCTGAGTTTCTCACCACCAGGCACCGCCTCCTGGCGCCCGAGCGAAGACGGATGCCCGGTGCTGTCGAGGTCAGCGGGCGTCGAGCTGCCTGACGAGCGTGACCGGCGCGGTCACCCGGTACGACGCGTCGATGAGCTCTGCGACCTCATCCCACGCGCCATTCGCGTCGAGGTCGAGCCCGAGCCACCCGGACGGACCGAGGTAGGCCGGGATCCAGAACCGAGGATCCTGCCGAAGCGCCGGCTCGTCGGCAGGGTCGGGTTTGATCACCAGCGCGGCATCGTGGGCGACCCACTCCCCGTCGATGCGCTGTGACCCGCCGAAGATGCAGAAGGTGCGCTTCGTGAAGAAGTGCGGCCGACCGTGTGACACCTTCTCACCGGCACCCGGCAAACCGAGGGCGATCGCCCGCACGCGGGCGAGGATCGGATCGTCCTCGTCGAACATGATCGGATGCGCCACGGTCGACATCCTCGCAGCCCGCCAGCTCTGCCGCACGGATGCCGCGGCAACCGCCGCTACGGAAGCAGATTCGGAATCGCGAACTCGCGCATCGGGTCCCACGGCTCAGTCCATCCGAGACGATCGAACAGGCCGTCCAGCAGCATCGCGGTGAACCCCCAGACCAGGTGTTCTCCGGTATCGGTGCGCACCTGGAAGGCGGGAGCGCGGTGCATTCGTGGGCCTCGATCGATGACGGTGCTGCCCCGATTCGCGGGATCGAGAAGGTCGGCGACCGGGGCCCGGAACACCGCAGCCGATTCGGCCACATCGACAGCGCGCACGGGCGACGGCTCGCGCCACCACCCCAGCACCGGCGTCACGCGATGCGACGAGTACGGCAGCGGCACCTCGCCGAGCGTACCCAGCACATCGACACCGTCCGGATTCAGGCCTGTCTCTTCCCGCGCCTCACGCAGC
This sequence comes from Microbacterium schleiferi, assembly GCF_015565955.1. Classification (NCBI taxonomy): domain Bacteria; kingdom Bacillati; phylum Actinomycetota; class Actinomycetes; order Micrococcales; family Microbacteriaceae; genus Microbacterium; species Microbacterium schleiferi. The sequence goes on along the minus strand of NZ_CP064760.1, from coordinate 1,406,859 downwards.
GCCGCCGCGACCGGACCGGAGTCGCCCGGATCGAGCCTGCCCCCGGGAAACGCGACTTGCCCGGCGTGGGAACGCAGGGTCGTCGCCCGAGCCAGCAGCAGAACATCCAGATCCTGCGAGACCTCGGCGGCGCTCGCACGGTGAGCGCTGGGCGACGAGTCCAACACCCCGAACAGGATGAGCACAGCCGCCCGCCTCGCGTCGGGGTCGTCAGGAAACCCGAGGAGCGCGGCCAAACTGTCACGGGGCCCGACCGTGGGATCGCTCGAGACGAGCTCCAGAAGCTGTCGGCGCGCGCCGTGCGCTCCGACGGAACCTGGCGCGCCTCGGTCACTCCCGTCGGCAGCGCTCACCGGTCCCGCCGCGTCACGGGAGTCGCCTGTCATCCGTCCAGGCTACGGCTGACCGGCCCTCACGCCGCGTACGGCTGGTAAGTTTCCCGCCACGGGACAGGACGAAGAGGTGCTGATGCCTAGACTGCGGGCCCTGCCGATCCGCGCGGTGACTCTCGCGGTGATCGCGATTGCCATCGCCGCGATCGGCGTCGTCGGGACGACCCAGCTCTGGGCGGCGTATGACCGAGCAGCGTCGTCGGCGGCACAGAACCGCGGCATCCTGGATGATGCACTTGCCGAGGCGCGCAGCCGCGCCGATGCCGTCATGGCAGCCCAGGACGAGACCGAGCGCCTGCGCGAGTTCGCGGTCGGTCACGCGAACTGCCTCCGCGTGAATCCGTGGTCAGCTCTCTGCAACAACTGGAGCGCCGAGACCGACCTCGCGAACGCCGAAGCGTCGTTGGCTGACCTTGAAGGCGATATGGATCTCGCTTTCGCCCGGGTCGCGGTCGTGCGCATTCCCAGCGACGCGGCTCGCATCGATGCCGATGCCGCCTACGCAGCAGTCACCGGCGCGTGGGTCGCCGCGATCGCGACGCCGGCGGTGTTGCTGGGGTTTGCGATCGTCATCGCGCATCGGGCGGGACGCGGCACGCCCTGAGCAGGCCAGACGGATTTCAGTCGCTGGCTGCGGTGCCAACCATCTGATCGGCGTGAACGGCGATCCACTCCATCAGCGGCCCCAGGCGCAGCATGAGGTCGTGGCCGAGGGCCGTCAGGGCGTACTCGACTCGCGGCGGCACCTCGGGGTAGGACGTGCGCTGCACCAGTCCGTCACCCTCGAGCGTCTTCAGCGTCGTCGCGAGCATCTTCTCGCTGATGCCGTCGATGCCGCGGCGCAACTCCCCCCACCGGGCGGTGCCGTCGCCGAGAGTGAGCAGCACGAGGATGCCCCACTTCGACATCACGTGGTCGAGGACGACCCGCGTCGGACAGGCCGCTGAAAAGGCTGCCGCGTGAGATTCCCGGATTTCCGCAAGACTTACCGCCACGTGGGTACCTTACGAGGAAGTGGGTACCAGTCGCAAGGAATGCGGTGATGAGCACCCCGGTTGCGGGTGATGAGCGCCGAAGCGGCCTCACGATCGAAAGGACTCATCATGGCCATTCTCGTCACGGGCGCCTCTGGCAACCTCGGCGGCCACGTCGTTGACGCTCTCCTCGAGCGCGGTATTCCGGCATCCGACATCGTCGCCGGCGTCCGCACTCCCGCCAAGGCTGGCCCGCTCACCGACCTCGGTGTGCGCGTCGCTCCCCTGGACTACACCGAGCCCGCCACAATCGACGCCGCCCTCGACGGCATCACGAGCGTCCTGCTGATCTCGGGTTCCGAGGTCGGATCCCGCTTCGCTGGCCACCGCAACGTCATCGAGGCAGCCCAGAAGGCAGGCGTCGACAAGTTCGTGTACACGAGTGCACCGAAAGCGACATCCGTCGACTACGCACTGGGCGCCGAGCACCGGGCAACAGAAGAGGCGATCGCCGCCGCGGGGCTTCCTGCCGTCATCCTGCGCAACAACTGGTACCACGAGAACTACACGCAGGACCTGCTCGGCGCGGCAGACTCAGGCGTCATCGCCGCGGCAGCCGGGGACGGTCGTGTGGCCAGCGCGAGCCGTCGCGACTACGCCGAAGCGGCAGCCGCCGTACTCGTGAATGACGGACACCTGGGTCAGGTCTACGAGCTCGCCGGCGATGTCGCGTGGACCTATGACGAACTCGCCGCCACGGCGGGAGAGGTTCTTGGCCGAGAGGTCGCCTACGTCACCCAAACCGCCGAGCAGAAGCAGGCTCAGCTCGAGCAGTTCGGCCTGCCCGCCGAGGTCGCTCAGTTCGTCGTCGGCATCGATCTGGCGATCGCCGAGGGGGTCCTCGCGGACACTGACGGCACGCTCGCCCGTCTCATCGGACGCCCCACCACGCCGCTGGTCGATGGTCTGCGCACTGCCCTCGCGCAGGCGCAGCCCGCCGCGTGATCACCGCCTGATCACCGCGTGATCGCCGCGGGTCCGGCAGCGCTCCTGTCGGACCCGCGTCAGCCGGCCGCTCGCACCGGCTGACGCAGAATCGTCTTCAGTTTCTCGGGAGCCACGCGGCGCGGGTCACTGAGATAGATCTCGTGATGCGGGCCGTTGAAGGTCAGGCCCTGAGCGGGCATGAGCTCCGCGTGGAGCCGATGCAGCGTCGGAGTCTCGGCGTCATAGGACCCGACGTGCAGGATCTGCAGCGAGAGCCCCTCGTCGATCGTGGGCGCCCCGATCCGGTCGATCGGGAGCTCCGGCTTCTTGCGAGCGGCAGCGTCGAGTCCGGCACGGATGTCGGGATCGGTCACGGCCGGCGGCAGCGGAATCAGCATCGTCCAGTCCCAGGCATCCTTGCGCCGGTCGGCGAAGCTCGACGGGTCGTCACTGGTCCACAGCCCCTCGAGGGGACCGACGACCAGGTCATCACCCGTGCGGGCGCGGAAGGCGAACTTGACGGCGTATCCCGCCGCGTAGAGGGCACCGACGGCGTCCGTGTACGCGGCTGACGTGTTGGGGTCGCCGTGGCCGTCGATCGCGAGATACGTGATCGGGGGCACCGTCACTCGCGTGAACTCGTGCGTCCCGGGCGCGTACAGATCCTTCCGGTCCTTCTTGAGGTCGTACTTCACCCGCGCTCCCCCGCGCCGGCATCGGATGCTGCGGCACCACCTGCCGCGGAGCGCGCCGCGGCCCGCCGAACGACGAGCGCACCGACGAATCCGAGCAGCAGGAACACCGTCGCCACCAGCAGCGACCAGCGCGTGGCATCCGCGAAGCCGTTCGACAGCGCGGTCACCGCAGCCGCGGTTTGGTCTCCGAGCGAGCTGCTGGATCCTTCAGCGCGCAGCTGGCTGATGGTCGTACCCGCGGATTGCCGCGTGGTGTCGGCCAGCTGCGTCGCGGTCGATCCGGTGATCCCGGCATCTGTCAGCGCGGCCGGCAACGTGAGCGCGAGGGCGACCGCCAGCGCAGCACCCGCGAACGCCGTCCCGAGGGCAGACCCCACCTGCCGGACGGTGCTCTGGGTCGCCGACCCCTGCCCCGACACGTCGACCGGCACATCCTGCAGAACCGTTCCGGTCAGCTGCGCGGATGCCAGACCCAGGCCCAGGCCGTAGACCACGAGCGGGATCGCGACAATCCACCCCGAACTCGTGCCGCTAACGAGCAGAGCGAGGACGGCGACCCCGACCACCTCGAGGGCAAGGCCGATCAGCACGGTGCCGGGTGACCCGAAGCGCGCCGCGAGATGGCGCGCGGAGGCGCCGGAGAAGAACGCCCCCACTGCCATCGCCGCCAGCACGAGCCCTGCGCCCATGACATCCAGTCCCAGTGCGTTCACGAGATAGAGGGGCAGGACGAAGATGATGGCGAACTCCCCCACCGCGACCATCGCCGCCGTCACGTTTCCCCATGTGAAGGTCGGGAGCCGGAAGAGGTTCAGATCGAGGATCGCGGACCGGCGCACTTTCTCGCGGTGCCGTTCCCACAGCACGAACAGCACGAGGGCCACGAGCGCGACCGCGAAGGCGATGGGCACCACCGACACGGGAGCACCCGCCGGCCACTGCCATCCGAAGATCGAGAAGTCGCCGGTCGGCGCCCACCACCCGAGTTGCGGACCCTCGATCACGGCGAAGACCAGTGCGCCGAAACCGATCGCGCTCAGCAGCGCGCCGTCGACGTCGGCGCCGGGTCGCCCCTTGGCGCCCTTCGTTTCGGGCACGGTGAGCAAGCCCGCGATGAACACCGCGGCGCCCAGCGGGATGTTCACCAGGAAGATCCAATGCCAGGAGGCCCACTGGGTGAGAGCACCACCGGCGAGCGGACCGACAGCTGCCGCACCCGAGATCACCGCGCCCCACACCCCGAAGGCGGCGCCGCGGTACTTGCCCCGGAACACGGCATTCACGGTGGACAGCGTGGAGGGCATGATCAGCGCCGCGCCGATTGCCTGCACGGCGCGCGCTGCGATCAGGGGGCCTGCGGCATCCGCCATCGCGGCAAGGATGCTGCCGCCGACGAAGACGACGAGACCGACCTGGAACAGGAGCTTGCGTCCCCAGCGGTCGGCGAGCTTGCCGGTCGATAGGAGGAGAGCTGCGAGCAGCACCGCGTAGAGGCTGTTGACCCACTGTGCGTCGGTGAGGTCGAGACCGATGTCGGCGATGATGACCGGGAGGGCAACGCCCACGATCGTGCCGTCGAGCACGATCATCCCCAGTCCCGTGGACAGAACCGCGAGGGCAAGCCACTCGCGGCGGGTCGGGGGCGTTACGCGTAGATCCGTGCTGGTACTCACGGTTCGAGCCTGGCACAACCCCTCACGCCGAGCCCAGACCTTCTCGCGCGAGCCCTCATGATTGCGCGCGCAGACTGTGTGGGGTCAGCCCGGATGCTGGGGGTTCGCGCCGGCGTGGCGCACCCCGACAACGCGCGCCCGGCGATCGGCGGGCACTTCTCCCGACCTACCGAGATACAGCGGTTTCGGGTCGTGCCGTTGATCGGGGGACCTCACGGTTACCCCAGGGCACGTCGTTGTGGGTCGGCCACGGTAACACTCGCGCCATGTCGGGCGCAAGCATCCACCGCGCCACTCGCGCACCCGGGGGGATCAGCCGGTGAAGGGCGGAACCTCCACGGGGGCGGCGAGGCCGACGAAGGCGACGATCTGATGGCCACCGGGGTTTGACTGCAGCGGCACCTGTTCCCAGTTGTTGGCGATCCAGAGGTTGCCCGACGGGTCGACGATGAGTCCCGTATTGCGAACGAGACCATCGAACGCGTAGCCGGCATCCGGTGAGATCGGATCGCCCGTCGACAGGTCGCCGGGGCAGGTGTCGGGCGACGTGCCGCAGAACGCTGAGACGCGCTGGTCGGAGAAGTTGGCAACCCAGACGTTGCCGTTGCCGTCGGTGGCGATGCCCCACGGCCGGGTGATCCCGCCACCGGTGAAGGGCCCCGAGACCGTCTGACCGTCGGCGTCGATGAGCGCGATCGACCCGGTCGGCCCCGACGAGATCGGCCGGGTGGGGCACGGGAGGGTCGTCGAGCCCGAGTTGGCAACCCACACGTTGCCCTCGGGATCGGCCGCGACACCCATCGGCAGCACGAATTCGTCGCCAGTCAGCGGGGCACCACCCACCAGCGTGCCGTCGTAGTTGAAGACCGCCACGGAGCTGCTCGCGATACCGCTCACGACAACGTGGGTACCCGTGTCGACAACGCCGAACGCCTGGTCCAGGCCGGCATCCAGCGTCATCGCCTTCTCGGGGTCGCCACCGGGATACACGGTGACGGTTCCGGTCTGGCAGTTCGCATTCCACACATCGCCGGCGGCCGTGATGTCCATACCCTGCGGCCAGGCGAGCTCGCCGGCGGTGAATCCGGTCTCCGGCGGCGAGAGCGGCTCCCCTTCGAGCGAGAAGAGCGACACGCTGTTGTGTGTCGGCTGCTCGGTGCATCCTTCTCCGGCGAACCCGAAGTTACTGACCCACAGCTGTCCCGAGGGGTCGAAGGCGATCCCGAATCCGGATCCGCTCAGCCCGCCTCCCGTGTATTTGCCCACCATGTCGCCGTTGGGCGCGAACTTCATCAGCAGGTCGCTGCCGCAGGTCGGGTCCTGCGGATCAGCACCGTATTCGTAGTTGTTGTTGACCCAGATGTTGCCGTCGGGGTCGATGGCGAAGTTGCCCGGACCGTCGAGAGTCTGCCCGTCACCGTCGAAGCGCAGCGCGAGGGTCCAGGCGGCGGGTGCTGCCATCAGCCCGGGGCGATCCCCGGCGACGGTCAGCGAGAGGTCATACAGCGTCGAGGCAGCAGGGCTGGGGTCTCGAGCGACCTGCGCGAAAGCTCGGAACGTATCGACGGGCCGATCGTCTGACCGCGCGCTCGCGGCATCGACGAGGACTCGGCACGCGTCAGCATCCAGGACGCACGCACTGAGGATGTTCGTCAGCGACGTAAACGTCGGCAGGGCCTCGGTCTGCGTGCCGTTGGGCGCCGACGTCAGCACCGCCCCGTAGTCGCCGGTGTGCGCATCCACGAGGTTCGCGTACATCGCGGCAGCGTTGGGCAGGCCCGGCGCTGAGCCCTCGACGCCGTCCGGGCCGGTGAACTGCGCGAGGGCATACCCCGCGGCGACGGTGGTGCGCTCATTGAGAACGACAGCGGTGGCATCCGCGGGCACGATCGCCGCGAAGGTCGCGGTCACCGTCGCGTCATCGCCGCCGGGCGCGGTCGCCAGCAGGTAGACGAGGTCATCCTCCCGCGACACTGCACCGAGATCGACGACGAAGTCACCATCACGATCGGATGACGCGGAACCGATCTGAGACGCCGCGTCACCGTCAGCACCGGCTGACCACGCCGACACCTCCCATCCCGAGACAGCGGCACCCTCGACGACCGGCGCGACGGCACCGCTCACGGCCGATCCCTCACCATCGGGGTCGGCGGGTGCCCAGCAGCCCGCCAGCGCGAGCGCGGATGCCGCAACGAGAGCAACAGCGCCGATGATGCGGTGCGCCGGGCCCCGGGTGCTCGTTCTGTCGTCGGATTCGGTCAGGTAGGACTGTTTCTGGCGCACAACGTTCCGCATCGAGGTCACTCCGTCAGGTATGGGTCGATTGTTCGGGCCCCCGCCCACGCGGCAGATTAGCAGCGTCCGATGGCCGGACTGGGTGTCGAACAGGTCGAGATTCGGTCACGAATCCCTCTGTGTTTTCTCTGACAACCCATCCCCGCCTCGGGTTCACCGTCAGCTCGCGAGCGCCCGCATCGAGCAGGAATCAAGAAGTATCCCGCGGCCGTGCACCGTATGTTCGATGTCACCGGCACGAGAGAGGACGCACGATGGCTGACAAGCGCGACACCCCAACGGATGGCTTCAGCGACGCCGAACGCGAGGCGATGAAGCAGCGCGCCGCCGAGCTGCGGGAGCAGGGCGCGGGTGGCACGGGATCGGCGAAGAAGAAGCGCGAAGCGCAGGCGTGCGTGGATGCCATCGCCGCACTGAGCGGGACAGACAAGGCCGTCGCCGAGCTGCTGCACCGGATCGTGCAGGACGAGGCGCCGCATCTTGATCCCAAGACCTGGTACGGATTTCCCTCGTACGCGCGAGACGGGAAGGTCGTCATCTTCTACCAGCCGGCCTCGAAGTTCGACACACGCTACGGCAGCGTCGGGTTCAACGAGGACGCCCTGCTCGACAACGGCGCCATGTGGGCGACCGCCTTCGCCGTGGTCGAGGTCACCGACGAGGTTGAGACGACCCTGCGCGATCTCGTGCACCGCGCCGCCGGCTGACGAGGTCGGCACGACCGGCTCGTGCGTCGGAGCGCCGCGAGCCACGCATGCGGGGTGTGTCGCACGGCCGGCGCGGACGGGACGCACTACCGTCGGTCGCATGGCCGCCCCGCGCACCCGTCGCGCCCGTGTCGCGCGTCGCCGCGCACGGCGTATCGCCGCATCGGGCAGCGATCTCACCGGTGCGCAGTGGTTGCTCATCCGCGAGGCGTGGGGACGGTGTGCGTACTGCGGTGCCGCGGACGTTCCGCTCCAGAAGGACTGCGTCCTGCCGATCTCGCGCGGTGGCAGCTACACGATCGAGAACGTGGTCCCGGCCTGTGGCCGCTGCAACGCGAGCAAGTGCAACACCGAGGTGACCAGCTGGATGCGACGACGACGGCTCGACGAGCCCGCGTTCCTGCTGGCGTGGGCCCTCATCTCTCGCGAGCTGCGCGAGCCGCGCGACGCTGACGCCACCACTGCCAGAACCGGTCCAGCATCCGCTTGACCCAGCCCGCCAGCCGGCGAGCCCAGTGGAACTCGGTGCCGAGCACCGCCAGCCCCAGAAACACGACGAGCCAGCCCGGTCCCGGAAGCGGCACGAGCACGAGTCCACCGAGGGTCAAGACCGTCCCGACGACTCCGACGCCGATGCGGTAGGCGACCTCGACACGCGGATGCCGCGCGACCCACGCTCGGGTCGTGCGAAGCATCCGTCTGATCGGACGGTCCGCGCGCTCGGCATCGGCGATCTCGGCACGGATGTCGCGCTCAAGCGGTCCCGGCGAAGCGGAGTGGGAGTCGTGGTCGGCAGTCCCGGGATGAGTCGTCGAGGACATGGCGCGACGCTAACACGCGCGGCGACAAGATCCCTGAGAAGCCGGGCGTCGCCGGGCTTGACCTTAACACTGTGTCAAGCTTTTGGATGGTCTCTGGAGGTGGACCATGACCACGCAATCAGGAAACGTCGACCGGTTGGACGCGCTGCTGCGAGACGCGTCTGCATCCACCCGGATGCAGGCAGCGCTGACCGCGGGATCCCGACCGGATCCGAGCTTCGTCGAGATCCTCATCGGTCGGTGCGGCGCAGAGCCGGACTTCACCGTTCGCGACACACTCACGTGGGCGATCACGCGTCACGCCAGCGACCTGACGGTGCCGAGGCTTCTCGCCGAGACGCGCAGCACGAACGCGCAGGCGCGCAGCCAGGCGCTGCACACCCTGTCGAAGGTCGGTGAGGCCGCCGGGTGGCAGGCGATCACGCCCGAAGCGCTCGCCGACCCGGATGACGAGGTTGCGCGATCGGCGTGGCGGGCCGCCGTTGTCCTCGTCCCCCGGGGCGGCGAACCAGAGCTTGCCGCCGCACTGGCCGGACAACTCGGCCGCGGCGGCACGGACGTACAGCGCAGCCTCAGTCACGCGTTCGTCGGCTTGGGTGAGGCGGGGTCGAGCGCGATCGACAGGGTTCTCGCGAAGGATCTGAGCGACGAAACCCGGATGCACGCTCTCGCGACCCAACGGCTTCTCGCCGATCCCGACGAGGGCTTCGAGGCAGCCGTGTTCGAAGCGCGGCGGGTCGTGGCGCTTCGAAACGCCCCGACGGTCGCCGACGACGATGCAGAGGAGTCGCCCGGATGAGAATCGGTGATGTCTCGCGGCGTTCCGGCGTGAGCGCGCGGATGCTGCGGCACTACGACCGCATCGGCCTCGTGCAGCCGAGCGAGCGCACCGGCGCGGGGTACCGAGACTACGGCGAGGACGATCTGCGTCGCCTGCTGCAGGTCGAGGCGCTGCGCTCGCTCGGGCTGCCGCTGCGGCAGGTCGGGGATGCGCTCAGCGACGCCGGCGCCACCCCGACCGACATCCTCGACCGGGTGATCGCCGGCACGGTAGAGACGATCGCGCGCGAGCAGGAGCTTCTGGGCCGGCTCCGTCAGCTGCGAGAGCAGCAGCCCGACGCCTGGACCGACGTCCTGCAGACCGTGGCGCTGCTGCAGCGCCTGGGGTCGGCCGACGCATCCGAACGGCAACGCGCCGCGCTCGCACATCCCGCGGCGCCCATGGCCTCCGCGCTCACCGACGCCGTGCTCGCCGAGGACGATCCGAACGTCGCGGGGGCACTGCAGTGGGCGCTCGCGCGATCGGCCGACGAGTCCACCGTCACCGCCCTGCGCAGCGCCCTCGATTCGCCCGATGGCACGGTTCGGCAGCGAGCAATCACGACGCTCACAAAGATCGCGTCACCGGCGCGAACGGATATCGATCCGCTCCTGCTCGACGCCCTCGACCACGCCGACCCGGTCGTCCGCGGGAGCGCTGCTCTCGCCCTCGGCCCGCGCGGAGCGACGGAAGCGGCTGACGAACTCATCGCGATGATCGTGCGGGGCACCGACGACGTCGAAGCAGCCGAGTCGCTCGGGCACATCGCACGCTCCCATCCCGGCGATATCGAGCAGAGGCTGGATGCCGCCCTGACGACACTCGCCGACGCTGAGGCCCGGCTTCGGCTGACCCAGGCCCTCGGTGAGATCGAGAGCGACGAGGCAACCGGCATCCTTCAGCGGCTGACCCATGATCCCGACCGTCGCGTGCAGATGACCGCCCGGTATCTCACGAGCGTGCGCGGCCACTGACACCGGCGCACGAGCGCGCTCGCCGCTACTCTGGGCCCTGACGCCGCGCGAGGGCCGCCGCGGGAAAGGACGCCGCCCAGCCGTGGTCGATTCACTCCCCCGTTCTCGGCTCGCCATCGCCGTGCTGCTCGCCGTCCTCGCGGGCTACATCGACGGCATCGCGTTCATCTATCTCGGCGGGTACTTCGTGTCGTTCATGAGCGGCAATACGACGCAGTCCGGCGTCGAGCTTGCCGGGGGCGATCTCGCGGCCGCTGGATTCGGTTTCGCGGTCATCGTCGCCTTCGTCGTCGGGGTCATGGCCGGAACGGCGATCAGATCGCCACGGCGCGACCGGAGCTGGCTTCTTCTCCTGGCCGTCGCAGCGATCACCGCCGTGGGAGCAGCGCTGGCATCCGCTGCGCCGGTCGACCCCAACGCCGTGACCGGTTCGGCTCTACTCGGCGTCGCGCCCACCGCCGTGTGCCTCGCGCTCGGGATGGGAGCCGTGAACACGGTCTTCAGTGGGCGGGGCGGGCCATCCTTCGGCATCACGTACATGACGGGCGCGCTCGTGAAGATCGGCGAAGGGATCGTCGGGGCGCTGCGCGGCGGCGACCGAACCGGGTGGCTCCGCTACCTCGCGCTGTGGCTCGCCATTGCGGTCGGTGCGATCGGCGGTGCGATCAGCTACGCGGCGTTCGGCACCGCTGCGCTCTGGTACGCCGCGATCTTCGCTGGTGGAATCGCCGCCGTCAGTTCCAGAGTGAGAGCTTCTCGGGGTTCAGCACCAGCCTGACCTCGCGCACACTGGTCGCCCCCACCTCGAGGGTGACGACACCGACGATTCGCGCATCCAGCCACATCGCGAATCCGAGTCCATCGGGTGTCTGGAGAGGGTGCAGCTGGACCTCGGGTCGCTTCTGCCCGATACCCAGCAGGAAGCGGGCCACGCGATCGGCACCGATCACCGGACGGCGGGCTGCGCTGACGCGACCGCCGCCGTCCGAGCGCAACACGACCTCCGGGTCGAGCACGGCGATCAGCTCATCGAGCCGGCCCGACTGTGCGGCCGCCGCGAAGGCCCACACCACCCGATCGTGTTCCTCGCGCGAGACCCGACGCGCCGCAGCGCTTCGCACGCGACGACGAGCGGATGCCGCGAGTTGGCGGCACGCCGCATCCGTTCGCCCCACCACCTCGGCGATCTCACGAAAGGGCACCGCGACGACCTCGTGAAGCACGAAGACGACACGCTCTGCCGGTGTCATCGATTCCAGGACCGTGAGCAACGCGGTGGACACCGATTCGTCAAGACTCACGCGATCAAGCGGGTCCCGCGCGTCGGAGGACGCGGGTTCATGGGGAGCGCCGAACGCTGTCACCGGCACCGGCTCTGGCAGCCACTCCCCGATGTAGCTCTCGCGCCGTGCTCGCGCGCTCCCGAGAAGGTCCAGGCACACCCTGCTGGCCGCCCGAGTCAACCACGCGCGCGGCGAATCGATCGAGGCCCGCTCCTGATCGGAGAGGCGATACCAGCGCACGTACGTTTCTTGCACGGCGTCCTCGGCCTCGGCGATCGTGCCCAGCATCCGGAAAGCTAGCGATACGAGGTGTCGGCGCTCGGCGATCGCCTCGCCGTCGATGGACTCATCGGTCATCGGCTCCCCCGGTGCCACGGTACTGGTCCAACCACTGCGCGAACGTCTGCGACCCGAGACGGGCGTCTGACCCGGGCAGCAGTCCGCCCTTCGCCATTGCGGCGCCCAGTGCCCCGGGAAGACGCACCTCGAGCACCCGGTCCGCCGATCCCGTCCGGCGCAGGTAGCTGCGGGACAGGTCAGCCATCCGCTCCTCGCGCGGTCCGGCGAGATCGGGCTCATCGCCGTGTGCCCCGCTCTCAACGATCTGAACCAATGCGGCGGCGACCTCTGACGCGGCCACGGGTTGTGACCGCATCCGCGGCACCAGGTGCGCGCCGAGAATCTTCGCCTGAGCGAGCACCTGAGCGGCGAACTCGTGGAACTGCGTTGCACGCAGGATCGACCAGTGACCAGCGGACGCCGCGACACGCTGCTCTTGCACGAGCTTGCCCGCGTAATACCCGTGGGGTGCCGCCGCGGCACCGACGATCGACAGCGCCACATGGTGAACATCGGCGCCGCGGGCCGCCGCCAGCAGGTTCTCCGTCACCGATCCGAAGAAGTCCCGGGATGCGCGCGCCGAGAGCGTCTGCGCGGATGCGACGTCGATGATGGCATCTGCTCCCTCGATCGCGGCGCGAAGCCCGTCACCGGTGGTCAGATCGACACCGTTCGAACGCGCCAGGGCGACGACCTCGTGACCGGCACGCGTCGCCTGATCGACGACGTGGTGCCCCACCGTCCCCGTTCCTCCGGCAACCGCAATGCGCATGATCTCTCCTCATCCGCGTCGTCACGACCAGGACGCACGCTCTCATCATTCAGGACGACACAGCTCCCCTGAATGTGAGGTGGCTGCCGGTCCACACCACGCGCATTGTCTGACTATAGTCAGATATATGGTCGCGAATCCCCTCGATCCCGCCGGCGCCCGGGCCGAACTGCGGGCCTTCAACCGCACGGTCACCGAGCGCATCGGCATCCTCGAAGACCAGTACCTCGACCGCGGACGATCACTCGCTCTCGATCGGCTGCTCTGGGAGATCGGCGCAGACGGCGCGGAGGTGCGCGAGCTGCGAGCACGACTCGGATTGGACTCCGGGTACCTCAGCCGCATGCTGAGGGCACTCGAGAACGAAGGGCTCATCGTCACGACCACATCCGGAGACGATAGTCGCGTCCGACGTGCGGAGGTCACGGCTGCGGGCCGCGCCGAGATCGGCATCCTGGATCACCTGTCGGATGATCTGGCCGACGCGATCCTCCAACCGCTCACGCCGAACCAGCAACGCGACCTGCTGGCGGCTGCGGCGACGACCCGCCGCCTTCTCACGGCCTCCGCTATCGAGATCGCACCGGCAGATCCCGACGGTGCCGCGGCGCGCGACGCGATCGCGCAGTACTACGCCGTGCTCACGGAGCGGTTCGAGACCGCGTTCGATGCCACCACCACCCGGCCGGCGCCGGCGGAGGCTCTCAGACCGCCCGCCGGGCTCTTCCTCCTGGCAACCCTCAAGGGCACCGTCGTCGGATGCGTCGGCGTCAAGCTCCACCCGGATGGCGTCGGCGAGATCAAGCGGCTGTGGGTTGCGCCCGAAACGCGCGGGATGGGCCTCGGACGACGCTTGCTCACCGCCATCGAGGATGCCGCACGCGACGCCGGATCAACGGTCGCGCGTCTTGACACGAATCGCGCCCTCACCGAAGCGATCCAGCTCTACCGCTCCGCCGGCTACTCCGAAATCCCCGCGTTCAACGACGAACCCTACGCGCATCACTGGTTCGAGAAGCCCCTCACCGGTCAGCCGTCGACCACGCCGCGACCCACGCCTGCCGAGCGCGTGGGATTCATCGGTCTCGGGCTCATGGGAACCCCGATGGCCCGCCGGCTCCTGGACGCGGGAGTCCGGCTGACAGCATGGACGCGGTCACCGGCAGCGCTCCAGCCGATCGTGGATGCCGGCGCCGCGGCGGGAGCGTCACCGGAAGGAGTGTTCGCGGCATCCGACACCGTGATCGTGATGCTCCGGAACGCAGGCGCCATCGACGCGGTGCTGCGCGACGAAAGCGGAGCCATACACGCCTTCGTGGCGGGGCGCACCATCGTGAACACCGGGACGATCTCTCCGGCCGACTCGCTGAAACTCGCCGACGACATCGCCGCGGCGGGAGGAACCTACGTCGAAGCACCGGTATCGGGCTCGCGCGTACCCGCCGAGACCGGCACCCTCGTGGGGTTGCTGGCCGGGCCGCCGGATGCCGTCGAGCGGGTCCGCCAGCTCATCGGCCCCCTGTGCTCACGCGTCGAAGTCTGCGGCGAGGTTCCGGCGGCGCTGACGATGAAGCTCAGCGCCAACGTGTTCCTCGTCTCGCTCCTGGCGGGACTGGCGGAGTCCTTTCACTTCGCCGAGGCCCACAGCATGGATCTGAAGGTGCTGCGCAGCATCCTCGACGCCGGCCAAATGGCCTCGCCCCTGTCCCGCGTGAAGACCGACAAGCTGGTGCGCGGCGACATGACCCCGCAGGCTTCGATCGCCGACGTCCACGTGAATGCCGAGCTGATCCAGGATGCCGCTGCCGCCGCAGGAATCGCGTCGCCCCTGATCGACGCATGCGCGCAGCTGTTCGCCGGGGGCGTTGTCGCCGGCGACGGCGGACTGGATGCTGTCGCGATCGTGCGAACACTCGCGGGCCTGTCGCGCTGACCGCACAGACGAACTACGGCGCGGCCTCGACGAGACGGACGGACAGCAGGCGATCGTCGTTGCCGGAGGGTGATCCCCGCCCATCGGTGTTGTTGGTCAGCAGCAGCAGTTCGTCGCCGTCGACCACAGCGTCACGGATGCGACCGAGCTCCCCGATCCACAGCGGCTGCGGATCACCGATCAGCCCGCCGGCGTCGACGTCGAGCGTCCACACGCGCTGGCCGCGCAACGCCGCCACGAAAAGGGTGTTGCCGATGGCCGCCAATCCGCTGGGACTCGCCTCGTCGGTCGCCCAGGTGACGACGGGATCCTCGTAGGCGGAATCGCCCGCAGCGCCCTCGTGGATCGGCCAGCCGTAGTTGGCGCCGGGCACGATGCGGTTGATCTCGTCGACTTGGTCCTGCCCGAACTCGGTTGCCCACAGGGTTCCGTCATCGGTCCACGCCAGGCCTTGAACGTTGCGGTGGCCGAGCGAGTAGACAGCCGTCCCGAACGGATTGCCCGGCGCGGGCGCACCATCAGCGTCAAAGCGCAAGATCTTGCCCGCCAATGAGCCCGGGTCCTGGGACGCATCACGGATCCCGGCATCCCCCGTCGCGACGTACAAGTAGCCGTCAGGACCGAAAGCAATGCGCCCGCCATTGTGCGTGTTCGCCTTCGGGATGCCCTCGACGATGAGCTGCTCGCCGCCGAGTCGTCGTTCACCCGGAGCGCCCAGCAGCGGCATCCGGATAACCCGATTGCCATCCCAGCTCGTCAGATACGCGTAGAGCCACGTCTCGGCATCCGTTTCTCGCAGCGCAAGGCCCAGCAGGCCGCCTTCGCCGATCGCACTGACGCCCGAAACGCCGCCGATCGTGCGCGCCGACCCGCTCGCGTCGACCTCGGCGATCTCACCGCCACGCAGACTCACGATCCGCGTACCGTCAGCAAACGGCACCACCGACCATGGCACGCGCAGATTCGCTGCCACCGTCTTCGGCGCACTCGCCGTGCGCCACATCACCGGCATCGAGGATGGCCCGGGGGCGGGCGTTTCGCTCGCCGGCGCCGGAACACGGCTGCTCGTGAGTGGTTCCGGCGCGGATGCCGATTCCACACACGCGGTCAGGCTCAGCGCCGCGGCAAGCACCGCAGCACTGACCGTGCCACGAGCTGCCGCGGGGACCGTCATTCGGACGACGACGAGCGCGAGAAGACGGCGCGCAGCAGGAAGAACACGAAGAGGGCGACGACCGCGACGACCGCAAGTTTCACGATGAGCAGCGCAACGCCCCAGAGCAGTTCCACGAGAATCCATGCGATCACGATCGCCGCGATGACTCCGAGGATCGTCCAGAGAGTGCCTTTGTTCATGACTCCAGCGTACGGATGGCGGGACCGCCCCGGGCGACCGTTGAGATATCCAGCGACGCGTGACACAGCACAGCACGGCGGCCGCGCGAACGCTACGCTCGGGATCGAACGGGGGATCAATCATGTCAAACGACACACCGACGGGGCCCGAGAGCCCGGACACCCCGAGCGAGAACGCGGCGCCTCCGCCACCACCCGAGGGCGCTGCTCCCCGGCGTTCCCGCCCCTCCCGCTACCCCGCCGTCCGCGGGGAGCGGCCCCACGACCCCCACGTATGCGCCGCCGCCGGGGTATACGTCCGTCGCAGCACCGCCCGACACGCGACCGAAGACCCTGGCGATCGTTGCGATCGTGCTCGCTGGCATCGGACTGGTCATGGCGTTCGTGCCCTTCGTGAACTGGTTCGCCGGGCCCGTCCTGATTGCGGCGTTCATCGTGAGCCTGATCGCTCTGATCGGGAGAAAGCACGGCGGCACGGGCCTGAGCATTGCGGCGCTGGTGATCTCGGTCGTCGGGTGGATCGTCGCGTTCGTGATGATCCTGATCTCGTTCTTCTGGATCGGCGGCTTCGCGGCTCTTGTCGCGCCTGACCAAGCTCCGGTCACCGAGGCGACCTCCGTCCCGCCCCAGGACGATGAGCCGATGGATGACGCCGTCGTCGCAGAAGACATCGTCGTGCTCGAGACCGCTGTCGGCCAGTACGCGTCCGACCCGGGCTCCTGGTGGTACGTCGCCGTGATCGACAATCCGAACGAGGACTACATCTTCGATTACGCCAGCATCGACGTCGAGGCGATTGGCGCCGACGGCACAATCGTCGACGTCGCGAACGAGTACCGTGTGCTCCTCTCCGGCGAGACCGCCCTGGTCGGCGACTTCATCGGAGTCGGCGACGCCGAGATCGTCGATCTCAACATCGTCTTCCCCGGTGGCGCGGATGCCGTGTACTCGCCGTTCGTCGAGACCGGTGAGCTCACCCTGGGTGCTCTCAGCTCGTCATCCGACGGGGTGTCGACGACCGTCACGGGCACCGTCAGCGGAGACTTCGCAGAGGACCTGGAACTCGTGCAGATCACGGTCGTCGCCCGAGACCCGTCAGGACAGATCATCGGCGGCGCCTGGACCTACGTGGATGAGCTGCCGTCGGCCGGCACTGCCGTCCCCTTCGAGGCGATCTTCTGGGATCCGCTTCCCGAGGGCACCGTGTTCGAGGCGTACGCCTCCCTCTAGGAAGAGAGGGAGCGCGGGGCTGGCGCCAGAATGGATGCCATGATCCGTCGCGCCGCCCAGAAGACGCGCCAGCTCTCCACCGCCTCGCTGCGGCGACCTTCCCGCTGGCGTGCCCGCCGGAGTTGACCGCTGACGACCAGCGGGCGTTCATCGACGCGCACCTGAGCGAGGCATCCTTCCTCAGCTACCTTGCCGACACCCACCGCGTCGTGCTCGTCGACGAGATCGACGACGCACTCGTCGGCTACACGATGCTCGTTCTGGGCCCGCCGACGGATGCCGACGTCCGCCTCGCGCTGGACGAGGAGGATGCACGCCCCATCGCCGAGCTGTCGAAGTGTTACGTGCTTCCCACCGCGCACGGATCTGGCGTCGCACACCGCCTGCTCGACGCCACCATCGAGATCGCCGCGGCCTCTGGCGCGGAGCGGATGTGGCTCGGGGTCAACCATGCCAACGTCCGCGCTCAGCGCTTCTACCAGAAACACGGCTTTCACGCGGTCGGGACAAAACGCTTCCTCGTGGGAGCGCGGCTCGAGCATGACTTCGTGCTCGCGCGAGAGTTGTGACGCATCGCAGTACCCCGCTGACCCGGGTCTTTGCGTCCACACCGAGACACCGGCGCGGCGACGGCATGCCGCCGCGCCGGTGAGCGTCACCGTCTCGGTCTGGTCCTCACGACGCCCGCGGAACCGGATTCGCCGCGGCGAACAGGTCGGCCGGGTCGAACTGACGCTTGAGTGCGGACAGCTGCGGCGCGGAGTCCCCGAAACCCGCCGCGTTTTCGACGCCGCCGTCGACAAACGTGAGGGCGAGAGAGGAAGCGCGCCAGGACGACATCGCCTCGACCAGCCCGCGAGTGAGCGCCCGCGCAAGGTCGGCCATCTGCGGCTCGGGAATCATGCCGATCGCGGCGAGCAGGTACTCGCCGTCGAGTGACGTGATCGCACCGCCGCCGGACGGTCGCGCTGCCGCACCACCGAGGTGTCGCAACTCGGCCATCATCGGGCTCGGCGCCGACGCCGTGGACACGAACGCATTCACCGCCTCCGGGGTGAGCTCTGCCAACATTGCGTGGGCCGTTGCCGACGGCGTCGGCACGGGCGGGTCCATGTGCACCGCAATCAGCTCGGCGGCGGGAATCCGTCGGAACGTGTCGATTTCGGGAGCGAGGTTGCGCAGCGGTTGCAGGAGCGCGGCGGCATCAGCATCCGACTCGAGGATCGCCCCGTCGATCACCACGACCGAGCGGCCCCGCAGGAACGGCGGAAGCGCCGGGTCCGGCGGGAAGTGCAGGATGCGAAGCGCCGTTGTCGCCGACTCCGGCGCCGTCATCGTCCACTCGCGCCAGGCGTGCGAAACCCGCGCCGCGTGCGGGAGATCCCACAGCAGCATGCCGGCGAACACATCGGCGTACGGGAGCAGATCGATCTCCAGCGAGACGATCACACCGAACGCCCCTGACCCGCCGCGCACCGCCCAGAACAGCTCCGCGTTCTCCGTCGCGCTCGCCGTGACAAGACGGCCATCCGCCGTCACCATCGTCACGGAGCGTACGCTTCCCACAGCAAGGCCATGAGCGCGGGCGTAGAAGGAGAGGCCGCCGCTGAGCGTGTAGCCCACCACCGAGACGTCCCCGGCGCTGCCGTGCAACGCGGTGAGTCCCAGCGGCGCGGCCTCGGCGAGGACGTCATTCCAGTGACTTCCGCCCAACACTCGAGCGGTGCGGTTCTCAGCGTTGACGGTGACACCGCGCAGGCCGCCCATCCACAGCAGAATCGTCTGCGAGAGGTCGGTGTCGGCCAGAGCGCCGGCAGCATGACCGGTCGACTGCGGAGCCACGCGCAGTCCGGTGGCGACCGCGGCACGGACGATATCGACGACATCCTCGGCAGAGGTCGGCCGAGCAACGGCGAACGGCCGCTGATCGATGGCCAGGTTCCAGGGGCGGCGTACGGTGTCGTACTCCTCCTCGCCGGGGAGAACGACTCGACTGCCCAGAGCTGCGCGCAAATACTCGGCGGCAGCGAGCGGGTCGGAAACGGTCGGATCGGGTGATGTGAGAGTCATGATGCTGTCCTTCTGTGACGTGAAAGGCGGGTCGCTCGGCGCGCCCGGCTCACACAGTTTCTGCAGTGGACCAACCCCCGGACCATCCCAGATCAGCGGGGAGTTTTGACTCCCAGATATTCGCGGCGCCGGCATCCCAGACTTCTGGGATGGTGCGGTGGGACATCACGCGGCACACTGATCTCATGGCCACGACTTTGGCGCGCCAGCGGGCAAGCAGCGACATCGATGTCGTCTCGCGCGCCGGTCTTGCACTGCCGGAGTTTCTCGACGAGGCCACCACGACCCTGCAGCGGGTCGTCCCCTTCGTCGCCGCCTGCCTGTCGACCCTGGATCCCGCGACCGCCATGGTCTCGAGCACCCGGAAGTTCGCGGGGCTGGTGGGCCGGAACGACGACGACGTGATGTGGGCGCGCATCGAGTATGGACGTGACGATCCCACGTCGATCACGCGCATGGTGCGCACCGGCAAAGTCTCGGTCGGCGTTCATGAAGAACTCGGCGGAGATCTGGACCAATCCGTGCGCATGGCCGAGTTCATGGAACCGCGCTTCGGTTACCGCGACGAGGCTCGCGTGGTCTTCGCAGACCGTACGGGCGCCTGGGGTGCCATCTCTATGTTCCGCGGGGCCGACGAGGACCCGTTCTCACGATCTGAACTGGATTATCTCGCCGGGGTGGGGCCGGCTTTCACACGCGGCATCCGCGCCGGCCTCTTGGCTCAGGTGAACCGCCTGGACGTCGATCCCAGCCGGGGCCCGGCCGTCGTGATCATCGACGCGCGCGACCGCATCGCACAACTGAGCCCGGGAGCATCCGCGCAGTTGGCTCGTCTTGCGACGGTGCCAAACGCCGGCGATCCGTTCACGCTAGTGCAGGCCCTCGTCAGCGCTGCGCGCCGCTTCGCGAGCGGCGACGCCGACCGGATGCCGCGTCTTCGCGTCCGGACCGATGACGGCGTCTGGCTCGTGGTGCATGCCGCGCCGCTCGGCGGCAGAGAGGACCGGGCCGGCGACGTCGTGGTCACGATCGAGGAGGCGCGCCCCCAGGAGGTGATCGACATCGTCGCGGCGGCCTTCGGACTGACCGAACGCGAGCGGGATGTCTTCGCCCTCGTGCTGCGCGGGTCTGACACGAAAGACATCGCGTCATCGATCCATGTCTCCCCCTACACCGTGCAGGATCACCTGAAGTCGATCTTCGAGAAGGCGGGCGTGACCTCGCGTCGGGAGCTTGTGGCACGCGTCTACTTCGACCAGTACGCACCGCGCTGGGGTCAGGAACTCGCCGCGGATGGTTGGTTCGCTGGCTGAGACATCCCGCATCCATTCAGCGGAATAAATCCGCGCTCCCGGAGGTTGACTCAGACATGCAGCGATTCGGAACACTCTCGTTCGGTCACTACGGCCCGCTCGGCGGGGGACACATCCTCACCGCCCAGGACTCGATGCTTCAGGCGATCGACCTGGCGCAGGGCATGGATGACCTCGGCGTCAATGGCGCCTACTTCCGCGTGCACCACTTCGCGAGGCAGCAGTCCTCGCCCATGCCGCTGCTCGCCGCGATCGCTGCCCGCACGCAGCGCATCGAGGTCGGCACCGGCGTCATCGACATGCGCTATGAGAACCCGCTTTACCTCGCAGAGGAAGCGGCATCCGTCGATCTCATCAGCGACGGACGACTCGCGCTCGGAGTGAGCCGTGGTTCACCCGAGACCGTCGTGCGCGGCTACGAAGCCTTCGGCTACACCGGCTCGGAAGACCCGCGCGGCGCAGACATCGCTCGCGAGCACTTCGATCTGTTCCTGCGGGCAGTCGAGGGTGAGGGCCTTGCCGAGCGGGACGCGATGAGTCCCTTCGGCGGCGGTTCAGGCATGCAGCGCATCGAGCCGCACTCCCCCGGTCTTCGTTCGCGCATCTGGTGGGGCGCCGGAAACCGCGACTCCGCTGAGTGGGCAGGACGGATGGGTGTGAACCTCATGTCCTCGACCCTCCTGACCGAGGACCGTGGGTTGCCCTTCGACGAGCTGCAGGCCCAGCAGATCGATACGTTCCGCGAGGCATGGCGCGGTGCCGGCCACGCCGGCGAGCCGCGCGTATCGGTCAGCCGCAGCGTCTTCCCGATCACCACCGCCGAGGACGAGATGTACTTCGGCGGCCGGCAGGATGGCGACGGCGTCGGCTACATCGACGGGATGCGGTCCACGTTCGGCAAGACCTACGCAGGCGCCCCGGACGTCCTCGTCGAGCAGCTGCTCGCGGATGCCGCGGTGCAGTCGGCCGACACGCTTATGCTCACGATCCCCAGTCAGCTCGGCGTCGCGTTCAATCTCCGCATTGTCGAGGCGTTCGCCAAGCACGTCGCACCGGCGCTCGGCTGGACGTCGACGAGGGACAACGTCACGGCCTAGGCGACAGATCCGCCGACGGCTCAGCGGAGAGCAGCAGATTACGATCGCGATGTGATCCGCTTCGACGAGCCGTTGCCGTGTCGCCCGCGGCGCGTGCTCATCGCGGGAGTATCTGGGGTAGGCAAGCGAGCACATCATTCGCTGGGCATGGTCGACGCGGAACAACCTGAAGAACCTCGTTCCGGCTGTTGAGGCCGACGTCCCGCAACTCACGGTTGTGCGACTCCAGAGTCAACGGGAAGTCGATTCCTGGGTCGCGCGGCTGGGAGGTCTGAGCGGCTCCGCCTAGCATGCAGTCATGAGTTTCGGTCCGGCTACGACCCTGGAGAACGAGTTCGTCCGCCTCGAACCGCTGAGTGATTCGCACACCGGTGACCTCACGGAGGCTGTCAAGGAGGGTGAACTCTGGCGCGCGTGGCACACGAGTGTCCCAGCCCCCGATTCGATGGCGGATGCCGTGCGCTCCCGGCTCGCCGCCGGCGAGCGCGGCGAGATTGTGCCGTGGACGATCATCGATGTCACCAGCGGTCGTGCGATCGGGATGTCGTCATATCTGCACTTAGAGCCGGCGAACCGCCGGCTGGAGATCGGTTCCACGTGGATCGGGCGCGCCCACCCCGAGGTGGAGCCCGTCGCCGGTAAGGATGCTGACAGTGCGTCTCCTCGGATGGTCAGGATCACGGTGCGCGATACCGGGCCCGGTATCGCGCCGGAAGCCCTCGAACACGTGCTCGAACGCTTCTACCGCACTCCGGATGCCGAAAAGGTGCATACGCCCGGGACCGGTCTCGGCTTGGCTATCGCGCACGAACTCGCGCAGGCCAACGGCGGCCGGATCGAGATCCACTCCCCCGACCGCGACGGCGTCATCGCGACCTTGGTCGCACCCGCCGTCACGGCGGAAAGCAACGAGATCCCCCACACGGGGTCTGATCCATCGCTATACCGGCTGGCTACCTCGCAGGTCAGCGACGGTTTCGATCGGCGGCGCCCCGGGGCGGGTCGACCGAGACGTCAAGCGGGTCCAAACCCCGCAGCGAGGTCCACGTCAGCGCCTCACCCTTGGCCGCATGCTCGGAGGCGCGCACCGCTCGCTCATCAGCCCAGCTGTTGAGCCGATGTCCGCTGTGACCGCGGACGTGCTCGAGCACAACATCCGGCATCCCCGCTGCCCGCCGCGCATCGCGGGCAGCGATGAGCCGTTCGAGGATGTCACGATTGGCGACCGGTTTCTTCGCGCTGGTCACCCACCCGCGGCGCCGGTGTCCATCCATCCACGACGAGTACGTGTCGATCGCGTACTTCGAGTCTGCCTGGATCACGAGCTCCCGCACATTGGCGTGGTCGGCGATGGCGTAGAGGAGCCCAAGAAGCTCACCAATGTTGTTCGTGCCTTCCGGCAAGGATCCCGCAGCCCAGTTGCCGTCTTCCCCCACCCATGCCCACCCGGCAGGCCCCGGGTTGCCCTTGCAGGCCCCGTCGGTAGCGACGATATAGCGGTCGGTCGGATGCGGCTGCGTCGGTTGTGGCACGCCCTCCAGTCTCCCAGCCCTCGACCGTGCTCGCGTCTAAGCGGTGGCGTGCTCCAGGATCTCGACTGCCGTCTGGGCGCCGCGCTCTGCCGCAATGAGCGGCCCCAGCTCAGCGTTCGTTGCGGCGTACCGGCCCACCGCATCGAGAGCGTCACCCAGACTGCGGGCGGTGAGCGCGCGAGGCCGAACGGGCGGGGAGCCAGGCCCTGACGGTGCAGCACGGCACCCCAGAACGGCTGATCGGCAAAGAACGGGACGACGATCGAGGTGATGCCAGCCCGCGCCACGGCCTGAACGGTGCCGACGCCGCCGTGATGGACTGCGGCGACGACCTGCGGCAACACCGCCGCGTGCGAGACCGATGTGGTCACGAACACATCGTCTCCGCGCAGTTCGTCGGGTACGGCGATCCCACCGAGCCCCGTCGCGGCCAGCACACGCAGGCCGCGCTCCCGTGCCGCCGTGACGATCGCCGCGCCGAGACGCTCCGGTTCCGGGAAGACCATCGATCCGAACCCCGCGTACAGCACGTCGCCGCCGTCCACGAACTCCTGGAGCTCTGCCGGCACGGAGTTCCTCGTCCCGACGGGCGTGTCCCAGGATCCCGTCAACTGTGTCGTGTCGGGCCAATCCGCCGGGCGACGCAGCAGTCGCGGGCTGATCGGAACGAGCGAGGGTTGCGACCCCTCCGGCGCGGCTGACGCCGAGACGCCGAGCACATCCGCCGCTTCGGCGCGCTCGCGCCGGAAGAGCGCGGAAGCGCCCGCCGCAGCGCGGTACGTGAGCCGGTTGAACGGACCGAGCGAGCGCGAGACGGTGCCCGCGGCGGGAAACTCCCGCGTGGGCGTCAGGGCGGGTACGAGTTCGCCGAGATAGCCCGGAACCCCGAGGGCCCGCGCGACCAGGGGCCCCGAGAGGACCTTGGGGTGAAAGACCACGGCGTCGGGGCGCTCCTCGAGCGCGCGGCGCGCAGAGCCGACGATCACCTCACGCATGATCGGTCGTACGACCGTGTCCATCGAGCGCATCGCTGCCCAGGCTGACAGTCCCTGTGACTGGATGACGGCGCTGTAGTCGGCATCCAGTTCTCGCACGGTCAGATCCCGAAGATCAGCACCCGAGTTGCGGGGAACGATGAGCACAGCCTCGTGGCCGGCATCCTCGGCCGCCCGGGCGAGAGCGACGAAGGGCTCGACGTCCCCGCGCGAGCCTGCGGTCATCAGTGCCAGCTTCATGACGGACCCTCTCGATGATTGAACAGCTGTTCAATCATCGAGAATAGCGCGACTTCCGCCCGCGGTGAAGCGGATCGGGACTCACATGTTGTTCGTGCGGATGCCGAGACCGATAAATCTCAAGGCAAGCGCGGTCGGGGGCGGTGTCGAACCTACGACACTCGATCCCACTGCAGATCCACGGAGCCGCTCCCCGTCTCGTACGGCACCGTGAGGGTCGTCGAGGTGCATACGACCGCGCCGGGCGAACTGAGCATGGGACTGGACTCGATCAGGCCATTGGTCAGGTCCGCGACATCGAAAGCCTGACCGTTGAGTTGAGCGTCCACCGCAAGCGCACTGTCGGTCTCGGTCAGCACGAGTCGCCCACTCTCGATGCTCCACGATCCCGTGACCGCTCCGGTGACCACCGCACGCGGTTCTATCGAGACGGGACCTGCCGACACTGTCAGCACGAAACCGTAGTCGGGCGCGTATGCGTAGGTGCCCTCGGTATCGAGGGTCAAGCCGATCGTGCCGAAGGGCGCGATCTCGAGCTCGGGAATCGAGGCCGCAACAGCTCCGTAGAACGCCGTCACCTGCCCCTCGCCCAGAACCCATCGACCCGGCACACAATCGCCGAGAGCACCCGGCGCTCCGCCGCCCTCGGCCTCCGATCCACCACCATCGGTTCCCGATCCGTCAACGCCGTCGGCACCACCGGAGCCTCCCGCGGCATCGGCGGCAGCCGCGTCGAGGGTGGAGGTCGGTGTCGGCAACGGCGACCCCGCCCCGCATCCGCTCAGAATCGGCACGCTAGCCAGGATCAGGAGGGCTCCGGAGGTCGTGAACTTCGACACAAGAGACATGAGTACGAGCGTCGAGGAGGGACCCTGCCAGCGCAATGGGCAGTTGGTGCCCATTGCGCCGGAGCCCACCCCTCCCGAGACTCTTCTCGTCCCGCACTACCCCAGGAACGCCCCCTGTAGAAACGAGCCCGCCATGCATCGCCCCGCCTTCGTCACCACCACCATGATCCTCGCCGGGATCCTCCTCACCGGATGCGGGGCCTCAGCCGACCCGTCAGCCCCCGTGGAGAACGCGACGAACAGCGACGCAACTTCGGCGGACCAGAACTCCGGAGCGGCCGAAAACGCGGTCGAGCAGGACGAGCGCAGCGGGTCCTCGGTCGAGGTCGTCGCGTACCCCGAAGGATGGCCGTCCGACGTGCCCGTCCCGGCGTGCGATCTCGTGGTTGCAAGAACGTACAACAGCGGATTTCCGGCCTCGGGGGGAGCGGCGGCGCTCGAGTACGCCTGCGACGACGTCGAAGCCGAGGGGGCTGCGCTGCTCGATGTGCTGCGCGCTCAGTACACGACGACAGTCGATGGGGGCACCAGCGGCATCTTCGAGAACGATCAGTGGAATTTCCAGGTCGGATACGACGACGAGAAGATCACGTACGGCCTCGTCGCCAAGTAGCCGAGACGACTCGCTCGAGCCTCGCCCGTTCAGTGCTCAGACACTCCACTCAGGCCGAGTTCGGCAAGCACCTCGCGCAGTTCGTCGCGCGACGAGACGCCGAGCTTTCGGAATGCCGAGTGCAGCTGATTGCTGACGGTCGACTCAGAGAGGCCGAGTGCCTGGGCGATCTCCTTCGTCCGTGCGCGACTCGCCGCTCGCGACGCAACCTCGAGTTCGCGCCGCGACAAGAGCCGTCACTGCACGACGTGGATCCGTCGGGAGCTTCCGCGCCGCGAGCGTTGGCGCCCAGGCACCGAGCGGCACCCCGACAGTGCCGTCAATCCGATCACGGTGACGGTCTCAGCCGGCGACAACTGCTCAGTGAGCTGGCGCGCGAGCACGGACTTGCCGACGCCAGCGGGCCCGACCAAAGAGGCACCCTGCGATGGTGAGCCGACAAGACCATGCAGGAACTCTGCGAGCAGGTCGTCCCGGGGAACGATCGGCCAGGTCGGAGAGCGGCCGTTCGCAGGGCGCACTGAGCTCATGCCTCGTCGTCGGAGGCGCCCGCCCGGTGCGGGACGGATGCCGAGCGCACGCGCGCCGGGCATCCGTTCCCGGGTCTACGACCGGTGAGCCTGGTAGTACTCCAGCAGTGCGCGGGTGGAGGCATCCTGGGCCGCGACGGCATCCGCGTCGCCCTCGATCGCCGGAGCGATCTGCAGCGCCAGCTGCTTGCCGAGCTCGACACCCCACTGGTCGAAGGAGTTGATGCCCCAGATCGTTCCCTCGGTGAACACGATGTGCTCGTACAGGGCGATGAGCTGACCGAGCACCGACGGCGTGAGCGCCGGCGCGAAGATCGAGGTCGTGGGACGGTTCCCCGGGAACGTGCGAGCCGCGACGAGCGCACCGGTCGTTCCCTCGGCCTCGACCTCTTCGGCGGTCTTCCCGAACGCGAGGGCCTTCGTCTGCGCGAGGAAGTTCGCGAGGAACAGGCCGTGCACGTCGCGCCCGCCATCCTCGAGCGGGTAGGCGGGGTTCACGACGGCGATGAAGTCGGCAGGGATCAGGCGCGTGCCCTGGTGAATGAGCTGGTAGAACGCGTGCTGGCCGTTCGTGCCGGGTTCGCCCCAGAACACCTCGCCCGTGTCGGTGGTGACCGGTGAGCCGTCCCAGCGGACGCGCTTGCCGTTGGACTCCATCGTGAGCTGCTGCAGGTACGCGGGGAACCGGTGCAGCTGCTGTGCGTAGGGCAGCACGGCGTGCGACTGCGCACCGAGGAAGTTCGTGTACCAGACGTTGAGCAGGCCCATGAGCACGGGCACGTTCTGCGCGAGCGGCGTGGTGGCGACGTGGACGTCGACGGCGTGGAAGCCGGCGAGAAGGTCGCGGAAGGCATCCGGTCCGAGCGCGATGACCAGCGAGAGCCCGATCGCCGAGTCGACGGAGTAGCGGCCGCCGACCCAGTCCCAGAAGCCGAAGGCGTTGTCGGTGTCGATCCCGAAGGCGGCGACCTTGTCGAGCGCGGTCGAGACGGCGGCGAAGTGGTGAGCGACGGCATCCGTCTTGGCGGCGTCGGAGCCATCGATGGCGCCGGATGCCTGCAGCCCTGCCCAGAGCCAGTCGCGCGCGAGGCGGGCGTTGGTGAGGGTCTCGAGCGTCGTGAAGGTCTTGGATGCGACGATGAACAGCGTCGTCTCGGGGTCGAGGTCGGCGGTCTTCTGCGCCATGTCGGTGGGGTCGATGTTGGAGACGAACCGCGCCTCGATCCCGGCGTTCGCATAGGGGCGCAGAGCCTCGTAAACCATGACGGGGCCGAGGTCTGACCCGCCGATACCGATGTTGACGACGTGCGTGACCTTCTTGCCGGTCACGCCCACCCACTGCCCCGAGCGCACGCGCTCGGCGAAGGCATCCATCGCGTCCAGCACGGCGTGGACGTCGGTGTCGACGTCCTGCCCGTCAACGACGAGAGCCGGTGCCTGTCCGGCGGGCCGGCGCAGGGCCGTGTGGAGCACGGCACGGTCCTCGGACGTGTTCAGGTGCGCCCCGGCGAGCATCTGCGCGAAGCGCTCGGCGACGCCGGTCTGCTCGGCCAGCTCGACAAGCGAGGCGAGGATCTCGTCGCTGACGAGGTTCTTCGACAGGTCGACGTGGAGGTCGGCGAGAGGATGGCTCATCCGCTCGACGCGACCGGGGTCGGAGTCGAACCAGGCGCGCAGATCCGGAGTGAATCCGGAAGCGGCGGCGGTGAGGGCGGACCAGGCGGGCGTGGATGTCGGATCGACGGGTGCGTTCACACTCTCACGCTACCGAAGCGCGCGCCCCGCGTCAGCGGAACGGGCCGTGAGTCCGTTATGCGTCCGGTCCTGGCATCCCTCACCCGAGCGCGTCGAGGAACCCGTGCGTGTACGACAGCGAGGCGGTGCCGCTCGGGACGGAGTTGCACGTGATCGACACCCAGGCGCTGGGCGGCGAGCAGGGCACGTCGCGATCGAGGGACCAGAAGTGGATGCCGGCAAGCCCGTGCGTCTTCGCGTACGCGGCGACCGTGGTCACATCAGCAAGGGTGAAGACCTCATCGCGCACGTCGTTCATGCCGATCATCGGGGTCAGCTCGATCTTGCTCGCCGGGATTGCGTACGTGTGCTGCAGGTTCTCGGTCGCCTGGATCGCCGAGGCTCCCATGTCGCACACTCCCCCGCTGACAACGCACACTCCCGATCCCACGGCGCCGTAGTCCATCACCATGAGGTTCACGGTGTAGTTGCGCAGTCCCGATGCCAGGATCGCACGCACCGTCGCGTCACCGGTCGCGTTGAGGCCGCCGTAGCTACCATCGCTGGCCGCGAGAGTTGCGAGAGTGAACGAGAAGCGCAGGTGCGGATAGGCATCCTGCACACCAGTCGCGGCAGCTACGAGATCACGGATGTCGGCGGCCGACTGACCGGATTCGATGTCGAAGTCGATGCCGATGAGGTGGTCAGATGCGTACCGGTCGATGAACGAGGTCAATCCGGCAGGCGATGAGCAGTGGAAAGCTCCCGCCGCCCCGCCCGTGGAGACGATGTAGTCAACGCCCGCCGCGGCAAGCGCGGGAATGTTGGCATCCGCGAAGGCCTGGGCGGTGACGCCGCCCCAGTTCTCGTTTCCGCACGTTCCCGTCGCGAACGCCAGGGTGACAGCATCCAGGTCGGTGGCGCTGCTGCCGAGCAGCCCTCCCGCGCCCACCAACGGTTGGGAGGCCCCGCCGACGGCGGTTCCCATCGCGAAGGTGTTCCAGTTCATGCCGACGGTGACGTCCTTGTACGGGCTGAAGACGAACTCCGGCGTGACTCCCGGCGTACCCGAGGGCGTCGGAGACGGCGTCGGGTAGGGCGAGGAGGTCGGCGTGGGCGTGGGAGCCGGCGTGGGCGTGGGAGCCGGCGTGACGGTGGGCGTGGGTGTCGGTGTCGGGGTGGGTGCACCACAGGAACCCAGTGACGTCCAGGGCTGGCCCGTTCCGGTTACACCGTTGTGGGTGGCGGGGTCATCGCCCCGCGTCCACCAGTTCGCCCGGTACAGGATGCCGCCCGCGCTTGCCGTGTTGCCCGAGACGTAGATCGCGTCGGCGCTCCACGCGGCGCCAGTGCACGCCGGCGTCGGCTGCGGCGTCGGTGTGCCCGTCGGTGACGGCGTCGGCGTGGAGGTTGCCGTCGGGGTGGGCGTGCTGCCCCGCACGCGCCGAGCGAGGTCCACGGCTGGCCGGTTCCGGTCACACCGTTGTTCGAGACCGGGTCGTCGCCTCGGGTCCACCAGTTCGCCCGGTATTGGATGCCGTTCTTGCTGGCTGTATCTCCGCCGACGTACGTCGCTCCCGACGACCATGACGGCGCGCAGGCCACGGCATCCGACCTCGCTGCGGGTGCGATGGCGACCCACACGCCGAGGAGGAGTCCCAGGGCGGCAAGAACGGCAAGGCCAGGGCGGGCGAAGCGAACGATCATGGAGTCCTCTCGGGTGCGGACGCTGATGCGGAGACGGATGCCGCGAGCCACACGCTAGCGATCACGCCGTCGGTGCCACATCGACGACACGATGAGAAAGTCCTCACCTTCTGGCGGTGCCAGGATGGAGACATGACCCGCATCGGAACCAGCGACCTCGACGTCTTTCCCCTCTGCCTCGGCGGCAATGTGTTCGGCTGGACCGCCGACCGCGACGAGAGCTTCGCGATTCTCGATGCGTTCACCGACGGCGGCGGAGACTTCGTCGACACAGCCGACGGGTACAGCGCCTGGGTTCCCGGCAACACCGGTGGGGACAGCGAGCGGATCATCGGCGCCTGGCTCGCCGCTCGGCCCTCGGCGCGGCTCACGATCGCGACCAAGGTGAGCCGCCACCCCGACTTTCCCGGTCTGAAGAACATCCGCGGCGCCGCCGAAGCATCGCTGGAGCGGCTCGGTGTCGACACCATCGACTTGTACTACGCGCACTACGACGACCCGAGGTTCCCCTCCCCGAGGCCGTGGCGGCCTTCGGGAAACTCGTCGACGATGGCCTCGTCCGCACGATCGGACTGTCGAACTTCACGCCCGCGCGCATGCGCGAATGGATGCAGACAGCAGC
Source organism: Microbacterium schleiferi (assembly GCF_015565955.1). Taxonomy (NCBI): domain Bacteria; kingdom Bacillati; phylum Actinomycetota; class Actinomycetes; order Micrococcales; family Microbacteriaceae; genus Microbacterium; species Microbacterium schleiferi. The sequence continues at coordinate 1,376,304 of NZ_CP064760.1, read as the reverse complement.
CGATCTCGGCGTCGCTCAGCCTGTCGCGCTGCAGCCGCACTACAACCTCGTGCACCGCAACGAGGTCGAGGGCGAGATCGCGCCGATCGCCGAGGAGTTCGACCTCGGCATCCTGCCGTACTACGCGCTGGCAAGCGGCTTCCTCACCGGCAAGTACCGGTCCCCGGATGCCGCCGGCTCGTCGCCTCGCGCCAAGGGTGCCGCCAAGTACGCCACGCCGCAGGGTCTTCAGATTCTCGAGGTGCTCGAGAGGATCGCCGCGGCGCATGACACATCGATGGCAGCGGTGTCGCTGGCGTGGCTGCGCAGTCAGCCGCACGTGGCAGCCCCGATCGCCAGCGCGTCGCGGGTCGATCAGGTTCCCGATCTGCTTGCCAGCGGCACCCTGACACTCACCGACGACGAGTTGGCTGACCTCGATGTCGTCTCGGAGTGGACCCCGACCGACATCTGAGTCGAGCCGTCAGCACTCTCGCGCGCGTGACGCCACGCGCGAAGGGTCGCAACACGCCGTTGCGCGCTCTGTGCGCGCGGCGTGTTGCGACCCTTCGTGTAAAACGGTGAGGCGCCGCAGACCCTACTGGGCGGCGGGGCGCTGGCCCGAGCCGCGACCGCGGGAGCCGCGGCGGCGACGGGCGGGAGCACCGTCCGTGGTGCGCTGCGGGTTGCGGTCCGCGGCGACGCCCTGGTCGGCACCGTGGCGCGGGTTGTGCGCGTGAGTGGGCTTGGCCGTGTGGCCCTGCTTCGCCGAGCGCGCAGGCTGGGTCCCGCGCTGACCGCCACCGGAGCGCTGTCCGCCGCTTCCCGAGCCCCCCGACCGCGCCGGGCGAGCCGACGAGGCGACGGGCGCGGTTGCCGGCAGCATCCGGTGCGGCGCGCGCGGGCCGACGAGCGTGTCAACGGATGCCGACGACGCACGCACCGAGTCAGGCTCGACCTGGATGCCTGCCTTCTTGAGAAGCTGGGCGATCTCGCGGCGCTGGGCCTCGAGCCCGACCGTGACGACGGTGCCCTCGGCGCCGGCCCGAGCGGTGCGGCCCGAGCGGTGCAAGTAGGCCTTGTGCTCGACAGGCGGGTCGACGTGAACGACGAGCTCGACCTGGTCGACGTGGACGCCGCGCGCGGCGACATCCGTCGCGACCAGCACGCGCACGCCACCGTTCTCGGGTGCCGCCGAGAAAGCCGCGAGGTTGCGGTCACGTGCGTTCTGCGAGAGGTTCCCGTGCAGGTCGACCGCGGGAATGCCCGCAGCGGTGAGCTGCTTCGCGAGCTTCTTCGCCTGGTGCTTGGTGCGCGTGAACAGGATGCGGCGTCCCTGCCCGGAGGCAAGTTCACGCACGAGCGCTGTCTTCTCCTCGGTGCCGGGAACGAGCAACACGCGGTGGGTCATCTCCCCCGCGGGCACGCTGGACTCGTCCACCTCGTGGCTCACGGGCGACGACAGGAAGCGGCGAGCGAGTCCGTCGATGCCGCCGTCGAGGGTTGCGCTGAAGAGCAACCGCTGCCCGTCCGCGGGAGTGGCCGTAAGGATGCGGGTCACGCCGGGGAGGAACCCGAGGTCGGCCATGTGGTCGGCCTCGTCGAGCACGCTGATCTCGACGCGGTCAAGGCGCACGACCTGCTGCTTCATGAGGTCTTCGAGGCGGCCGGGGCACGCCACGACGATGTCGACGCCGGCGCGCAGAGCCTGCTCCTGCGGGCGCTGGCTGACGCCGCCGAAGATCGTGGTGACCCGAAGGCCCACGGCGTTCGCGAGGGGCTCGATCGTTGCGGCGATCTGCGTCGCGAGCTCCCGGGTCGGGGCGAGCACGAGACCGCGGGGACGACCCGAAGTGAGGGGGGTCGAGGATGCCGCGATGCGCGCGACCATCGGCAGCGCGAAGGCGATCGTCTTGCCGCTACCGGTGCGGCCGCGGCCGAGCACGTCACGCCCGGCGAGCGAGTCCGGCAGGGTGTCTGCCTGGATCGGGAAGGCCTCGGCCTTGCCCTCTGCGCTGAGCACCTCGGCGAGCACTGCGGGCACGCCGAGATCAAGGAAAGTAGTCATGGGGTTGCTTTCGTGATTATCCGCAGGCAGCGGCACAACCCGCACAGAGCGGCGAAGGGCTGGGTTAAGCGGAGGATTGGCGACGGCGCGGGTTCGCGCATCGGTTCGCCGTTCGAGAAGAGAGCCGGACCGTCAGGCCGGGATGCGTATCGACGACGCTGGCAGAGATCGAGAACGACCGTCCGCCGTGATCGAGCCTATCAGTGTTAGCTGGACACTCGATCCCGGCGGTGCGCGGACGCCCCGGGCCGCTCAGGCGCGGCGGTACTCCGAGACCATCGGGCAATCGAACGGGTCGCGTGCGGCCAGGCCCACGCGGTTCAGGTAGCCGATGACGATCGCGTACGAGCGCCACAGCGAGGTCTCGGTGTAGGGCACGTCGTGGGTCTGGCAGTAGTCGCGAACGATCTCGCGGGCCTGAGCCAGGTGCAGGCGCGACATGCTGGGGAACAGGTGGTGCTCCACCTGGTAGTTGAGGCCACCCATGAGCCAGGTCGCCCACCATCCGCCGGCGACGTTACGCGAGGTGCGCACCTGCTTCGAGAAGAAGTCGAGCTTCGCGTCGGGGGCGATGATCGGCATCCCCTTGTGGTTGGGCGCGAACGAAGCCCCCATGTAGACACCGAAGACCGCAACCATCACGCCCACGAACGCGAACGCCATACCCAGGGGCAGCAGCAGGAAGATCGGGACGAGCACGACGCCGAAGCGCAGGCTCAGGATGCCGAGCTCTGTCCACCGGCCCTTGATCGGTCCGCGTGAGAACAGGTGGCGGAAGCTCAGCGCGTAGAGGTTGAAGCCTTCGAGAGTGAGAAGCGGGAAGAACAGCCAGCCCTGTTTGCGGGTGATCAGGCGCACGATGCCGCGGGAGGCTGCGGCATCCGTCTCGAGGAACGAGATCGTGTCGACCTCGATGTCGGGGTCTTTGCCGACACGGTTGGGGTTGGCGTGGTGGCGGGAGTGCTTCGAGTCCCACCACGAGTAGCTCATCCCGACGATGCCGCCGAGGACCCGGGCGAGCCGGTCGTTGGCGGGGCCGCTCGAGAGGATCTGGCGGTGCGCAGCTTCGTGCGCGAGGAACGCAACCTGCGTGAAGAGGATGCCGAACGCGGCAGCCATGAGCAGCTGCAGCCAGCTGTCGCCGAGCAGGATGAATCCGGTGATGGCACCGCCGAAGGCGAGAGCGATCGCGCCGCCGACAGCGGCGTAGAACCAGGGCGTGCGCTGGAGCAGCCCGAGTTCGCGGACGACCTGCGAGACCTGCGTGTACGAACGCGCCACCGGCGGGAAATCTGCGGTCCCGGCGTAGGTCTGACGAACCGGCCCGAGGCGGGCGGTCTCAGTCACGACGGGGGTGGAGGAGGAAACAGAGGATGACGGCACTACGACACCTGACTTCACTCGTGCGCCGCACGTCGTGCGCGCCGCGGGATGGATGCCAAGGGCAGTTGCCGTTCGCTATCCCCCACCCTACGGAGGACCACATGTCGGCATCCGAATACGCGCCTGTTCACGGGACATCGTCAGGCTCGCGCCGGTCGGTGTGGTCGCGCCGCCGCACGCACCGACGTCGGCAAAATCGCCCAGGTAGGACGATCCCCCGCAGAATCTTCCTTCCTCGGGAAGAGCTCCTACCTCCGCGAGACGGGTGCTCCGCGAAAACGACGAACGCGCCGACTCCATCAGGAGTGGCGCGTTCGAGGGGATCGTGTCAGAGTGCGCGGATGTTCGCCGCCTGCAGACCCTTGGGGCCCTGCTCGGTGTCGAACTCGACCTTCTGCGCTTCCTCGAGGCTACGGTAGCCGCTGCCGGAGATCGCGCTGAAGTGCGCGAACACGTCGGCGGAACCGTCATCGGGAGCGATGAAACCGAATCCCTTCTCGGAGTTGAACCATTTGACGGTGCCGGTGGCCATATCGTCTTTTCCTTCTTATACCTCCGGGTCACAGTGCGTAACCCGCGCGCCGGAGACCGACGCGGGACTCACACTACGGCACGCAGGCCCGAACCCGTAAGGATGTTGTGATCTCGTGACGAAATAGGTCGAGACAGGATGTCGGCGCAGACGATCGCTGCGGCTGCGGACCACGCCTGTGGCCGGCACGCCGCGGGGTATGGGGTCGGAACCGGAGACTGCCCCTGTGAATCGCCCGCGTAGAGCTCGGGAACGCGGTAGCCGAAGCCCTCTGCAGCGTCGATGAGCTGCTGTGCGACGGCGGCGGCGTCCTCCGAGAGCCCCGTGCGCGCCATCCCCCAGGCCGCGATGGCGGTGTCGTGAGCCCAGACGCTGCCGCCGTGATACGACAGCGGCCAGTATCCGGCAGCCTCGGTTGACATCGTGCGGATCCCGTACCCGCTGGAGAGGGTTGCACCCCGAAGCAAGGTCGCGACCTGGGCCTCGTCCCGGGGGTCAAGGATGCCTGTTCCAAGAAGGTGCCCGACATTGCTGGTCAGGGTGTCCACCGGGCGCTTGTGGCGATCAAGCGCGACCGCGGGGTAGCGACCTTCCGGAGTCGTTACCCAGTAAGCCTCCGCAAACCGATTGCGCAAGTCGCGCGCCCACTCCCGCAGGACAGCCGGTTGCACTGGGTCGTCGACGTCGGTGAGTCCCATGTTCTCGAGCAGCTCCGCGCCGCCGACCGCAGCCTCATACGCGTAGCCCTGTACCTCGCACAGCGCGATGGGACCTTCCGCGAGACGACCGTCGCGCCACTGGATGGAGTCACCCGAGTCCTTCCACCCCTGATTCGCCAGGCCGTGACCTGAGCGATCGATGTAGTCGAGGAATCCGTCTCCGTCCGTATCGCCCTCCTCGAGCATCCACCGCAGTGCAGCCCGCAACGCCGGAGCCAGCTCACGCACCTCGCCCTCGGGCATGCCCGACCGCCACGCGTCGACGAGCAAGCAAACCCATAGCGGCGTCGCGTCGACACTGCCGTAGTACAGCGGCGGGAGCGCGACGCCCTCCGCGGGAAGCTGCATCCCTGCAGAGCGCAGTTCGTGCGGGATCTTCCCCGGTTCCTGGGCTGTCGGAGCGTCGTGCGCGTGCCCCTGCACGCGGGCGAGCACGCGCAGGGTCGACGCGGCGATTTCGGGGGCGACCGGGAGCGCAAACCGCGCCGCCCACAGCGAGTCGCGACCGAACAGGGTGAAGAACCACGGCGCGCCCGCGGCGAAGAACTCGTCGGTGGGATCGGCCGGAAGAGACATCCGCAACGCGTCGAGGTCCCCCATCGCCGCACCCAGCCACCGACGCAACCGGGGGTCGCTAACCCGATTGATCAGAAGGGGCAGGTCCCACGGTGCTGGGGAGCTCGCGCCTCGCACCACCAGCGTCGGATCGGTGATGTCGATCCGTATCTCGCGTTCCACGCGCGCCGCCGGTGGAAGATCGAGAGACCACGTGATGTCGATCGCGCCATCGAGTGTGTCCACTGCCGCGTTCGGTGCGGCGACACTGACCGTCGACGATCCGGCGGTGACCCGCATCCGATCGGAGGCGACCGCCTCGATAGTGAACTGCTGTGGTGCGGGCGCTCCCGCCTTCACGTCGTGGAGGGACGAGAACTCGGGGCGAACCTGCGCGCGTAGCGTGAGGCGGATCGCTTCGGTCACGTGGGACTGCACGATGAGCGTCTCCGTTAGCGATCCGTCGCCAACCCGCCGGTCTCGCAGTATGCGCACCTTCGGGTCCGGCATCGGGTCATCGATTCCGCGCGCGAGCAGTCCGAAGACGGCACGATCCGCGCCGTGGGCGACCGTCGAGATGGTCTCCAGGTCTGATTCGTCGCAGTGCACGGTGAGTGAACGGATGACGCGCACGTCACCGTGGAAGACCCCGTCGATGGCAGCTTCCCCGATATCACCGCCTCGGCTGCCCCAGACCTGGGTCGGGGCGCGTAGCACGATGACGGAATCGCTCAGCAGCGGCTGGCGGGGCGGATGCGGGTCGTCGGTCATTCCTTGACGGCTCCTTCACTGGTGTTCATGATGCGGCGTTGGAAGATGAAGAAGATCACAGCGACAGGGATCGTCATGATGGCCGCTGCGGCGAGCTTGATCGGATACTGAGACCCCTGACTGAGTTGGCCGCTGGCCAGCGACGCGACGCCCTTGGTGAGCGTGGTGAGTTCGGGCGATTGCGTCGAGACGATGAAGTGGCTCAGTTCGTTCCACGATCCCTGGAACGACAGGATCACGATCGTGATGAGCGCGGGGCGCGCCATGGGAAGCACAACCGACCAGAAGATCCGGAACGTTCCCGCACCGTCGACCCGGGCCTGTTCCTCGACGGCGACGGGGATCGACTCGAAGAAGTTCTTCATGATGAACACTCCCGCCGCATCGACCAAAAGCGGAAGGATCATTCCGGCGTAGGAGTCGTAGATGCCCAGTTGATTGATCACGAGGAACTTCGGGATCAGGAGCACGACAGCTGGTACGGCCATGACCCCGATCAGAAGCGCGAAGACCACCCCTCGTCCGCGAAAACGCAACCGTGCGAGGGCGTAGCCGGCCAGGGAGTCGAAGAACACGCGTCCGAGGGTGACGCTGATGGTCACGACGACGGAGTTGGCGAACCAGAGAGGGAATGCCGACTCCAGGAACAGCCGCTGGTACGCGGCCCAGGTGAACGGCGACGGGATGAGTCCGATCGGATCTGCCGCGGCATCGGCGTCCGTCTTGAACGAGGTCGCAACCTGCACCAGGAACGGATAGATGTAGATGATCGCGAGCACCGCGAGGATTGCGTAGAGAGCGATCTGCCATGCCAGCACGCGCCCCGGCAGGCGGCGGCGAGCCGCTGACGGGACGGTGGCCGCCACGGTGGGCGTGGCGACGGACTCCCGCGTCGGCGCTGCGGCGCTCATCGCCCGGCCTCCCCAGATGTGGAACCGAGTACGGCGGGATTGACCTGGTACTGACGGATGCGGCGCCGCGAGACTTTGCGTTCACGCAGGACCCACCGCTGCAGGATCGTGAAGGCGACGATGATCACGAACAGAATGAAAGCGATCGCCGCACCCTCGCCCCACTGCTGCGAGATGAACGCCGACTGATAGCTGAGGAAGGCGGGCGTCAGTGTCGTCTTGCCGGGGGCGCCTTGCGTTCCGGTGTAGATCTGGTCGAACACCTGCCAGCAACCGATCAGGCCGAGCGTGACGACGGTGAAGACCACGGGGCGCAGTTGCGGGAGCGTGACGCGCCAGAAGCGCTGCCAGGCATTGGCGCCATCGATCATCGCTGCCTCCTGAATGTCAGGGCCGACGTTCTGCAGCCCGGCCAGGAACAGGAGCATGAATGTGCCGCTGGTAGTGAAGATCGCCATGAGGATGAAGGCGCTCATCGCGACCGAAGGTCCTGCCAGCCAGTCCCAGAGGGACAGGCCGAGAAAGGAGTTGGCCGCCAACGCTTCTGGTCCGCTCTGGATGCCCAGCGCGGAGAGGGCGTTATGCACGACACCACTCGGGTCGTTGAACCAGTTGGGCCCGTTGATCCCGATCCAGGAGAGGACCTCATTGACTACGCCAGAGGTCGAGAACAGGAACAGCCACAGAACGGTGATGGCAACAGAGCTGGTCACCGACGGAAAGTAGAAAGCGGTGCGGAAGAAGCCTCGTCCGCGCAGGATCGCCCGATTGACAAGGAGGGCCAGCACCAGGGATAGCGCCGTCTGAAGCGGCACGACGAGCAAGACGTACCAGGCGTTGTTGCGCAGTGAGATGCCGAAGTCGCGTTCGGCGAGCCCCCGCCGGTTGTGACCGCCGCGTAGTTGTCGAGGCCGACGAAGGACACGTCAGATGACATCGGACTCCCCCGTCCACCCCAGTCGGAAAACGAGACCCAGAGGGCCATGATGACCGGAACGAGGAGGAACACACCGAGGATGAGAAGGGCTGGGGCGGTGAACAGCCAACCGGCTGCGGCCTCGCCGCGCCGGATCCCCTTTCCCGAGGATCCGACGCGGCGCGCCATGGGGGCAGTGAGGCTCATGACTCAGCCGAGGGTCGCCTCGAGGTTGGACTGGACGGAGTCGAGGATGACTTGCGAATCACCCGACGACAGTCCTTCAAGCTGTGCGTTGAAGTCGGCAATGACGTCGCTCGCGCCCTGCTGGTTCGGCGGGAACTGCGCGTAGTCAGCGCCGTCGAGGAAGGCGGCGAGTTCGGGGTTGTCGCTGCGCCACTGATCAGCGGCGGACTGGATGGAGGGCATCGGACCGAATGCATCGGAGAACGCGAGCTGCTGGTCGGTGCTCGTGAGGTACTCCACGAGGCTCAGTGCCGCCTGCTGGTTGGGGCTGTCTGCTGCCATTCCCCAGCAGTTCGTGAACTGCAAGGTGCCTTGGCCGCCGGGACCGGCGGGCAGCTGCGCAACGATGAAATCGACGTCCGGGTAGTCGTTGGACATGGCACCGGTGATCCAGTTGCCCTCGATCACCATCGCGGCCTTCTGCGTGCCGAACGCCTCGCCGCCCCACCCCGTGCCGATGTCGGCGGCGTAGGCGAAGGTGCCATCGTCGAGGTGGCCCTTCACGTAGTCGAGCGCGTCGACGTTCTCGGGGCTGTTCGCGATTGCTTGACCGTCTTGGACCAGGCCGCCACCGGCCTGAGCCATGAAGGTGCCGATGCGCTGATACTCGGCACCGAACGCGAGGCCAACATGGTCATCCGTCGTGAGCTGGGCGGCCACAGTGTCCAGCTCATCCCAGGTGGTCGGGATGTCGGCCTCGGTGAGACCCGCCTCTTCCCACATCGACGTGTTGATGATCAGGGCAAGCGTCGAAAAGTCCTTGGGCGCGCAGTAGAACGTGTCATCAACAGTGAAGTTCTCAACCAGCGACGGATAGAAGTCGTCCTTGTTCGCGAGCACATCGCCATAGGCCTGAAGCGATCCGTTTGCGGCGAATCCGGCGATCGAGTCGGTCGAGAGATAGAACAGGTCGGCGGGTGTGCCGGCCGCGAAGCCCTGAGACAGTTGCTGCGCAAGGTCGTTGGCTACCTGCACGGATGCCGGGACTCCGGACTGCTCAGACCAGGCAGCTACAGCGTCCTCCACGGCCGATGTCTCGGCGTCTCCTGACGAACCGATCAGGACGGTGATGGCGTCGTCGGAGCTTGTGAGCTCGCCATCCGAGCTCCCACCCCCGTCGGAGAATCCCGACCCGCAGGCCGAGAGCGTGAGTGCAGCGACGACGCCGAGCGCGCCTGCGCCGACCACCGTCCGGATGTTGTGTCGTGTCATGTGCGTGTCTCCTTCGATGAACCCGGCTTCCGTGCCGGACGTGACGCAAGGGGTGTGCAGATTCGGATCCTTCGATGAATTTGAACGATCAAACTATTGCCCACGCCCTACGTTAGGAACACCGTCGGCGCCTTGTCAAGACCGTCCTACGGTGCCGGATACGATGCAGATCGCTGAGGAGGTGCGATGAAAGCCCCCACCGTGGAAGACGTCGCCCGCGTCGCTGGCGTCTCGCGCCAAACAGTGTCGAACGTGATCAACACGCCGGCAATCGTTCGCGAGGCCACGCGAGAGCGCGTCGAACGCGCGATCAGCGACCTCGGCTACCGCCCACATGCTGCCGCCCGGTCCTTGCGCACCCGACGAAGCTCAACGATCGGCATCCATCTCGATCCGTACGCCGGGGGAATCTCCGGCGTCGTCCTCGACCGGTTCGTCCATGCCCTCACTGAACGGGCCGACGACCGCGGCATGCGCATCCTCCTGTATGCGGCTCGCTCAGCCCAGGACGAGATCTCGCGGATGAGCGAACTCCTCGACGGCGGCGAGATCGATGCCGTCGTCCTGAGCGGCACGTTTCAGGGCGACCCGCGCACCGAGTGGCTCTCGCACCGAGACGTGCCTTTCGTGGCCTTCGGGCGCCCGTGGGCCGGAGACGACGAAACGGCGCAGCACCGCTGGGTCGATGTCGACGGCGCCGCCGGTACCCGGCAGGCAGCACAGCACGCTCGAGACCGCGCCGGCAGGTTGGTCGGCTTCCTCGGATGGCCGAGCGGGTCGGGCACCGGCGATGACCGGGAACGCGGCTGGATCGAATCCCTCGGCGCCGCTCGCGGACCCCGCCTGGTCGCCGAAGATAGGGTCACGGCAGCCCGAGCTGCCGCAGCCGACGCGCTCGAACGCCATCCGCACCTGTCTGCCCTGGTATGCGCGAGCGACACCCTCGCGATTGGAGCTCATCTGGCGGCCATCGACGCCGGGCATACCGGGCTCGTGGTCTACGGCTTCGACAACACTCCCGCTGCCGAGGCGATGGAGCTCAGTAGCGTCGAACAACGCCCCGAGCAGGTCGCCGCCGGCGCATTGCGCCTGTTGATGGGCGAGAGCGGTTCTGCGGTCGGGGATCTCCCGCCCGAGACGCAACGCCACATCATTATTGAGCCGGCTCTCGTTGTGCGGGGTGCAGCGGCGGCGCCGTGACCAGGGCGCGTACCGGTGTCAGGCGGCCACGGTGCCCGAGACGCCATGACGGGCGCACCGGGCGGATGCCGCATCCGTGCATTCCTCGCACTGTACGACGCGCACCCGGCAGTCCTCGTCCGCGCAGTTGACCATGCGTGATGAGGCGGCGCCACATGTCGCGCACGCCCCGATCGTTGCGGCGTTTGTGCCGAACGTGACCGACTCCCGGCCGTCGAAGACGTAGAGCGCACCCTCCCAGAGCCCGGTGTTGCCGAAGCTCTCGCCGTAGCGGACGATTCCGCCATCCATCTGGTAGACCTCCGCGAAGCCGCGCGAGACCATGAGGCTCGAGAGCACTTCACAGCGGATGCCACCCGTGCAGTACGTCACGACCGGCTTGTCTTTGAGGTGGTCGTATCGTCCCGATTCCAGTTCTGCGACGAAGTCCCGGGTTGTCGCGACATCCGGCACCACCGCGTTCTTGAAGCGCCCGATCTCGGCCTCGAAGGCGTTGCGGCCGTCGAAGAAGACGACGTCATCGCCGCGCTCCTCGACGAGCTTGTGCACGGCGCCCGGCGACAGGTGCGTGCCGCCACCGACGACGCCCGCACCCTCGACGCGCAGCTCCCCCGGCGCGCCGAAGCTCACGATCTCATCGCGCACCTTGACCGACAGGCGCGGGAAGTCCAGGCTCCGCCCGTCGGCGTCGAGCCCGCTTCCCTCCGACCACTTGAAGTCGATGTCACCGAATCCCGGGTACTGACGCGTCTTGCGCCAGTAGGTCTTCATCGCGCCGAGCTCGCCACCGACGGTCGCGTTGATGCCATCCTTCGAGATCAGGATGCGGCCCCGCAGCCCCAGCAGCTCGCAGAGGTCCCGCTGCCACAGCCGCACCGCGGTGGGGTCGGTGATCGGCGTGAACCGGTAGTAGAGCAGGATCTTCGACAGTGCCACCGCACAAGATTAGCCCGGGATCCACGGTCATCCGGGCAGACTGGATGCATGAGCTCAGCCCCTGAACCCGGCCGCCCCTCCCCGTGTTGCCGGCACCGCGCACTGTCGCGATCGCCCTCGCGGTGGATGTCGTGCTGGTCGTCGTCTTCGCCGCGATCGGGCGCGCAAGCCACGGAGAAGAGGTGATCGGTCCTGACGGCCTCGGCCTCGCGCAGACCACCTGGCCCTTCCTGGTCGCTCTCCTGGTCGGATGGCTCACGATGCGCCTCTGGCGGTTCCCGCTCGCGATCCTGAATGCCGGCGTCGCCGTCTGGCTCTACACCGTGATCGGTGGCATGCTCCTGCGTGCCATCAGCGGGCAGGGCGTGCAGACCGCGTTCGTGATCGTTGCGTCGATCGTCCTCGCGGTCTTCCTCGTCGGGTGGCGCGCGGTGGTCGCACTGATCATCCGACGGCGAACCCCGCGCCAGTAATCGCTGGTTGACTGGGGGCATGGCGGATGTCGCGATGTTCCCGCTCGGCACGGTGTTGTTCCCGCACACACCGCTCGCGCTGCGCATCTTCGAGCAGCGGTACCTGATGATGCTCGGCCGCGTCCTCGATGATGACGAACCGTCCTTCGGTGTGGTCCTCATCGAGCGGGGCAGCGAGGCAGGGGTGGCGATCAGCGTTTCTCGGTCGGCACGATGGCTCGGATCCTGCAGGTCGACCCGCGGGCGGATGACATCCACGTGGTCGCTGTGGGTGGGGCCCGGGTTGCCGTTGATCGGTGGCTCGAGGACGCCCCCTACCCCGCAGCATCCGTGACCGCGCTGCCGGAGCTGGAGTGGAACGAGGAGCTGGCGCCCCTCCACGCGGAGGCCGAACAGATCGTCCGCCGGGTGCTCGCGCGGGCCGCCGAGTTCAGCGACGTCCGCTGGGACCCGAACGTCGAGCTGTCGGAAGACCCGGTGGAATCCGCCTGGCAGCTGGCTGCCATCGCGCCGCTGGGCCAACTGGATCAGTTCCGCCTGCTGCGCGCGACCACCCTGGGAGGCCTGCTGCGCGACGTCATCGACCTGACGCTAGACGCGGAGGTGCTGCTGACCACGGGCCCCGAGATCGACGATGCCGGAGACATCGAGCTCGACGGCCCTTAGCCCTCGACCGCCCGCGCGCTACCAGCCGCTGGAACCGGGCACGCCCTTCACAGGGCCACGGATGTCGCTCGTGATCCACCCGCCGTAGAAGCCGCCGGGCTGGGGCGTGACGACCTCACCATCGACGGTGCAACGATCCATCGGGCCGGGGTACAGCGCAACGCGACCGGCGAGGTCCTCGAAGCCGGGCGAGGGCTGCGGGTAGGTCCAGGCGACGCGCGATGCAACCCGCCCGTTCGCCACGATGTCGAAGTACGCAGCCCGCCCCTTGTACTCGCAGAACGATGTTCCCTCGCCCGGGCGCAGAGCCCCTCGGCAAAAGCGTCGATCGGAAGGTAGTACGCCGGCGGATGACTCGTCTCGAGCACCCGGACCACATCCCGGGTATCGATGATCACCGATCCGGCGAACTCGACGACGATGCGCCGATCGACGTGCTCGAGGCGCGGCGGGCGCGGGTAGTCCCAGACTGACTCCTGCCCCGGGCCGACGGGATCGGGTCTCGGTGTGCGCATGGTGCCAGCGTACGGTCATCGCGTCACCAAACCTTCAGCTACGCGAAATGTCGTATGGCCGGATCAGAGCCGGCCACCTACGGTCGGATGCGGAGGGGAGCGTCACAGCATCCGGGATCGTCGTGGGTCCCGAGCAGGGACGCTCAGGGACTGCACCGGCGGACCCGCCACTGATCGTGGAACCCGAGGCCACCGATGGGACCGCCGGTGCAGTGTCCGAGGGGGCGCGGCGGGCGTCAGCCCGAAACCAGCGGCCGAAGCAGAATGTCGGCCGCCTCGGGGTGCACGAGACGCATGACCGTCGCTGCGACAGCAGCACGGCTGGTCACGCCGAGCGTCGCGTGCACGGCTTCGAGGTGCTTGCGCACGGTACCCGTCGAGATCTGCAGCGACATGGCGATCTGGGAGGTGGCGGCGCCGCTGGCCACCATGAGCGCGATCTCAGCCTGGCGTGCCGTCAACCCCGCCGACCGCAACGCCTTATGGGCGCGTAGCTGCGCGTCATCGATCGTGATTCCGGCGGGTTGGGCACCGGCGGGCGCGAGCGCTGCCGGGTCGGGAGCAGACAGGGCCTGATCGACCGTCGTGTCCTGCACGCCATCCGCGAACGGCCAGACGAGATGCCCCTCGGCTCTGCTCACCAAGCGGTAGCTGTTCTCCAGCAGCGGCGCAATCGTGGACAGCACAGCTGCCTCTCGCTGCCCGCACGGATGCGCCGCGGCGCAGTCGATGGTGATGACCATCGACGTCCCGTGAGCGGTCGGAAAAATGAGCACGACCTGGCTGCGCACACCGTTGGGTTCGTAGAACGAGCGGTAGAGCTCGGTGCGGGCGAACGAGCGCTCAGCCCCGTCGACGCTCCACGCGATGGGTCCGACGCGCTGACCCGACAGGAGCTTCTCGAACAGCGGATGCTGCCAAGCGAACTTCTCGAAGGCCGGCCCGTACTGGGCGATCCACCCCGACGGGAACGGTGGCGCCGGCTCGGCGACGACGCGGCGTCCTGTGACGTCGATCTCGGTGCACGAAGCGCCCTGGCAGGGCAGCAGCCGGTACAGCCCGGCGCTCACCCGCGCGGCATAGTCTCGCGTGTCGTGTGAGCCGGCGACCGATTCGAGAACGTCGAGGATCGCCGCGTAATCCTCCGCCTCGAGCTGCATCCGAACATTGTTACAGAGAACGTCCCGGATGACCTGCGACGAAAGTCCCCCGCGATGCGTCGGTGCTCTGCCGCCACGACTACGGACGCAGCAGCACCTTCGTCGCTCGCCGTTCGTCCATCGCCGCGTAGGCTTCGGCAACCTCGCTCAGCGGGAGCTCGAGGTCGAAGACCTTGCCCGGCTCGATAGCCCCGGACCGCACATCGGGCAGCAACTCTTCGATGTACCCGCGAACCGGAGCAACACCGCCGACGACACCGACGTTGCGGTTGAACATGTCGCGAACCGGCAGCTCTGGGCCCCCAGCGGGAACACCGACGAACCCGACGCGTCCGCCGGGGCGGGCTGAGGCGAGAGCCTGGGCCATCGACTCCTTGGTCCCGACGCACTCCAGCACACGGTCGGCACCGATGCCCTGCGTGAGTTGCTGGACGGCCGCGACACCCTCGTCACCACGCTCGGCAATGACGTGTGTCGCGCCGAACTCCCACGCGAGTTCTTGCCGCTGAGGATTGCGGGACATCGCGATGATCTTCGTCGCGCCCAGGCGCTTCGCGGCGATCACCGCACACAGACCCACCGCGCCGTCACCGACGACCACGACGGTGTCACCGGGCTGCACGCCGGCGCTGAGAGCGGCGTGGTGACCGGTTCCCATCACGTCGGCCAACGCCAAGAGGCCCGGAATCTCGTCGTCTGTCACAGGCCCGGGAACGACCACGAGGGTTCCGTCGGCCAGCGGCACCCGAACGCGCTCACCTTGCCCGCCGTCGGCAAAGCCGCCGAACCGGTCGTCCTGGCCCCACCATCCGCCCGTGAGGCACGAGGTACTCACCCCGTTGCGGCAGTTCACACAGGTGTTGTCGCACACGTAGAACGGCGCGATGACGAAGTCACCGGCACGCACGCGATCAACCTGGTCACCAACGGCTTCGACGACGCCGATGAACTCATGTCCGATGCGGTGCGGCTCGCCGGTGGGCGCGATCCCCCGGTATGACCAGAGGTCCGAGCCGCACACGCAGGCTGCGACAACACGGACGATCGCGTCCCCACCGGTCGATAAAACCGGATCCGCAACGGATTCCAGGCGGACGTCTCGGGCACCATGAATGACGGTTGCACGCATGGCTCGAGAATATGCCCCGCGAGCGGCTCGCGGGGCATCGGTCACTTCTTCTCGGTGACCTCGACGGTGAAGGTGACGTCCTGGATGCCGCCGTCGCTGTTGGAGAGCACAACCTCGGTCGTCCCCACACTCAACGCCTTGACTCCCGGGTTGAACGTCGCGGAACCGTCGGTGTAGCCGGCGACGAACTCCGCAACAGCCGTGTCTGCGACCTCACCGCTGTAGCTCTCGACCGCCAGATCGCCGGTGTTGATGTTCAACACCTGGTCGACGATCAGCTCAACAGTCTGTCCCTGCAGCTCACCGGCATCCATCGTCACCGGGGCGATGACGGGCTCGTTGCTCTGCGAGCAACCGCTCAGGGCGATCGACACGGCGAAGACACCGGCGACAACTGCACTCAATGCTCTGGTTCTCATAGCTGTGAGTCTGGCAGGCTCACCCGCGAGCAGTAGTGGGAAACGCCAGAACCGCGCTACAACTGTTATCAAGCGTCGCGGCGACGACCCGCGCCCTCGGCGCAGGGAGGGATCGATGCGCGCGACGGACTCGCTGTCCATCCGCGGGCTCGTGGGTCTGGCGAAGGCTGAGGCCAAGCGCTGGGGCTCGGACCACGCGACGGTGACGCACGCCGCATCCGCGTTCGCCCAAAACTGGAGCGGCGAGTTTCGCGACGCGTTCGGCAACGAAGGCGAACCGCTCCTGCACCGTCTTCTCGCGGCAGGACAGACGATCGGCAACGAAGCCGAAGTTCGCAACATGATCACGGCCTCGCCGGATGCCGCAGCACTGGCGATGCGGTTGCACGCCGCGCTGCGGGGAGATCTCGCGGTCGCCGATCTGTTGCCGGAGGAGAGCACCCCGAGTCGTCAGCGCTCCGAGGACGCCGACGACGCCGGAGCAGCCGACGGTGACGCACCCGCGGTACGCGCGGACCCGCTTGCGGGCTTGCTTCGTGGGCGGGAAGCCCTCGATGTCGCCGCGTATCTGCTCAGCGATCAGCCGCTGATCCCCGCCCTTGTCGGGCGACGCGGATGCGGTAAGACGAGCCTCGCCGCCGAGATCGCGCGACTCCTGCTCGATCTTGAAGACCCGCTGCCCACGCTCTTCTTCGATCCGGGCACGACCGTCGACGGCGAGCCGGCAATGCTGCTGCGTGACACGCTGTCGGCGCTGACGCGGCGCACCGTTGTCGTCGTCGAAGACGTTGACGAACTCGCACGTCTCGGGACCACGGAGCCGGACGTGTCGATCCTCCGCGAGATCTGGCAATCCGAGCGATTTCCCCTCGCACGCCTGGTCATCACCGTGACCGCCCCGTACGAGAAGAGAATCGCGCAGTTCTACGGCGCCCTGTCTGATCGCCTCGTCATCCTGGAGCTGCAGCCCTGGGACGAGAACGTCGTCCGCGGCTTGGTCGTGCCGGTAGCCACCCAGCTGGCCGAACAATACGGCGTCGTCATTGATCACGCCGCCATTGAGGCAGCGCTTCAGCCACCGACCGACACTGACACGCTCGACCACCCGGGGCTCGCTATCGCGCGCCTCGACATCGCCTGCGCCCGCGCCATGATCGCGGGCGGGCACACCGTCACCGTCGCCGACGTCGTACCCGCCTGAGACGCGGCCGCCGCGCATATTCCCGTCTCGCACCCTGCCGCGCCGTGACGCTGAGCGCTAGCGTCGAAGAGGGAGGTCGGAGGATGCTCGATAGCGATCGCTCACAACGGCTCGTTTCCCTTCGCGCCGAGCTGGTGGCGCTCAGATCGGCAGCTGAGGAGGCCGAACGGGCGGCATCCGCTCCCCTCGCCCGGGTGCACCCGATCCATGCCCCGGCGCCGCCAACCTCGTCCGCTATGTCGCCCTGCGGTCGCGGGATCTGCGCGACCTCCAGGATCGTTTGACCGCCGAGGGGCTCTCCTCGCTCGGGCGCATGGAATCCGATGTGTTGCACAACCTCGATGCCGTCCTGGGCACGATCGACGCCGCCCTGGGGCAGGGCGCGCTGGCAGACCGGGAGGAACCCGGAGCGGATGGGCGGGCCCCTGTCCCCGCTCCCCTGAGTGTGCACGCCGCGGCGCTGCTGGGTGGCACCGCCGAAGACCGCCAGACACGGATCATGGTGACGCTGCCGAGCGCGGCCGCCGATGATCCGGCGCTCGTGGCGCGGTTCGTGTCGGCGGGAATGGATGTCGCCCGGATCAACTGTGCGCACGACGATTCCCGCGCGTGGACGCGGATGGCCCGGCACGTTCGGGACGCCGGCACCGACATCCGTATCGCGACCGACCTCGCGGGACCCAAGCTGCGCACCGGCCCGCTCGCGCCGGGACCGCGGGTGGTGAAAGTGTCGCCCACGCGCGATGCGCTCGGACGGGTGATCGAGCCGGCATCCGTGTGGCTTGTCGCGCCCCGCGCCGACGGCTCCGCGCCGCCCCCGGGCGAGATCCCCGTGACGGATGCCGCGTGGGTCACTCACCTGCGGATCGATGACACCGTCGAGTTCACCGATACCCGGGGTCGTTCGCGGTACATGACCGTTGTTGCGCTGCGGGACGGCGGGGCGCGGATCGACGGCGACCGCACGGCGTACATCGGGACGGGCACGCTGCTGGATGTCGATGGCCGCGAGATTCGAGTGGCCGCGCTGCCACCCGTGGACCAGGCGTTGCGGGTCCATCGGGGCGAGATCATCGAACTTCGCCCCGATACGGAACCGGGGTTCACCCACGAGGGCCGGCACCGCGTCGGATGCACGTTGCCGGAAGCGCTCGAGGTGATCCGGGTCGGCGATCGCGTGCTGTTCGACGACGGCAAGATCGAGGGGTTCGTGCGCGCTGTCGGCATGAGCGACGGGCACCGGTTCGCCGAGGTGGAGGTGACACTGGCTGCGCCGAAGGGGACGAAGCTGCGTGCCGAGAAGGGCATCAACCTCCCCGACACCGACCTGCCGATCTCAGCCCTGACCGACGACGACCTGAGCGATCTCACCGAGATCGTCGGGGTGACCGACATCGTCCAGCTCTCCTTCGCGCGCTCACCCGCTGACGTCGAGCGATTGTTCGACGAACTCGACGCGCGCTCCGCCGGGCACCTCGGTGTCGTCGTCAAGATCGAGACAGTTCGTGCGTTCCGGGCCCTCCCGAGATCCTCCTTGCGCTCATGCAGCGCCCCGGGTGGGCGTCATGATCGCCCGAGGAGACCTGGGAGTCGAGGCGGGCTGGGAGCGGCTGGCCGAGGTGCAGGAAGAGATCCTGTGGCTCTGCGAGGCCGCGCACGTTCCCGTGATCTGGGCGACGCAGGTGCTGGATTCGCTCGCCGGCAGCGGCGTACCCACCCGTGCCGAGGTGACGGATGCCGCAGCCGGCGAGCGGGCGGAATGCGTCATGCTCAACAAAGGACCCCACATCGAGGAGGCCATCGAAGCGCTCGACGACATCCTGCGGCGCATGCACGGCCACCTCGAGAAAAAGCGTCCGCTACTGCGACGGCTGCGGGCCTGGTCGCACGAGAGCTGAACGCATCGATCGGGCTTCGCCGGCCCCGGCGCGTCGGCCATGCGTCACACTGTGTGCATGGATGCTGCGCCGACCGCCTACGTGGCAACCCTCGTCGCCGACACCGCGACCACCAAGCTCGACGCTCTCACGATCGTTGCAAGCGCCGCTGGCGGAGTGATCACGGACGCCGGCACGCCGCGGGCCGCTGTCGCCCTGCCCTCGGGCGCCCGAACGGTGATCGAGATTCCGAAGTTCGGCGAACCACCGCCGCTGACGATCGATGTGTTCTCGAGCGAGTCTCGCGCCGCGGCCCGCTCGCAAGCCGAAGCGCTGCGCGAAGCGATAGCCGCCGCGACCGGCTGGGAGGTGCGGGTCCTGCCGGACCGCCTCCGGGTGTGACGCTCGCCGTCACAGACAGTCATAGAGCACCCCTCGGGCTGCGCTCCGCTTAGCGTGGGCAGTATCCCCACTATCCGAGGAGTTCCATGTCCGTTCTGTCCGAGGTGCTTGACGCCAACGAGTCCTACGCATCCACCTTCGACAAGGGCGATCTCGCCCTGCCGCCCGCTCGCGGGTTCGCGATCCTGACCTGCATGGACGCGCGCCTGGACCCCGCCAAATACGCGGGCCTGAGCGAGGGCGACGCTCACGTCATCCGCAACGCCGGCGGCCGCGCTTCTGACGACGCCATCCGCTCGCTCGTGATCTCGTACAAGCTGCTGGGCACGCAGGAGTGGTTCGTCATCCACCACGCCGACTGCGGCATGGAGTTCTTCACCGACGAGGTCATGCGCGATCTGCTCGCGAACTCGCTCGAGACTGCCGAGCTCGGGCCCGACGGCTTCCGCGATATCGGCGAGGGTCCGGGCTCCGCCGAAGCTGCGTACATCGACTGGCTCACGATCAGCGACCGGGCGCAGGCCGTCGTCGACGATGTGGCCCGCATCAAGGCTCACCCGCTCGTCCCCGCCCGCATCCCGGTGTACGGCTACGTCTACGACGTCCGCACCGGGCGCCTCGTCGAGGTGCCGGCCGCGACGGCAGCGGGCGCCGCGGCCTGAGCACAACCGCCTCGGCCGGTTTCGACATCCGTCACTGGATGTCGGAGCCGGCCGTTTCGGCATCGAGGTACCACCAGCGTCCACCGGCGCGCCGGAACCGGCTCCGCTCGTGCTGCTCCCCGGTCTGTGCTCCGTGCCGCCAACGCGCGCGGAACTCGACGATCCCCGCGGTGTCGGTGCCGACCTCCGGGGCGTCGACGATGCGCAGGCCCACCCAGCGCACGTCGGGGTCGAGATCGAGCCGCTCGGGTCGGGTCCGTGGGTGCCACGTCTCAGCGAGGTAGCGGGCGTCGGCCAGGGCGAACGCACTGTACCGCGAGCGCATCAGCCGCTCCGGGCTCGGCGCCGCCTCGCCCCGGTGCAGCGGACCGCAGCATCTGCCATAGATGTTCCCGCTCCCGCAGAGACACGGATCCTGATCCGGCGGGCGACGGATGCCGGACTGTGCCGCGGATCCGAAACTCATGTGAGGATTCTATGAACCGCGAGCTCGGTGGCTTTCCTTAGAGCCGTCTCAGAGGCCGGCCGCCACGCTGGCCACATGACCACAGCGACACCGTCTCGCACCGCCGTCACGGCCCCGCCGCCCGCCGCGCGGCGTCCGCAGCATGTCGTCCCCGCCCCGGCGACCACCGCTGCTCCCACCAAGAGCCGTGCGCGCTCCGCCCGCCGGGCATGGAACCTCGCCGCGACAGCCGTCATCTGGGTGACAAGCCTGTTCGTTCTGGCACTGTGGGTCGCCGGTGGCGGCATCCAGGACCTGTGGGGCTTCGACGCCGCGGCGCTGAATAGTCTTGGCCGCCTGACCGGGCTCATCGCGTCGAACCTCTTGCTCTACCAGGTAATCCTTCTTGCCCGTATCCCCCTGTTCGAGCGGGGCTTCGGCCGCGACGGGCTGACGCGGATGCACCGCCTCGTCGGCTTCTGGTCGTTCTCCCTCATGCTCGCCCACATCGCGCTTCTGGTCCTGGGCTATGCAGCCGCGGCGGATGTGAACGTGTTCGTCCAGCTCTGGGAATTCGTGTGGGACTACCCCGGGATGCTGCTGGCGACCGTCGGGACGATCCTCATCATCCTCGTCGCGCTGACGTCGATGCGTCGCGCGCGGGCGAAGCTGCGCTACGAGTCGTGGCACTTGCTGCACCTCTACGCCTACCTCGGTGTCGGGCTGGCGCTGCCCCACCAGCTGTGGACGGGCGCCGACTTCCTCTTCTCTCCGGTCGCCACCGCGTACTGGTGGGGTTTGTGGGCGGTCAGTGCCGCCGCGATCATCGTCTTCCGCATCCTGGTTCCGCTCGCACGCTCGGTGCGCCACCGAGTGCGGGTCGCAGAGGTTCGCCCAGACGGTACCGGCGGGGTGGCCGTGACGATGACCGGCCGCCGACTGGACCGCCTCGGTGCCCGCGCCGGCCAGTTCTTCATCTGGCGCTTCCTCGACGGTCCGGGCGCCTCCCGCGCCAACCCCTTCTCCCTGGCCGCTGCTCCCGACGGGCGCACACTCACGATCTCTGCCCGGATCGTCGGCGATGGCACGGCACGCCTGGCGCGGCTCACGCCGGGCACACCCGTCCTGTTCGAGGGCCCGTACGGCACGATGACCGGCGAGGCCCGCACCGGCTCGAAGCTCCTCATGATCGGAGCGGGTGCCGGCGTCGCACCCCTGGTTTCGCTGCTGCAGGCTGAGCAGTACGCGCCGGGCCAGGCGACGCTGGTCACCCGCGACCACTCGACGCAGGCAGCTCTGCGCCAGGATGCCATCGGCACACTCATCGCGCGCCGCGGCCTGCGACACGTCCCACTCCCCGGGCCCCGGGCGCACACGAAATCCTCCTGGCTTCCCGCATCGCACGCCGCGTGGAGCGGAGCCGACGCGATCCGCCACCTCGCACCCGACCTTCACGAGTACGACGTGTTCCTGTGCGGGCCAGCCGCCTGGATGAAGGCGCTCGAGCACGACCTGCGGGCAGCCGGCGTTCACCGCGGACGCATCCACTGCGAGTCGTTCACCGTTTGACTCATCCACCTCGAAGGAGCCTTCGATGAAGCGCATCATCTACGGACTGCTCGCCACCCTCAGCGGCGTCGTCCTCCTGTTCAGCTACCGCACCTCGCTCGAGGCGGTGATGCCCATCACTGCTGAGAACACGAGCGGTACGGCGACAACTCCGTCGGCGCCCGCGGCCGCCGCGCCCGCGACCGGCAGCTCAACGCCCTCGGCATCCGCATCGCCGTCCGCCTCCGACTCCGGCAGCGGCACCGGCAGCGGCGCTGCCACTACACCGGCCGCAAGCGGGCTCGCCGATGGCACATTCACGGGGGACGCCGCACGCACGCGCTATGGCAACGTGCAGGTCGCGATCACGATCAGCGGCGGGACCATCACCGACATCCAGGTGCCGCAGTACCCCAACAGCAACCGCGAGGACCAGCAGATCAATGCACGCGCGCTGCCCGTACTGATCTCCGAGACCGCGAGCGCGCAGAGCGCGTCGATCAGCATGGTGTCGGGGGCCACCTACACGAGCCAGGGGTACACCCAGTCCCTCCAGAGTGCGCTGGATCAGGCGCAGCAATGACATCCGCCGAACGCCGCGTCTGGGTCGAGACGATCATGGGAACTGCCGTGTCGGTGCACGCCCACGGCACGAGGGAGTTCGTCGGCGCAGCGGCGACCGCGGCATCCGTGGCCCAGGCTTTCGCAGAGCTCCGAGAAGCCGACCGCATCTTCTCGACCTATCGCGAGGACTCCGAGATCAGCCGTCTGCGGCGCGGTGAGATCACGATGGCCGACGCGCACCCGCTCGTTGCCGACGTCGCCACGGCGTGCCTGGATGCCGAGCGGCGCTCTGCGGGCCGGTTCTCGGCCACCTGGCGTGGCTGGTTCGACCCGACCGGCTACGTCAAGGGGTGGGCGGTCGAGCGCGCCGCGCGGATGCATCTGCTGCCGCTGGTGACACAGACCGGCGCGACGGCGATCGGCATCAACGCCGGCGGGGACATGCAGCTGGGAACCGCCGCGGGCAGCGACTGGGTGTGGCATATCGGCATCGCCGATCCGAATCACCCCGGCGAGGTGCTCGCGATCGTCGATGTGGTCGATGGCGCTGTCGCGACCTCGGGCACGGCCGAACGCGGCACGCACATCGTCGACCCCCGCTCCGGCCGACCCGCCACCGGCGTACGCAGCGCGACCGTCGTCGCCGATTCCCTCGCCGAGGCCGACCTCTGGGCAACGGTCGGGGTCGTCGCCGGCGACGACCTGTCGTGGATGCCCGGGGCCGCCACGCGGTCGGGCCTCACGGTCAGCGACGACGGGCGCGTGCGCCGCTGGATGGGTGAGACCGAGGTGTCGGTCGTCAGCTACGCGGACCCGGCAAAGCTATGAGGAACGTCGTGCCGGTCAGCGAGGTAGCCTCGACGGCGATGCTCCCCGCATAGCGGGACAGCACGTCCCGCACCAGCGCGAGCCCGAGGCCGAACCCGCGCCGCTTGCCCGTCTCTGAGGCACGAGCGAACCTCTCGAAGATGCGATCCGTGTCGGCGGGGGCAATTCCGCTGCCCTGGTCGCTGATGCGGATCTCGACCTCGTCGGCGGCAGCCGAGGCCTCGATCGTCACGGTGGTCCCCCGGGACTGTGCTGGATCGCGTTGTCGATCACCGCGATGAGCACGCGCGTGAGCGTCGGCAGCGGCATCCTCACCGCCCGATCGGTGGAAACGACCTCCAGCGTCACTCCGCTGTCGTCGGCCAGCGGCTGCAGTCGAGCCACGGCGGCATTCACCGCGTCACCCACGCGCGTCAGCGAGGTCGTGTCGGCCGTGCCCTCGGCGGCCATGAGCAGATCGGTGAGCGTGTCGTTCATGGCATCAGCGTCGGAGCGCAGCTGCTCCAGCGCTCCGGCGACATCTCCCCCTCGAGCAAAGCGATGCTGGGCGATCTGGATGCGACTGGTCAGTGTCGTCAGCGGCGTACGCAGCTCGTGGCTGGCGTCGGCGACGAAGTTCCGTTGCAGTCGGAGTGCCTCGCCAAGCGGACGCACCGCGCGGCGGGCGGCGAACCACGCGATCGCCGAGAGCACGATCACGCCCAGGATGCCGAGGCCGATCACCCACGGAAGCAGACGGTCGACATCGACCACCAGATCATCGCCGCCACCGTGGTGACCGGGGAAGTCCGTGCCGTGCTCGTCGCTTTCGACGCGCGCACGCAGCAAGATGACGGCAACCATCACCGTCACCCCGAGCGCGACGACGATCGCCGACGACGCGGCGACCCACATGCCCACCGACAGGGCAGCCTGCCGCACGCGGCGACGATCGCCGGCTTCTGAACTCGTCATGTCGGTTGTCCCACCCGGTAGCCGCGGGCGCGCACGGTCTCGATCATCTCGGGAACCGTCTTCCGGCGGATGTAGTGCACGTAGGTGTCGACCGACCCCGGGGTGTCCCCCTCATGGAACACGGCGCCGAGGATCTCCTCGCGGGTGAAGACATGCTCGGGGCTCGCGCTGAGCACATCGAGGAGCGCCGTCTCGGTGGTCGTGAGCGCAACCCGCGCCCCGGAGGGTCCGTAGAGCGCCTGCGATTCGGGAACGAACACCCACTCACCGAGCATGCGACGGTGCTGTTCGGCCCGATAGCCGCGAACCAGAGCCCGGATGCGGGCGAGCAACTCGCCGTAGTCGAACGGTTTCACCAGGTAGTCATTGGCGCCGGCATCCAGACCCTCGACGCGGTCGTCGACCGCGCCCAGCGCCGTGAGCAGCAGGATCGGCGTTGTGATGCGGGCCGTGCGGATCGAGCGCACCAGCTCGATTCCATCGCCGCCGGGAAGCCGCCTGTCGATGACCATGACATCGAATCTCTGCTGAAGCGCTCGCGCGCGAGCCGACGGGACGTCTGCCTCGTGCACGACAGTGTGCACTTCCGAGAGCACTTCGATGGTCATCTGGGCGACGTCCTGATCGTCCTCGACGTACAGCACGTCGGCGCGCTGTCCGCTGTCGTACGGCATGATGCCTCCCGGAGTAACGCTAGCGCGCTGAGCTCTCCGTGAGCTGGAGCGCGGCGATCCTCCCCAAGCATGCTGCGGCGACGAGGACTGTGGATAGTGCCGTCACGACGGATGCCGCGGGCTACCGTGGTCGACATGAGCCGCCACCGACCGCTCCACGCAGCATCCATCGTCATCGCGGTGCTGCTCGGCGCCGGTGCGCTGGCCGGATGCGGGCCCTCGGCCCCGCACCCACCCCGACGCCGACCGGGTTCGCCTCGGAGGCCGAAGCGTTGGCTGCAGCCGAAGCCACCTACCGGGCGTATGTCGACGCCCTCAACCAGGTCGATCTCGGCGACCCCTCGACCTTCGAGGAGGTCTACCGGTGGACCACCGGTGATGCGAATGCGGCGATACGCACTTCACTGTCCTCGATGGCGGCCGAGGGGTGGACCGTGGTCGGCGATAGCACCGTGGCTCTGGTCGAGCCCGCGCCCCTGGGTAACGCAGAGAACGCAGCAGTCGTGCTTGCCGTTTGCGTGGACGTCAGCGGCGTCGACGTGGTCGACGCGAGTGGCGTCTCCCAAGTCCAAGCGGACCGCAATGACAAGGAATCGCTATCCGTCTCTCTCGAATACTCCACGACTTCCCCTACAGGAGCGCTTATCGGTTCTTTCGATGGCCGCGAGGGAGAACCTGAGTGCACCTGATTCACGCAAGCCTCGCTCTCGCCATAGCGGTCGCGCTCTCTATGCCCGCGGCCGGCTCGATACGCACTGAAAGATGCGACGGAACTACCTGGCTGGGAAGCTGCAGCGTGTCCAACAATGGGAGCCAGGTCGACGTCGGAGGCACCGCGAATCAGCCCGGGTCTGGTGGTGGCTCCGGGGGCGGCGGCACGGGTGGGTCCCGAGACGGTGGCGGTTCGAGCAACGGGAACACGGGCGCCGAATCCGACGGAACCGCTACCGCAGATGAGGAGTGCCCCATTGTCGGGTGTCGCGGCAACTACAGCGTCGTCCTCTATCCCGACGTGACGATCGACGACCTGACAAGTTTCGTTCCGGCGCGCCCGAGTCTCGGCGGCGAGCCGGCCGGGTTCGGTGTCGTCGGGATGCCGACCAACATCATTGCTGCAGCATCCACGCACACCCTCACCGGGCCGCTGCTCGGGTGGGACGTGACAGTTCGGTTCCGACCGGCCGGGTTCGTCTTCGACTACGGTGACGGCTCAAGCGCCCGCACCGCCACCGGCGGGGCGACCTGGGCTTCGCTCGGACTCCCCCAGTTCAGTCCGACGTCGACGAGTCACGTGTACCGGGAGCGCGGCACGTACACGGTTTCGCTCACCCTGCAGTACGCGGCTGACGTCGACTTCGGCAGCGGCTGGCGGCCGGTTTCCGGCTACGTCAACGCGCCCGCGCCGCCCTACAGCCTCGAGGTCCTCGAGGTCCGGACCGCCCTGGTCGAGCGCACCTGCGCCGAGAACCCGAGCGGACCCGGCTGCTGAGCGGTCGTGAGATGCTGAGCGCGTGACGGGTCGAAAGCTCTCTGCAGCGGCGGCCATATCGCTCATGGCTGCCACCGCGCTCGTCGGGTGCTCCCCGCTGATCTCCTCGGGGGCGTGCGTCGACTGGGTGCTCTACGACACTCCGACGGATGCGGCGACTGAAGCAGACGCCGTTGTCATCGGGTCAGTGATCGGCCCCGCCGGCACGGCCACCGAGTTCGGTCTGGAAGCGAACGTTTGGCGTGTCGCCGCAACCACGTGGGTGCAGGGTCGCGGCGGCTCTGAGATCGAGGTGGTCTCCGCGCCCCGAACCTGCGAGAACGGGGCACCGTACCCGGACGGAGACCCGCTCGATGTCAGCACTGACGTCCTGCTCTTCCTGCGCGCCGACGGAGATCGATGGATGACGATCACCCCATATCAGGCGGTGCTTCCCGCTCCGACCGACCCAGGCATCCCCTCGGTATGGCCCTGACCGCGCCGAGGGTGGCGCTCATGGTTACGCTGACCGCATGGGCTCACGACCTGAGAAGCTGATGTTGCTCGACTCGGCGTCGCTGTACTTCCGTGCGTTCTATGGCGTACCCGACACGGTGAAGGCGCCGAACGGGATGCCGGTCAACGCGGTGCGCGGATTCCTCGACATGATCGCGAAGCTCGTCACGACCTACGAGCCAACGCATCTCGTGGCCTGCTGGGACGATGACTGGCGCCCGCAGTGGCGGGTCGATCTGATCCCGTCGTACAAGACCCACCGGGTCGTCGAGATTGTCGCGGGCGCTCCCGATGTCGAAGAGGTCCCCGATCCGCTCGAGGTACAGGTGCCGCTCATCCGTGATGCGCTGGCCGCCCTCGGGATCACGATCATCGGCGCCGCCGAGCACGAGGCCGACGACGTCATCGGAACACTCGCCACCACAGCCACGATGCCCGTTGACATCGTCACCGGTGACCGCGACCTCTTTCAGCTCGTCGACGACGAGCGCAGCATCCGTGTCATCTATACGGCACGCGGGATGAGCAACCTCGAACTGGTCACCGACCGCACCGTCGTGACGAAGTACGGCGTCCTCCCCAGCCAGTACGCCGATTTCGCGACGCTCCGCGGAGACAGCTCCGACGGGCTGCCGGGCGTGGCGGGCATCGGCGAGAAGACAGCAGCCGCCCTCCTCGCCACCCACGGCGACCTCGCTGGCATCATGGCAGCCGCCGAACGGGGCGAGGGGATGTCGGCGGGAGTCCGGGCGAAAGTCACCGCGGGGCTCGACTACCTCGCGGTCGCCCCCACGGTCGTCGAAGTCGTCCGCACCCTCGACCTTCCGCAGCCGGATGTGCGGCTGCGGCCCCTCGATGACGATCAGCGCGCCCAGACCACCGAGCTCGCTGAGACGTGGGCGCTGGGCACCTCGATTTCACGCGTCATCGAGGCGCTCGCCACGACACGATGACCGCTGCGAGCAACAACATGCAGTAGATCAGCACGACGACAAGGGATGCCAGCAGCACGGCCTCCCACCCACCGGTCGCCTCGTGCAGCGCGCCCATCGCGGGTGCGGCGAGCGCCGCGGCACCGTATCCGCCGCCCTGGACGAGCGCGGACATCCCGGCGGCTTCTGCATCCGAGCGGGCGATCGCGACGAGCGTGCTGAAGATCACGACAAACCCGCCCGCGTGCCCGATCGCCCCGAAGCTCAACCACACGGCGGCCCACTCGGGCGCGACGAGCATCCCGACGGTCAGCACGACCCACGAGACGCAGATCGCGACGGCTGGCACGATCCGCGGCGTGAACCGGGCCAGCAGCGGAACGACGAACGCGCCCACCACCGCGACACCGTGGAAGAACGCCGTCAACCCGCCCGCGGCCGCTGCGCTGACCCCGAGATCGTCCGCGATGAGTGTCGGCAGCCAGGTCGCGAAGCCGTAGTACACGGCAGCCTGTCCCGCGAACGCCAGAAGAAGCATCCATGGCACGGGGTGGCGAAACATCGAGTCGCCGCGCATCCGCCCTCGCCCCAGAGGTACCGGCACGGGACCGGTGAGCGCGTCAGCGTTCCTGTCACCGACGGATGCCGCACCGGCGCGCGGCGCACCCGAGAACCTCTCCCCCACAGATCCCCGCGCGCGGCGGCGTGACGCAGGTGCAGCCCCCACAGCAGCATCCCGGCGATCGTGATGACCGACCACGCGAGCAGCGCCAGATTCCACCCGATCACCGACGCGATCGGAACCGTCAACAGCGAGGTCAACAACGATCCGGCGTTGAGCATCGCGACGTAGGCGGCGGTGACCAGGGCAACCCGTTCGGGAGCGACATCGCGGCGGATGATGACCGGAATCACGACGTTGCCGACCGTGATGGATGCCCCGATCACGATCATTCCGGCGAGCATCCACCCAAAACCCGGGACGGCGCGCAAGAAGGTGCCCAGCAACACGCCCGTCAGCGTGATCATGAGCGCGAGCTCGGCTCCAGCGCGCCGGATCACGAGAGCAGCCACGGGAGTCAACAGCGCAAACATCAGCACGGGGGCGGTCGTGAGCAGGCCCGCCGTAGCCGCACCGATCCCCAGATCGGTCTCGATCTGCCGCAGCACAGGAGTCGGTGAGACGATGGGACCACGAAGACTCAGCGCGGCGACGAGGATGCCGGCGATGACGAGCGCGGCGGCGCCTCCGGCGGCACCGGGAGCGATGCGTCGGTCGGAAGCCACCCGTCGAGTCTAGGGTCGCGTCAGCGGACCGCCGCCTGCCGCGAGTTGCACCACATATACCCCCAGGGGTATCGTAGTCATCGAACATCACCGACCCCGAAAGGACAACCCCCTCATGTGCTCTCAGATTCGTTGCTCCTCGTGCGGAAAGATCACCTGGACCGGCTGCGGAATGCACGTCGAGCAGGCCCTCGCCGGCGTCCCGAAAGATCAGCTCTGCACCTGCAACTGAGCTCCACCGCGTCGTAGGGTCAGGCCGATGATCGCGCCTGCCGAGCGCATCGAGGCCGCTCGAAGCGCCGCGCTGGATGCGCTCACGCGCGCTACCGCCGGTCAGTCCCTGTGCACGCTCGGTCGCGAGCGGCTCGACGCCGCGAAGTACCACGAGGGCGCCGTCGCCGCGCTCAGTGATGCGCGGCGGGCGCTGCGCCGCGGAGCTCCTCCCCCGACGCCGGAGGACTGGGGCGCGGGATCTGCGGAGACGCGGGCACAGGTCAGCGCGAGCTGGCGGGCCTACCTCGTCGGCGGACGCGACGCGCTCACCGCCGTGTACCGGTCCACTCTCGAAGACGAGCAAGGGGCCAGGTCGTAACGATCCGCTCAGCCGGAATGCCCAGCCGCTCCGCCCGCTCAGCACCGTAGTCCAGCAGCGACAGATGCCCCGGCGCGTGAGCGTCGGAATCGATCGAGAACAGACACCCCTTCTCGAGCGCGAGGGTGATGAGCTCATCCGGCGGGTCTTCGCGCTCGGGGCGCGCGTTGATCTCGACAGCGACCGCACGCTCGGCACACGCCTCGAACACGCGATCCGCGTCGAAGTCTGAGGGGGTCGTGTCCCCCGCTGTCCACTCACCAGTCGTCCCGTCGCGTGGCCGAGCACGTCGATCCGGCCGCTACGCACAGCGCGCAGCATCCGCACCGTCATCGGAGCACGCTCCATCCGCAGCTTCGAATGGACCGACGCCACCACGACATCCAGTGCCTGCAGCAGGTCGTCGCGCTGGTCCAGTCCCCCGTCCTCGAGGATGTCGACCTCGATCCCCGTCAGCAGCGTGAACCGGTCGTCGCGAAACGTCTCGACGATGGCCATCTGCTCCTCGAGCCGCTCGGCAGACAGGCCGTTGGCGACCCGGAGCCGCGGCGAGTGGTCGGTGAGAGCCAGATACTCGCGCCCGAGAGCGCGAGCCGCGTCGACCATCGTCGCGATCGGTGTCGTCCCATCCGACCAGTCGGAGTGACTGTGAAGGTCGCCGCGCAGCAACTCGCGCAGCGCGGACGGACGGATGCCGGCCCGCTCACGCAGCTCCGCAAGATACTCGGGCACCCGCCCCTCGCGGGCTTGCACGATGACCGCGAGCGTCGAATCCCCGATGCCCTTGCGGCGGCGGAGCCCGGCGGTATCGGCCAGCTGCGCGGCATCCAGCCCCTCGATCGCCGCGGCGGCGGCGCGAAACGCCTTCGCCTTGTAACGGATGGCCCGCTCGCGCTCCAGGAGCAGGGCGATCTCGATCAGCGCATCGTGCGGATCCAGCTCCTGCTCGCTCATGGCGACCAGCCTGACACGCCCGGCGCGGCAGTGCACGGTGTCGCGGATGCAGGCAAAATCCCGGGCGTAGGTCGATTGCTGCTGCGATCGGCCTACGCCCGGGATATGTCCTACCTCCGCGAGGAGGCTGTGGGACTCAGAGCGTCAGGGTGTGACGCCGCTCACGGAGCGGCGGTGGCGCGCTTGACGACAACCGGGGCGCCCGCGAGGCGGTGAAGCGCCCAACCGAACAGGATCGACAGCACGCCGATGCCCATCGCGAACGCCGCGACACCGAAGCTGACGACGGAGGTGAACAGGGATGCCCGCAGGAACGACGCGTTCATCATCGTCGCGCGCACCGGGTCTTCGCGGTCGAGCTCGGCATAGGTGGCGCCGCCGGAGGCCTCGAGGGCGTGGTGCTGGATGATGTCCGCCTGCACGTAGGCGGTGAACGGGCCGGCAACGGTCTGTCCCTGGAAGGCGATCGCGTCATCGGGGATGGTGATGTTCTCCGCGCGGAGCTGGCTCGAGACCGTCACCCACACGATGAGACCCACGATGATGAGCAGGGCGCCACCGACGATGCCGAGGATCCCCACCACCTTCACGAGGCCGAGGTTGCGAGCGGGCGCCTGGACGGTGTCTGTGGCGGAAGCTGTGTCGGGGGCGGACATGGCGAACTCTCCTTCTGGGAACTGCGTCGTCGGGGGGATGTGACGGTGTCTCTCACCATCGACACCTACGCTACGAAGCCGCGCCGCCTACGGAAAGTGACGTAGGTCCTCTCGCCGAAGATCTTCGGCACACAGCGCCGCGTCAGGGCGCCAGGGCGACGGTCGCCTCGGCCCACGCCTGGAGCTTCGCAGCTGCCGCACCCGAGTCGATCGCCGCGGCGGCATCCTGCTGCGCATCCCGCAGGCGCTCCACGATGGGAAGCTGCGACTGCGCGGCATCCTGCGACAGCCGATACGCGACGATGCCGGCCGCAGCGTTGAGCAGCACGATGTCGCGAACCGGTCCGGCCTCGCCCGCCAGCACCCGCCGGACGATCTCGGCGTTGTGTTCGGGCGCGCCGCCACGCAGGTCGTCGAGTGTCGCCAGGCGGATGCCGAGATCCCGCGGGTCCAGATCGTGCTCATGGATGTCGCCGCGGGAGACCTCCCAGATGCGGCTGTGCCCCGTGGTGGTGAGTTCGTCGAGCCCGTCGTCGCCGCGGAACACCAGCGCGGTGGCCCCGCGGGTGCGGAACACGCCCGTGATGAGCGGCACACGGTCCAGGTGAGCGACCCCGACCGCGTTCGCCTCGGCGCGAGCGGGATTGCACAGCGGACCGAGGAAATTGAACACGGTCGGCACGCCGAGTTCTGCGCGGGTCGGGCCCGCGTGGCGGAAGCCCGGGTGGAAAGCTGCCGCGAATGCGAACGTGATGCCGGCCCGGTCAAGCACCTCGGCGACAGCATCCGGGCTCAGCCGCAGGTCGACGCCGAGGGCCGACAAGACATCGGAAGACCCGGATGCCGAACTCGCCGCCTTGTTCCCATGCTTGACGACCGGGATGCCGGTGGCTGCGGCGACAATCGATGCCGTCGTCGAGACATTGACCGTGCGGTGGCGGTCACCACCGGTTCCGACGATGTCCAAAACCTGAGGGTCGACCGGAAGCGGCAGCGCGGCCTCGAGGATCGCGTCGCGGAAACCGACGATTTCGTCGACTGTCTCCCCCTTGGCACGGAGCGCGATGAGGAATCCAGCCAACTGTGACGGGGTCGCGTCGCCCGCCATGATCTGGCGCATCGCCCAGGTCGACTCCGACACGCTGAGGTCCTCGCCGTCGAGGAGCGCACTGATGATCGAGGACCATGAGGGCTGCTGGGTCATGGCTCCGAGCGTAGCGGGGCAGACAAGTGAGGTGCGCCTAAGTCGCAAATCACCTCACCTCAGTGGTGGCTCATGCGAAACCCCAGGCAAATCTTCAGCCATAATGAAGACTGTGACCACCAGCTCAGCGACGTACTCCCAGGCCATGCGGTCGGTCAAGCGACCCGACCCGGTCGCAGTTGGAACCATCGTGTGGCTCGGCAGCGAAGTCATGTTCTTCGCCGGCCTCTTCGCGATCTACTTCACACTGCGAAGCACCTCCCCCGACCTCTGGGCCCAAGAGACCCAGCTGCTGAACGTGCCGTTCGCAGCGGTGAACACCACGATCCTGGTGCTCTCCTCGGTCACCTGTCAGATGGGTGTCTTCGCGGCAGAGCGTTTCCAGCCGTACACCGTGAAGACCAACCGGTTCCGTGACCGCTGGGGCATGGTCGAGTGGTTCTGGCTGACGTTCGCACTCGGCGCCATCTTCGTGTCGGGCCAGGTGTGGGAGTACGCCCAGCTCGTCGCCGAGGGGATGCCGATCCAGGCAAACGCGTACGCCTCGGCGTTCTACCTCACGACCGGTTTCCACGCCCTGCACGTGACCGGTGGTCTCATCGCCTTCCTCCTGGTGATCGGACGCGCCTTCGCGGTCAAGAACTTCGGCCGCAAGGAAATGACGTCCTCGATCGTCGTGTCGTACTACTGGCACTTCGTCGACGTCGTCTGGATCGCCCTGTTCTTTGTCATCTACTTCCTCAAGTAACCGAGCGGAGCTGAATCACACTCATGGCACGACAGACCAAGCGCCGCTCGAACGGCCGCCGGAGTCCCTGGGCCGCGACCGCGCTCATCGGCATCGGACTGCTCATCACGGGCGGCGTCTACGCCGGCGCCTCTGCCGCGATGGCCGCGACCGAGCCCGAGAACGCCACCGCGACCAGCCTGACGATCGAGGACGGCAAGAAGCTCTTCCAGGCCAACTGCGCCACTTGCCACGGACTCGACCTGCAGGGCACCGAGAACGGACCCTCGCTCTACGGTGTCGGCGCTGTCGCCGTCGACTTCCAGGTCGGTACGGGCCGGATGCCGCTGCAGATGCAGGGACCACAGGCTCCCCAGAAGCCGGTGCAGTTCACCGATGATCAGATCCTCGCGATGGCCAACTACGTGCAGTCCATCGCCCCCGGCCCGGACTTCCCGGACGAGGAGATCCTCGACGGTGAAGGCGACATCGCGCGCGGCGCCGAGCTGTTCCGCATCAACTGTGCGATGTGCCACAACGTCGCCGGTGCCGGTGGCGCCCTGACCGAGGGCAAGTACGCCCCGGCCCTGACCGAGGTCAGCGCGCTCCACATCTACGCCGCGATGGTCACCGGCCCGCAGAACATGCCGGTGTTCAACAACATGTACCTGACCGACGAGGACAAGCGAGACATCATCTCGTCGCTGCTGTACATCCAGCAGACCGAGTCCCCCGGTGGGTTCAAGCTCGGGTCTCTCGGGCCGGTCGCCGAGGGTCTGTTCATCTGGATCTTCGGTATCAGCACCCTGATCGCCATCACCGTGTGGATCACGGCGAAATCCAACTGATCCCCCACGCCGAGACGTAGTAAGACGCTAGAGGAGCACCATGGCACACGAGGACGACCCGCACGGCCTCGACAGAGCTTCGTACGAGCCCTCGTCGGGAACGGCCGTGGCCGTCACCGACCCCGTGCGTAACCCCGAGCTTCCGCCGCACCGCGAGCGGATGACCGACAAGGACCCGGCGGCGATGAAGCGCGCCGTCCGCACGATCTACACGCTCTTCTACATCTCTGTCGCGGGATCACTGTGGGCGGTCGCCGCCTACATGATCTTCCCGATCGAGAGCGGCGAGATCCCCGCGATCCGCGACAACAACCTCTTCATCGGCCTCGGGATCGCGCTGGCGCTTCTGGCGATCGGTGTCGCAGCGATCCACTGGTCGAAGGCGGTGATGTCGGACAAGGAGCACACCGAAGCCCGCCACCCCACCCGCGGTACCGACGCGACCCGCGCCGGCGCCGTCGCCGTGTTCGAAGCGGCCAACGACGAGTCCGGGTTCGGGCGACGCACCGTCATCCGTGGCGGCCTCTTCGCGGCCCTCGTCGCCTCGATCCTCCCGGCAATCACGCTCTTCCGCGGCCTCGCACCTGAGAACACGCCTGAGCGCCCTAACGCGGGCAACCCGAACTACCTCCTGAGCCACACCATGTGGAAGCCCGGAATGCGTCTGGCAAAGGACCCCGAGGGAACGCCGATCAAGGCGGCGGAAGTCACCCTGGGCTCTGCCGTCCACGTCATTCCCGAGCCGCTGGCATCCCTCAGCCACGAGGAGGGGTACCTCGACGAGAAGGCCAAGGCGATCGTCCTGCTCGTGCGCATGCTGCCCGAGCAGATCACGGAGACTCCGGAGCGCGCCAGCTGGTCATATGACGGCATCGTCGCCTACTCCAAGGTCTGCACCCACGTCGGCTGCCCCGTCGCCCTCTACGAGCAGCAGACGCACCACCTGCTGTGCCCCTGCCACCAGTCGCAGTTCGACGTCTCCGACGGCGCGAAGGTCATCTTCGGCCCCGCCGCCCGTCCGCTGCCGCAGCTGCCCATCGAAGTGGATGACGAGGGCTACCTCGTCGCACAGCGCGACTTCACCGAACCCGTCGGACCGAGCTTCTGGGAGCGCCATTGAGCACCGCCACCGCTACTGACGAGACGGCCGTCGGTACCACCAGAGAAAAGCCGCTCGGCGGCCGCTTTGTCGGCGGCGTCGCCAACTACCTCGACGAGCGCACCAGCCTCTCCGGCCTGGTCAAGGAACTCGGCCGCAAGATCTTCCCCGACCACTGGTCATTCATGCTCGGCGAGATCGCGCTGTGGAGCTTCGTCGTGGTCCTGCTGTCGGGAACCTTCCTGACGTTCTTCTTCCAGGCATCGATGGTGCCGACGCACTACACGGGTGCCTACATTCCGATGCGTGGCATCGAAATGTCGGCAGCGCTCGACTCGACCCTGCGGATCTCGTTCGACATCCGTGGTGGTCTGCTCGTGCGTCAGATTCACCACTGGGCAGCTCTTGTGTTCATCGCCGGTATCGGCGTGCACATGCTTCGCGTGTTCTTCACGGGTGCCTTCCGCAAGCCCCGTGAGCTGAACTGGACGATCGGTTTCGTGCTGTTCGTCCTCGCGATGGGTGAAGGCTTCACCGGTTACTCCCTTCCCGACGACCTGCTCTCGGGCAACGGCTTGCGCATCATCGACGGCATGATCAAGGGTCTCCCCCTGATCGGAACGTGGACATCGTTCCTGCTGTTCGGCGGTGAGTTCCCCGGCGATCAGATCGTGGGACGTCTGTACACGCTGCACATCCTGCTCCTGCCGGCGATCCTCGTCGCGCTCCTTGCTGCTCACCTCATCCTCATGATCGTGAACAAGCACACGCAGTTCGCTGGGCCCGGACGCACCAACGACAACGTCGTGGGCTACCCGATGCTCCCCGTGTACGCATCGAAGATGGGCGGGTTCTTCTTCATCGTCTTCGGCGTCATCGTGTTGATCGCGTCACTGTTCACGATCAACCCGATCTGGAACTACGGCCCCTACGATCCGTCGCCGGTCTCGGCGGGCACACAGCCCGACTGGTACATCGGCTTCGCCGACGGCGCCCTGCGCCTTGTGCCGCCGCACCTAGAAAGCGTCTTCTGGGATCGAACGTGGTCGTGGAACATCATCCTTCCGGTGACTGTCCTCGTCCTGTTCATCGTCCTGGTGGCCCTCTACCCCTTCATCGAGAGCTGGATCACCGGTGACAAGCGGGAGCACCACATCGCTCAGCGCCCCCGCAATGCCCCGACGCGCACCGCGATCGGCGCCGCCGGTGTCACCTTCTATGCGGTGCTGTGGGCTGCGGCATCGTCCGACATCATCGCTACCCACTTCTGGGTCACGATGGAAGGCGTCATCCATACACTGCAGGCCCTGCTGTTCGTCGGCCCGGTGATCGCGTACTTCGTCACGAAGCGCATCGCGATCGCGTTGCAGAAGAAGGATCGCGAGATCGCCCTGCACGGGTACGAATCCGGCCGCATCGTCCGCCTCCCCGGTGGCGAATACATCGAGGTCCATCAGCCCGTCGACGAGTACGAGCGCTGGAAGCTCGTGGACTTCGAGACCTACGAGCCGCTGGTTGTTCGTCCGAACTCGCGCGGGCAGATCCCCTGGCACCAGAACTTCCGCGCGTCCCTGTCGCGCTGGTTCTTCGAGGACCGCCTCGCACCGGTGACGCAGGCCGAGGTCGACGAGGCGCTGTCGCACCAGCACCACGAGCTCGACCACATCGCCGAGGAAGAGGATGCTGAGATCCAGGCGATGCACGAGCGCGCCGGAGTTCCGGATGCGCCGCACCACCCGATCACCGAGGGCAAGCAGTCAGAGACGGCGGTGCGCCCGACCAACGTGATCGTCACGGACGAGATCGTTGAGAACACGTCAGCTGACAAGGGAACGTCGAACACGGATGTCGATCCCGACGACGACGTTCACCCCGGCGGCGACAAGAAGTAGACGCGCACGACCACGGCGAGGGTCCGGCATCCGAGGATGTCGGGCCCTCGCCGTTTGGCTGCAGCACACTCTGGCAGGATCCGGCCCACAGCTGGCCGTCAGAGGGCGGTCGTGGCACTGAAGGCATGACGGCTTGGCTCTAGTGTCGGCAACATGAACAGCGCAGACTTCTTCGCCGCCCGCCTCGCCCACGAGACTGACCCCTCGGATGTCTACGCCGCTCAGAAGGCCGGCGACGACATCGTGCTCGTCGATGTGCGCGGCGCCGAGGCGTGGGCGCAGGGGCGAATCGCTGGCGCGATCCACATGCCTTACCGGGAGATCGCGGACCGCGCGCCTCGGGAGATCGCACCCGACGCCACCGTCGTCGTGTACTGCTGGAGCCCCGGCTGCAACGCCGGCGTCAAGGGAGCTCTCGAGTTCGCGAGGCTCGGCTACGCAGTCCGGGAGATGATCGGCGGCTACGAGTACTGGGCGCGGGAGGGACAGCCGACTGAGAACGATCATGGGCCGCTCCCCCGCGTATTCGATCCGCTGGTGATGGTGGTTCGCCCGTGAGTGAGGCGTCCGATTCCCGCCAGCGTCGTATCCGCGGCCCCGCGTAGCGTCTTCTTCGTGACCTCACCCCCGACTCTCACCCCGGTTCGCAGCAGCACTGTCCCGCTCATGTTTGCGGCGCTAGCGCTCGTCTGGGGTGCGAGCTTCCTGTTCATGAAGGTCGCCGTGGCTGCCTTCGACCCGGCACAGGTGGCCCTCGGTCGCATCATCCTCGGCGCTGTGACGTTGGCGGCGATCATGGCCCTCACACGGCGACGCTGGCCACGAGAGCGCCGCCTGTGGTTGCACATGGTCGTCGTGGCGGTCTTCTTGTGCCTCCTCCCGTTTCTTCTCTTCGCCTGGGCTGCTCAGAGCCTCCCGTCGGGGCTCTCGGCGATCCTCAACGCGACGACCCCGTTGTGGACGACCCTCGTGGCCGTCGTCGTGCTCCCCAGCGAACGAATGACGGCCCGACGCATGACCGGGGTGATCATCGGGGCCGTCGGCGTCGCGATCGTCATGGGTGTGTGGGATGTCGTGAGCTCTCCTGAGTTCGCCGCATCGCTCCCCGCGCAGCTGGCGTGTCTGGGCGCCACGGCGTCGTACGGCATAGCCTTCGGGTGGATGCGACGCTTCATCACCGGAACCCACACCCACGACAGCGTCACGATCGCGTCGACCCAGATGGCCGTCGCCGGCACGCTCGCTGCGCTCCTGTTCCCCGCCATCGGCCTCTCGCCCGTGGCCTGGGCTCCTGTTCCCGTGCTGGCTCTCGTTGCCCTCGGTTGCCTGGGAACCGGGATCGTCTACGTCTGGAACACGCGCGTTGTCAACGAATGGGGCGCCGTTGGCGCGTCAACGGTGACCTATGTGATTCCGGTCGTCGGTGTCGCTCTCGGCATCCTGGTGCTCGGTGAGCGCTTCACGCTGAACGAACTCATCGGAGCCGTCATCGTGATCGACGGTGTGCTCCTCGTCCAACGCTCCCGCTGAGCCAGCCGGGGCATCTGGTCCGCTCAGACGCGCAGCACGCAGAACGCGCAGCGAGGTGCCGGGGGCCGAGGCTGCCATCGGGTCTGGCGGGAGGCTGCCGCAGGCAGCCGGGGGCATGTCCTCGGCCCCCGGCACCTCGCGGAGCGCGGACGCACGCGGAGTGCGGACGAGCGCGAACTAAACCAGAGCCCGGTGCGACGCGAAGGCTCAGCGAGCGAAGTAGCCGCGGTAGTACTCGTAGACCCAGCCGACGATCGCGACCAGGAAGATCCCCAGACCGATCGGCACCATCCAAGCACCAACTGAGAGCCCGATCATGGCGACAGCAGCCGAGAACGCGAGAACGATCGGCCACCACGACCACGGGCTGAATTCACCGATCTCGGGGTCGCCGTCATCGATGTCAGCCGTCAGGGTGTCCTCCGGCAGTTCACCGCCCTGGGCGCGGCGAACCGCACCCGTGTAGAAGGCGATGAGCGCGCCCATCAGGGCGGTGAAGAAGAGCGCAACGGTGCCAACCCACTCGAGGTTGCCGTACCAGATGAGGCTCCAGATGGTGTACGTGATACCGACGAGAGCGAAGAAGCCCGCCAGAATCCACCAGAGCGCGACGTTGGTGCGCATCGGACTACTTCACCTTCCCATCACTCAGATCAGTAACCGGCGTATGCGGAGCATCCTTGGCCGGGCCAACACCAACCGTCATCGGCGCAGCCTCGGGGTGGTTCAGGTCGAAGGCCGGACGCTCGCTGCGGATGCGCGGGATCGACGTGAAGTTGTGCCGCGGCGGCGGGCACGACGTAGCCCACTCGAGCGACCCCCCATAGCCCCACGGGTCGTTGACCGTGACCTTGGGCGCCTTGCGCGCGGTGATCCACACGTTCAGCAGGAACGGAATCATCGAGACGGCGAGGATCATCGCACCGACGGTCGAGAGCTGGTTCTGCCACGTGAATCCATCAGCTTCCGCGTAGTCGGCGTAGCGGCGGACCATGCCCTCAACACCCAGCCAGTGCTGGACGAGGAAGGTCATGTGGAAGCCGATGAACAGCAACCAGAAGTGCACGTAGCCGAGGCGCTCGTTGAGCATCCTTCCGGTCCACTTCGGCCACCAGAAGTAGAAGCCGGCGAACATCGCGAACACGACGGTTCCGAAGATGACGTAGTGGAAGTGCGCGACGACGAAGTACGAGTCCGACAGGTGGAAGTCCAGCGGAGGCGACGCCAGGATGACGCCGGTGAGACCACCGAAGACGAAGGACACCAGGAAGCCGAGGGCGAAGGTCATTGGTGTCTCGAAGGTCACCGATCCTCGCCACATCGTTCCGATCCAGTTGAAGATCTTCACACCTGTTGGAACGGCGATCAGCATCGTCATGAGCGCGAAGAACGGCAGGAGGACACCGCCGGTGACATACATGTGGTGCGCCCACACGGCCACCGACAGGGCGGCGATCGAGATCGTCGCGTAGACCAGCGTCTTGTACCCGAACACCGGCTTGCGGCTGAACACCGCGAAGATCTCGGTGACAATGCCGAAGAACGGCAGCGCGATGATGTACACCTCGGGGTGACCGAAGAACCAGAACAGGTGCTGCCACAGCAGCACACCGCCGTTCTCCGGGTTGTAGATCTGGGCGCCGAGCACACGGTCTGCGGCGGCGGCGAGGATCGCGGCAGCCAGCACCGGGAAGGCCATCAGGATCAGGATGCTGGTGACCAGCGTGTTCCAGCTGAAGATCGGCATCCGCCACATCGTCATGCCGGGCGCACGCATCGTGATGACGGTGGTGATGAAGTTCACGGCACCGAGGATCGTGCCGAAACCGCTCATGCCGAGCCCGAGCATCCAGAGATTGCCGCCGACTCCTGGTGAGAAGGACGCGTTCGCGAGTGGTTGATACGCGAACCAACCGAACGCCGCGGCGCCCTGGGGAGTGAGGAAGCCCGAGATCGCGATGATCGAGCCGAACAGGAACAGCCAGAACGCGAAAGCGTTCAGACGCGGGAACGCGACGTCAGGGGCGCCGATCTGCAAGGGCAGGATCGCATTGGCAAAGCCCGCGAACAGCGGCGTCGCGAACATGAGAAGCATGATCGTGCCGTGCATCGTGAACAGCTGGTTGTACTGCTCCTTGGTCGGCAGCACCTGCATGCCCGGCTCGAACAGCTCGGCGCGGATGATGAGGGCCATCACACCGCCGAGCAGGAAGAACAGGAACGAGGCGATCAGGTACATGTACCCGATCGTCTTGTGGTCAGTGGAGGTGATCCACTTGACGATGATGTTGCCCTTTTGCTCGACGCGCGAGGACGACATCAGCGCCGCCTGGCGTGCGGGCAGAGTGCGCGGGCGCGAGCTTGTCGCATCCTGCAGTGGCAGTGTCGTAGCCATCACTCGTTCCCCTCATCGGACTGCTGAACCGAGGGATCCGTGGGATCGTTCGGCGTGTTCTGCAGGCGGTCGTACGCGTCGTTGATGTCGCCGGTCTGGCCCTTGGCCTCCAGGCTCGCGAGGTAGCTCTCGTACTCCTCGGCGCTCACGACCTTGACGGTGAAGAGCATCATCGAGTGGTACTCACCACACAGCTCGGCACAGCGACCGGCGTAGGTCCCTTCGCGGGTCGGGATGAAGGACATGAAGTTGTCCTTCCCGAGGTACATGTCCTTCTTGTAAAGGAAGTCGACGACCCAGAACGAGTGGATGACGTCTCGCGACTGCAGCTTGATCTTCACCGTTTCGTCAACGGGCAGGTACAGCGTGGGAAGCTGATCCTGGTCGATGTTGCCGTCCTTGTCGGGCTGGGCCTGAATGCCCATCGTCCAGACAGCGTCGGAGTTGTCTTCCTCTTCGCCGTCGTACTGGAAGTCCCAGGCCCACTGCTTGCCGATCGCGGTGATCGAGACATCCGGGTCGTCGTACTGATCCTCGATGATCGCCTGGTCACGTGCCGTGAAGGCGAAGAAGCCGAGGACGAGGATGAACGGCACGACCGTGTAGAAGATCTCGATCGGCATGTTGTACCGCAGCTGCACGGGCAGACCGGTCTGCCCCTTGCGGCGGCGGTAGGCGATCGCAGCCCACCCCATGAGGGTCCACGTGATGATGCCGACAACCAGCAGCACGATCCACGAGTTGACCCACAGTCCCGAGATCATCTCGGTGTGGTTGGTGACAGGAGCTCCGTCTTCAACGAAGCCGGGCAAGAACCCGTTCAGCTGCGTCGGCGTGCATCCTGCGAGCACCAGGGCCGCGGCGGCACCAACCGGAAGTAGAACCCAGCGGAGTCGGCGTTTGGATGGCACAGGCGCACCTTTCCACGTTGCGAAGTGTGACTTCGGCCAGTCTAGAGCAAGCTCACACCTGCTTGAGGCCAACCACTCAGCATCCGCACACTTTCGGGGTACTGAAGGTCAGCCTTCTCGCAGACTGAAGCTATGAGGGGTCAGTGGAAGCTGTCACCGCACGCGCAGCTGCCCTGCGCGTTGGGGTTGTCGATCGTGAAGCCCTGCTCCGAGATCGTGTCCTTGAAATCGATCGTCGCGCCGTCGAGGTAGGGAACGCTCATGTCGTCGACGATGACCTCGACACCCTCGAAGTCGACGGTCTTGTCGCCGTCGAGGTAACGCTCGTCGAAGTACAGCTGGTAGATCAGGCCGCTGCATCCGCCGGGCTGAACAGCCACGCGCAGACGCAGGTCGTCGCGACCCTCCTGGTCGAGCAGGTTCTTGACCTTGGCGGCCGCGGCATCCGTCAGTGCGACGCCGTGTTCGCGGGTGGTCTGGTCCGTGGTCAGTGCGGTGTCGGTCATGACTCTCCTTATCGGCTGAAGCCGTCGGGGTGGATGCTGAAATTCTACGCCCGCTGTCACCGGGGACGGCGGGAACGCGGCCAGGTCAGAGCGTGCGCGCGTCGAGCTTCTCCAACAGAAGCGCTTCCGAGATCAGCGCGTGCCGGAAGGTCTCGAGGTGCAGCGACTCGTTCGGGCTGTGTGCACGGGAGTGCGGATCCTCGACCCCGGTCACCAGGATCTGAGCACCCGGGAACTCGCGCACCAGGTCTGCAATGAACGGAATCGAGCCACCCACACCGATGTCGACAGGATCGACACCGTAGCCCTCGGTGAGCGCGTGGCGCACATCCTGCACCGCCCAGCCGGAGGTGTCGACGAGGAACGGGTTCCCAAGGTCGATGTCGAAGAACTCCAGCTGCGCCCCGAAGGGCGCGTGAGCGCGCAGATGGGCCTCCAGCGCAGCGTAGGCATCCTCGGCCGACTGCCCCGGAGCGACCCGTGCGCTGATGACGACCGTCACCTCGGGAGTCAGCGTGTTCGAGGCCGAGGCGACATCCGTGGCGTCGATGCCGATCACGGTCACGGAGGGCTTGTTCCAGATCCGTCCGATGATGGACCCGGTGCCGATCGGGCTCACGCCCTCGAGCAGACCCGTCTCGGAGCGCAACGTGCCCTCGCTGTACTCGGGGTCTCGGCCTCCCGCGAGCTCATGCCTTCGACCGCGACCGCGCCGTCTGCATCCCAGAGCGTTGCCAGGAGCGTGATGGTGGCGAGCATCGCATCGGGGACCGCTCCCCCGAACATTCCCGAGTGCGATGCGTGCTCGAGCGTGCGTACCCGCATCGAGAAGCGGGCGTTGCCGCGGAGCGAGACGGTGAGGCCCGGGGTCCGGTCGTCCCAGTTGCCAGAATCCGCGACGACGATGACATCCGAGCGGAGGGCGTCGGCGTTGTCGCTCAGGAACTGCGCGAACGAGCGCGAGCCGTACTCTTCTTCGCCCTCGATGAACAGGGCGAGTCCGAGGTCGAAATCGGGGCCCAGCGCCTCCACCATCGCGCGAATCGCACCGACATGAGCCATGATCCCGGCCTTGTCGTCGGCGGCACCACGGCCGTACAGACGCCCGTCTCGGACCGTCGGCTGGAACGGCGGTGTCTCCCACAGGGCCTCGTCACCGATGGGCTGAACATCGTGGTGTGCGTAGAGCAGGACCGTCGGGCGACCGTTTCGCGCCGCGCGTGTCGCGAGCACGGCAGGCTGCCCGAATTCCTCGGTCCCGGGGATCGCCGCACGCTTGATCGCAACGGAATCGAACACTCCGGTGCCCTCGACCAAAGCCGCGACAGCCTCCGCGCTGCGCACGAGCTGCTGCTGATCCATCGACGGCCACGCGATCGACGGAATCCGCACCAAATCGCCGAGATCGGACAACGCTCGGGGATGCCGAGCTCGGCGGCGTCGCGGACAGCATCGGAACGGGAGACGATATTGCTCATGCGGGTAATCTTAAGGACTACCCGTAACGCGACAGCGAGGATCATCGTGGCCAAGACCCCCGCCCCCGAGGCACCGAAGGACGCGTCGACGTCGACCGCCGGCAAGGGAAAGGCGACGCCGAGCCGCGCCGAGCAAGAGGCTGCGCGCAAGCGCCCGCTCGTTCCTGACACGAAGGAAGCGAAGGCACAACGCAAGGCCGAACTCGCATCCGCGCGAGAGCGCGCGCGCATCGGCATGGCCAACGGTGAGCAGAAGTACCTGCCCGCCCGCGATCAAGGACCGCAGCGCAAGTTCGTCCGCGACTTCGTCGACGCCGGATGGCACCTCGGCGAGGCAGTCATGCCGGCAATGGTGGTGGTGATCGTCGCGACCTTCATCCCGCTGAACTTCATCCAGTACTGGTCTTTCGTGGCGCTCTGGCTGTTCATCTTCTTCGTGATCGGCGACATGGTCATCACCTCGATCCGCGTCAAGCGCGCCGTGCGGGACAAGTTCGGCGAGACCAAGGTCGAGAAGGGTCTCGGCTGGTACGCGGCCATGCGCAGCGTGCAGATGCGCTTCATGCGCCTGCCGAAGGCTCAGGTTCGCCGGGGTCAGTACCCCGCCTGATCTGGCTTCGCGCGGCACAGGCTGGGCTGAACTCCGCTGCGCAGACTGGCCAGTCGTCCGCTGCGCGGGGGTGCCGGGTGCCGAGACATGCCCCCGGCCGCTGCGCGGCCTCCCGCCAGACCCGATGCCAGCTCGGCACCCGGCAC
Organism: Microbacterium schleiferi; assembly: GCF_015565955.1. NCBI lineage: Bacteria > Bacillati > Actinomycetota > Actinomycetes > Micrococcales > Microbacteriaceae > Microbacterium > Microbacterium schleiferi. Next base: position 1,331,608 of record NZ_CP064760.1, on the reverse strand, counting down.
CCCCGCTTCGCTCCTTGATCACCCTGTGCCGCGCCGCGCGCTAGCCGCTGCGCGGCCTCCCGCCAGACCCGATGCCAGCTCGGCACCCCGCACCAGCGCTCCGCTCCCCCGTCAGCTCAGTTCCGCACCACGCACCCCCGCTCCGCTCCCTGATCACCCGAGTGCCGCGCCAGGCTCCAAGAGCACGCCACGGGGCTAGTAGTCAGATGTAGACGCGGGGAATGAGCGGCGAGACGCGGACGATGATCTCCTCGCCGACGGTCCCGATCGCCTCGGCGAGCGTCGTGACGCTCGACTCGCCGCGCGTGCCCGGTCCGAAGACGGAGACCTCGTCGCCGACTGCGGCTCCGGGCCACGGGTCGATCAGCATCGATGCGGGGCCGATCTCGCGGACGGTGCGGGGACCGGCCGCGGTGCCCACAGACATCCGGCCGGCCAGCGTTGAGGGCAGGCCGTCGAGGTAGCCGTAGGCAACCTCGACGCCCGAGGCGCTGATGGCGCTCACGGGCGCGACGAGCGTCGCTGCCGGGGTGATGCCGGGAAGATCGGCGCCGCCCGTGGAACGGATGCCGTAGCTGAACGCTCCGAAGCGGACGAGGTCGAACCGGAACTCGGGTCGTGCGAAGGCCGCAGCACTCGCGGCCAGATGCCGAACCTGGGGCCGCAAGCCGGCCGCTTCGGCGATCTGGATCGCATCGAGGAACGCGGCGCGAGATCGGTCATCGTCCTCGTCGCTGGTTTCGGCGATGTGACTCCAGATTCCTGCAACGTGGATGTCGCCGCGCGCCTCGAGTTCGGCAGCCCGCGCAACGAACGCGGGCCACTCCTCCGGCCGGACGCCGTTGCGGTGCAGCCCGGTATCGATCTTGATGTGCACGCGCGCGGAACGGCCAGCCGAGACGGCGGCGATGTCCTCGAGGTAGGAGGCGTCTCCCACACCGAGTTCGATGTCGGCATCCAGCGCAACCGCGATCTCCGGCCGAGTGATCGTGACCCACGAAAAGACCCGCGCATCGGGCCCGGCCGCCTCGCGTGCCCGGACTCCCATCGGCACATCGAACGCACCGAACCAGCGCACACCGTGGGCAGCAGCTGCCGCCACGACGCGGTCCACGCCATGGCCGTACGCGTCGTTCTTGACGACCAGCATGTACTCCGCCGGCGCTATGCGCTCGCGCAGCACATCGATGTCGCTGAGAATCCGACCCAGATCCACAATCATCTGTGCGCTCATGCGATCACCTCCCGCGGGAGCCGAAGGCCCAGCGCACAGACCAGCTCGGCAGCCGTCAGCCCGGATGCTGCTTCCCACGTGGCCAGCGCCGGGCCCGCCGGGCCCTCGCCACCGAAGTAGATCACCTCGTCACTGCGCGCGACGTCAGCGTCACCGATGTCGACGACGCAGACATCCATCGCGACGCGGCCAACGATGGGGTACAGGGCGCCGCGAATCTCGACGGACACCTGGTTGCCGAGCGCACGGGCCACGCCCTGGCCGAACCCGCCCGAGACCAGAGCGATTCGCGTGTCCTGGTGCGCGATGTGCGTGTAGTTGTACGAGACGCCCTCACCGGCGCGCAGAGCCTTGACCGACAGCACCGAGCCGATGAGGCTCATCACCGGCCGCACCGGCTGCGAGCCCGCGACGGCCCCGGTCGAGGCGCGAGGCAGACCGAACAGGAGCACCGGGTCCACCGTCGGCGGGTCCGGCACAGCGGCCATCCCGGCGGCGGATGCCACCTCGGTGCCCTCCGGGTCCAGACACGCTGCGCGCACCCCGGACTCGACGAGCACGTCGGCCACGAGCGACACCCCGTGACCGTACGCATCCCGCCTGAGGTCTGCGACGGCATCCGCTCCCCCGGCCTCGAGCGCCCGGCTGACGCCCTCGACGAGGGCCGAGCGACTCAGCCGAACACGAGGCCCGGTCGGACTGATCAAAAGCCCATGGCCTTCTGGTACCGCGGACGATGCCCCGTGCGGACACCGAGCACGCTCGGCTTGTTCTCGTAGACGCCCGTAGCCCAGTTGCCTTCGATGAGGACGGGACCGTCGGGAGTGACCGCGATGTCCCAGCCGACGTACTTGACCTGGGGAACATGCCGAGCGACCTTGTCGACGAACGCGACGACCTCGTCGAACATCGGGAGCTGGAACTGCGCGATCGGGTACCCGGAATCGGGATGGAGCTTGTGGACGTGCCCGTGCGAGTCGTAGCCGTCGCCGAGCGACGCACCCGTCTCGGGGTCGAGCATCGTGTAGAAGCCTCCGAAGTCCATCTGGTCGGCGACCTGCCCGCGACCGAACTTCTGGGCGATCGCCAAGATGTGGGTCTTCTCGCCGTCGAAGAAGGCTGCAACGCGGGTCGAGTTGACCGTGCCGGCGCACACAGCAGCGACATCCGGATGCTGAACGATGTTCTCTTCGATCAGCAGTTCACCGCGCTCGTGCAGCTGCGCGTGGAAGTCTGCCCAGTCCTCGATCTCGGTCGAGTAGTACCGGTTGATGGCCGCACCGGAACGGCCGGCCTGCTTCTTGGTGATGAGCACGGGGTGCGCCTCGCCGAAGGCCCGCAGCTCGTCGACGTTGTCGTCGGTGACCATCATCCAGTCCCGACCGAGGTGCTCGGAGAAGACGCGATCGAACTCCCACTTGTCGTAGAAGATCCCGCGGTATTCCGGATCGTCGAACGTGTAGGAGTACTTGTTCGAATGCGGGTGGGTCATCATCGTGCGCCGCTCGCGCCGGTTCAGGATCGCGAAGTCGTAGTCGACGTAATCCTGAAAGCCGACCTGGTGGAACGTCGCCTGCCAGAACATGTCCACGACCACCGCCGGTGTCCACTTGTGGAACTGCGCAGACACCTCACGCGCGCGCTCGATGACCGAGGGCAGGTCGATGACCTTCAACCGGGCCACCATGTATCCGAACCGCGAACCAAGGCCTCGTGATGCCATCGCTCTTTCCTTCCGAGGGTGTCGCCCTCACACGTCGGCCGGCACCCCCGGGGCGCCGGCCGACGTGTGATCAGCGAATGTCAGGCGCCGACCAGCTCGTTCTCGACCACGCGCTGGTGGCGAGTGCGACGGTCCGTGGAGCGACCGAGGTCGTCGGTGATGATGACACGCTGCAGCCACCGGTCAGTGCCGTCGTACCGGGGCTCGAAGGGCGTGCGCGCGTGCATGACCCGACGGTTGTCGAACAGGAGGATGTCGCCCGCGCCGAGGGTCACGTAGATGCCCTCTTTGTCGGCACCGTCGTGGAAAGCCTTCAGTGCAGCGGCGGCTTCGTCGTCACCGGCGACGGCGGCGGCGCAGTCCATGTCGATACGCACGAAACGCTTGCCGTTCTCGCCGTAGAGCGCTGCCCCCTGCACGCCATCCTCGGGGCGACCGGTGCCCCCGGAAGCCTTGTCGATGCCGTGCATGAACCGCGGCTCGCGCAAGACCTTCTCGTCCTCGGCAGTGAGGTCGATACGGTCAACCGGCGCGAGTGCGGTCTGCACGCGTTCGTCGCCCCGGACGCAGAAGAGACCGACGAACTGCGGGTGGGCGTCGTCGAAGGCATCCTCCGAGTGCCAGTCGAGCAGGCTGCGACTTCCCGTTCCGACGGCGTCGTACTCGTGCCCGGGAATCGGCGTCACGTTCTGGATCAGGGCGCCGCGGTGCTGGCGCGCAAACGAGAAGACCTCTCCGGCGACCGAGGCAAACGCCAGCAATGCGGCCTCCGTGACCGGGTCGCGATCCTTGCCCTCGAATGCCACCGGATCGCGCGGGCTCTCACCCATGTCGTCCTGGTCGACCGTGAGTCCGTGGAAGAGCACTCCCCCATCGGGAACCTCGGCGCGCGCGAACTGCCGGATGATCTCGGCAGTCTCGGGGTCGGCGGCTTCGAAGGCCGCCTTCGCCTCGGCGAGCAGTTTTTCAAACGCGGCGTCATCGGCGTAGATCCCGCGACGGCCGCGGGCGACATCGATGAAAATCGCAGCGACTTCGGGCTTGATGTGACGTTCGATCACAGAGATTCCTTCCCATGGCGCGATGACCGCGCAGAAGCACTCGACGACGCGAATGCCGGTGTTGTGCTGTCGGGAGTATAGCCGAGGAGGTCCCCCGGATCCCGGATGAAGTTAGGGCTTCCTAAGTCTTCGCCGCCGGGTTCGTCATGACCGGTCACGTGTTGACGAGACCGCGATTGATCTGCCGCGCCCAGAGCGGACCCCGGTAGAGAAACCCGGTGTATCCCTGCACGAGCGTCGCACCCGCGTCCACCCGCTCACGCACGTCGGCGGCAGTTTCCACACCGCCCGCGGAAATGACACAGAAGTCGTCGGGGACGAGCGAGCGAACGAGGCGGAGGACCTCCAGGGCTCGCGGAGCAAGCGGCTTGCCCGAAAGCCCGCCCGCGCCTGCTGCGGCAATCACCGAGGGGTCGGTGACCAGTCCGAGACCGTCGCGTGCAATCGTCGTGTTCGTCGCGACGATGCCCTGGAGGCCGAGGTCGAGAGCCAGCGCCGTGACCTCGCGGATGTCATCGTCTGCGAGGTCGGGCGCGATTTTCACGAGCAACGGGGTGTCCTCTGCGGCGTCCTTGACGGCCGTCAGCAGGGGCCGGAGTGCGTCGACGGCCTGGAGGCTACGCAAGCCCGGCGTGTTCGGCGACGAGACGTTGACGACCAGGTAGTCGGCGACCGGCGCGAGCAGGCGTGTGCTCGTGACGTAATCGACGACGGCGTTCTCGACATCCACGATGCGGCTCTTGCCGATGTTGACGCCCAGAACGGTGCGGCGGTGCCGACGACGAGCCCGCTCAAGCCGAGCCGCCGCGGCATACGATCCGCGATTGTTGAATCCCATGCGATTGATGACGGCGCGGTCGGGGATCAGCCGAAATAGACGCGGTTTGGGGTTTCCGGTCTGGGGGATCGCGGTCAACGTCCCGACTTCGACGTGACCGAAGCCCAGCGCATGCAGGCCGTCGACGCCCACGGCATCCTTGTCGAACCCCGCGGCCACGCCGAACGGCGCGTCGAAGGTGAGCCCCATCGTGTGCACCCTCAGCGACGGGTCAGGTCGCGTGAGGGCTCGAGCCACCCACGACAGCGGCGGGATGCCGAGCAGCCGGATGACGAGCATCGCCGCATGGTGCGCTGTCTCCGGGTCCATCTTCGAGAGGAACGTGCGAAACAGCCACGGGTACATGCTTACTCCTCGGGATCGGATGCCGGGCGATGGTGATCCGCGCGCAACTGTGCGATCGCCGATTCAAAATCCTCCAACGTATCGAACGCCTGGTACACGCTCGCGAACCGGAGATAAGCAATTTCGTCGAGTTCGCGGAGCGGACCGAGGATCGCCAGGCCAATCTCATTGGTGTCGATCTGTGACGATCCGGTCTGCCGGACCGCCTCTTCGACCGTCTGCGCCAGCACCGCGAGGTCGCCCTCGGTCACCGGGCGCCCCTGACAGGCCTTCCGCACACCCGACATGACCTTCTCGCGACTGAACGGTTCGATCACCCCCGAACGCTTGATGACGTTGAGGCTGGCCGTTTCGATCGTCGAGAATCGTCCGCCGCACTCGGGGCATTGCCGGCGTCGACGGATGCTGAGACCGTCGTCGCTGGTGCGGGAGTCGATCACGCGCGAGTCGGAGTGACGGCAGAACGGGCAGTGCATGGCAGCCCCAGACTACGCGGTGAATCGCGCGCGAACGGCTTCGCCGTGCGCGGGAAGCACTTCTGCTGTGGCAAGGGCCACGATCGCGTCAGCAACCTCCGCCAGGGCATCCCGGTCGTACTCGATGACCTGCTGCGGCCGCAGGAAGGTCGACGCCGACAGACCGGCGGCGTAGCGCGCCTGTCCGCCGGTAGGAAGCACGTGGTTGCTCCCCGCGAGATAGTCACCGAGACTCACCGGCGAGTGCGGACCGACGAAGAGGGCACCGGCGTGCACGAATTTGTGTGGCATCGGGTCAGCGAGGTGGAGTTCGAGGTGTTCAGGTGCGTAGGCGTTGGAGAAGTCCACGGCGGCATCGAGGTCGTCGACGAGCACGATGGCGGACTGCGGGCCGGTCAGCGAAACGGCGATGCGCTGTGCGTGCAGGGTCTGGGCGGCCATCACCGTGACCTCGGCCTGCACGGCATCCGCCAGCGCCGACGACGACGTCACGAGAACGGCTGAGGCCTGCTCGTCGTGCTCGGCCTGGCTGATGAGGTCGGCAGCAACCAGCCGCGGGTCCGCGGTGTCATCGGCGACGATGAGGATCTCGGTGGCGCCGGCCTCGGAATCCGTCCCGACGCGCCCGGCGACCGCGCGCTTGGCCGCTGCCACGAAGTTGTTACCCGGCCCGGTGACCACGTCGACCGGGTCAAGCCCGAGACTGGCCGCCCCGTACGCGAACGCGCCGACCGCGCCGGCCCCGCCCATCGCATAGACCTCGGTGACGCCGAGGAGCTTGGCGGCAGCGAGGATCACGGGGTGGACGCGACCTCCCTCGGCGCGCTGCGGCGGGGAGGCGAGAGCGATCTGCTCGACACCGGCTGCCTGAGCGGGAACGACGTTCATGACGACGCTGGAGGGGTAGACGGCCTTGCCGCCGGGGACGTAGACACCGACGCGACGGACGGGCTGCCACCGCTGGTGCACGAGCGCACCGGGCGCCAGCGTCGTCGTGGTCGGCGGCGGAACCTGCACAGCTGAAGCCGCGCGCACGCGATCGATCGCGCGCTCGAGAGCCTCACGAACCGCCGGGTCCAGCTGATCGAGGGCGTCATCGAGGTGTTCCGCGGGAACGCGGATGTCGTGGCCGGCAACCCCGTCGAACTGTTCGGCCTGCTCGCGCAGCGCCTCCTCGCCGCGCGTGGCGACGTCGTCGACGAGGCGTGCAGCAGTGGCAAGAGCCTCAGAACGGGCAGCCGTCGCGCGAGGAACGGCGGCGAGAAGCTCTGCGGGCGTCAGGCTTTGCCCGCGCAGATCGAGGGTGCGAAGCATCCATCTACGCTATCGCTCGCGCGGGCCCTGGGTTATCCCAGGCATTGCGGGCCGAGCAGCCCCTTGAGCTCCCCATACAGGTCGGCGGTGACGCTCACCTGATGCGGTACCTCGAACACCTTCGCGACCCCGCCCTTGTGCAGCCGCAGCGTTACTTCGGTATCACCGCTGTGACGGCGCAGGCAGTCGGCGAGATCACCGATGACAGCCTCGGTGGCCCGCTGTTCGGGCATGACGAGCACGAGCGGTCCCGAATCATCGACGGAACCGAGGTCGGGTGAGAAAGCCGCCTGCGCGTGCAGGTTCATGCCGTCGTCGCGTCGGGACACGCGCCCCCGCACCACCAGGATCGAGTCAGCCTGCAGCATCGACTGGAACTCGGTGTAGGTCTTGCCCATGAACATGACAGTGATCTCGCCGTCGAAGTCCTCGACCGTGATCATGCCGTAGGGGTTGCCGCTGGACTTGGCAACCCGATGCTGCACGCTTGTCACCAGGCCCGCGATGGTCACCTGATCGCCGTCGGTCAAGACTTCCGAGCCCAACAGATCGTGGATGTTGATCGAGGCGTGCTTCGCAAGCGGCACCTCGAGTCCCGCGAGCGGATGATCCGAGACGTAGAGCCCCAGCATCTCGCGTTCGAAGGCCAGCTTGTCTTTCTTGGTCCACTCCGGACGCTCGGGAACCTTGTTGACCTGCTGGGGTTCGTCCTCTCCCCACAGCGAATCGAAGTCGAACCCGACCTCGCCGTTGGCCTCGCGACGCTTGTCGAGGACAGCCTGCTCGGTGGCATCCTCGTGGATCTCCAGAAGCGCCCGCCGTGTCGCGCCCAGCGTGTCGAAAGCACCGGCTTTGATCAGCGACTCCACGGTCCGCTTGTTCGCGACCGAGACCGGCACGCGACCGAGGAAGTCGTGGAACGAGGCGAAGGGCTCGTCGACGCGCGCCTGCACGATCGCTTCCACGACGTTCGCGCCGACGTTGCGCACGGCGCCGAGGCCGAAACGGATGTCGTCCCCGACGGCCGCGAAGTAGCGGATCGACTCGTTCACGTCCGGCGGGAGCACCCGGATGCCCATCCGCCGGCACTCGTTGAGGTAGACGGCCATCTTGTCTTTCGAGTCGCCGACGCTCGTGAGCAGCGCCGCCATGTACTCCGCGGGGTAGTGGGCCTTCAGATACGCCGTCCAGTACGAGACGAGCCCGTAGGCGGCCGTGTGCGCCTTGTTGAAGGCGTAGTCCGCGAAGGACTCGAGCACCTTCCACAGCGTCTGCTGCGCGGCATCCGAGAACCCGCGCTCGGTCATGCCGCCGAAGAAGATCTCTTTCTGCTTGTCGAGCTCGGACTTCTTCTTCTTACCCATCGCGCGGCGCAGCAGATCCGCCTGACCGAGCGTGTAGCCGGCCACGCGCTGGGCGACGGCCATCACCTGCTCCTGATAGACGATGAGGCCGTACGTGGTGTCGAGGATGTCGGCCAGGGGCTCTTCGAGCTCCTTGTGGATCGGCTCGATCTCCTGCTGCGCGTTCTTGCGGAGGGCGTAGTTGATGTGCGAGTTCACGCCCATCGGACCGGGCCGGTACAGGGCGAGCACCGCCGAGATGTCTTCGAAGTTGTCGGGCTTCATCAGCCGCAGAAGCGAGCGCATGGGCCCGCCGTCGAGCTGGAAGACACCGAGCGTGTCGCCGCGGGCGAGCAACTCGTAGGACGCACGATCGTCGAGCGCGAGATCCTCGAGGATGAGCGGTTCGCCCCGGTTCGCCTCGATGTTGTCGAGGGCATCGTTGATGATCGTGAGGTTTCGAAGCCCCAGGAAGTCCATCTTGATGAGGCCAAGCGACTCGCACGAGGGATAGTCGAACTGCGTGACGATCTGGCCGTCCTGCTCGCGGCGCATGATCGGGATGATGTCGATGAGCGGTTCGCTCGACATGATCACGCCAGCCGCGTGCACACCCCACTGGCGCTTGAGGTTCTCAAGGCCGACCGCAGTGTCGAAGACCGTCTTGGCTTCCTGGTCGGTCTCGATGAGCGTGCGGAACTCCCCGGCCTCTTTGTAGCGGGGGTGATCCTTGTTGAACATGTCGGTCAGCGGCACGTCCTTGCCCATCACCGCGGGCGGCATGGCCTTCGTCAGGCGCTCGCCCATGCTGAACGGGAATCCGAGCACGCGACCGGCATCCTTGAGCGCCTGCTTGGCCTTGATGGTGCCGTACGTCACGATCTGAGCGACCCGGTCGTCGCCGTACTTCTCGGTGACGTACTGGATCACTTCGCCGCGGCGGCGGTCGTCGAAGTCGACATCGAAGTCGGGCATCGACACCCGGTCGGGGTTGAGGAATCGCTCGAAGATGAGCCCGTGCTGCAGCGGGTCGAGATCCGTGATCCGCATCGCGTACGCCGCCATGGACCCGGCGCCGGACCCGCGGCCCGGGCCGACACGGATGCCGTTGCGCTTTGCCCAGTTGATGAAGTCGGCGACGACGAGGAAGTAGCCCGGGAACCCCATCTGCACGATGACGCCGACCTCGTACTCGGCCTGCTTGCGGACCTCGTCCGGAATCCCGGCCGGGTAGCGCTCCTCGAGCCCCGCCTCGACTTCCTTGACGAACCAGCTCTCCTCGGTCTCCCCGTCGGGAACGGGAAAACGCGGCATGTAGTTCGCGCTGGTGTTGAACTCGACCTCGCAGCGCTCGGCGATCAAGAGCGTGTTGTCGCACGCCTCGGGATGCTGCCGGAAGATCTGGCGCATCTCTGCGGGCGTGCGGATGTAGTACCCATCGCCGTCGAACTTGAACCTCTTCGGGTCATCGAGCGTGGATCCGGATTGCACGCAGAGCAGCGCCGCGTGACTGTTCGCGTCGTGCTGGTGCGTGTAGTGGGAATCGTTCGTCGCGAGCAACGGGATGTTGAGGTCTTTGGCGATGCTCAGCAGATCGGTCATGACCCGGCGTTCGATGTCGAGCCCGTGATCCATGATCTCGGCGAAGTAGTTCTCTTTGCCGAAGATGTCCTGAAACTCCGCCGCCGCGGCGCGTGCCGCGTCGTACTGGCCCAGGCGCAACCGCGTCTGAACCTCACCCGACGGGCATCCCGTCGTCGCGATGAGACCCGTCGAGTACTTCTCCAGCAGCTCGCGGTCCATGCGCGGCTTGAAGTAGTAGCCCTCCATCGATGCCTTCGAGGAAAGTCGGAAGAGGTTGTGCATCCCGGTCGTCGTCTCCGACAGCAGAGTCATGTGCGTATAAGCACCCGCACCCGAGACATCGTCGTCGCTCTGTTCAGGCGACCCCCAGCGCACACGCGACTTCTCGGACCGGTGCGTACCGGGCGTCACATAGGCCTCGATGCCGATGATCGGCTTGATGCCGACATCCTTCGCGGCCTTGTAGAACTCGAACGCCGCGAACGTATTGCCGTGGTCGGTGACAGCGATGGCCGGCGAGCCTTGCGAGGCTGCTTCTTGCACCATCGCCCCGATTCGCGCTGCCCCGTCGAGCATCGAATACTCGCTGTGCACGTGCAGGTGGACGAAGGAGTCGGACGCCATGCCGAGAGTCTACGTTTGGGCTCCGACGCCGATCGACCCGGCCCGCCGGGGCTGCCGCGATGCCTCCTGTTCAGCGGCCGATACGGTTGCCGTGTGCCCACTCCCGACTTCATCCTCGAGCTGCGCCGCTTCGTCGGCACGCGCCCTCTCCCCCTCGTCGGCGTCACCGCTGTCATCGTCCGTGACGGTGAGGTCCTGCTGGGTCGACGCTCCGACAACCACGCGCTGACCCCGATCACCGGCATCGTCGATCCGGGAGAAGAACCGGCCGATGCGGCGGTCCGCGAGGCTGCCGAGGAGGCCGGTGTCGTCATCCGCGCCGATCGCCTGGCATGGGTGCATCAGATCCCGAGAATCACGTACGCCAACGGCGATCAGAGCGACTATCTCGATCTGACCTTCCGCTGCACCTGGCTCTCGGGCGCGCCGGTTCCCGTCGACGGCGAGATGACCGAGGTCGGCTGGTACCGGCTCGACTCCCTCAACGACGTGGATGCCGAGATGCGGGCGCGCATCGCGGCTGCCGTGCCCGAGTACGGTGAGGCCCGGTTCCGCAGCGGCGGCAGCGCCGAGCAGAGCCCCTCCGCCTGATTAAGTCCGGCTCGACGGCCACCACAGCACCGGGGCCCACGCCGACAATGGCCGGGTGGCCCTGCACCGACCCACCGCTGCCCTCGCGGTCTTCTGGATCGTCGGCGGAGTATTGGGTGCCATCGTCGCGTTCCTGCTCTACCTGGAGTACATCGGGCAGCTCACGGGGGCCGATGCGATCATCTCGTGCCAGTGGGGCGTGCTGGTCACCTGCGGCCCGAACCTGCTCTCCCCCGGCGGGAACCTCCTCGGGTTCAGCAATTCGATCGCCGGCATGGTGTTGTTCCTCGGACCGGTCTATGCCGGCGTCAGTGCACTGGCCTCGCCATCCGGACTTCGTCGCTGGTACTGGCGGACCTACGGCATCTTCGTGGCCGGTGCGTTCGTGCTCGTGCACTACTTCGCGTTCGAGAGCATCTTCGTCTACGGGTCGCTGTGCCCCTGGTGCATGACAATCTGGCTCGTCACGATCCCCCTGTTCTGGTTCACGACGGGTTGGATGCTCCGCGACGGCGTCTGGAGCACCGCCGCGCCCGCGCGACGAGTGGGAAGCGTGATCTTCTCGTGGGCGCTGCTGGCGACGGTCCTCGACTACGCCCTGATCGCCGTCACAGCGCAGCTGCGGCTGGATCTGCTCGCGAGCCTCTAGGGCGCCTCAGGAGCCAGACGATCTGATGGCACCGGCCATCGCCGCCGCGAGCATCACGAGCATCGGCGAGGTCACTCGAGTTCCTCACCACGGATGATCGCCAGGGCGTGAGCCAGATCCGGCGCATACGGCGATTCGAAGGAGACCCACTCCCCCGTGCTCGGGTGTGTGAAGGCGAGCCGGTGCGCATGCAACCACTGGCGCGTCAAGCCCAGACGCTGCGACATCGTGGGGTCGGCACCGTACAGCGGGTCGCCGACGCACGGATGCCGGTGGGCAGCCATGTGGACCCGGATCTGATGCGTCCGTCCCGTCTCGAGATGAATCTCCAGCAGCGACGCCCCCCGAAACGCCTCGATGGTCTCATAGTGGGTGACCGACGGTTTGCCGTCGGGGGTGACCGCGAACTTCCACGAGTGCGACGGATGCCGACCGATCGGCGCGTCGATCGTTCCGGCGAGGGGGTCCGGATGCCCCTGGACGAGGGCGTGGTAGATCTTCTCCACCGTGCGGTCCTTGAACGCCGCCTTCAGGACGCCGTAGGCGTGCTCCGACTTGGCCACGACCATCAGACCGCTCGTCCCGACATCCAGGCGATGGACCACGCCCTGACGTTCGGGGCACCGCTCGTGGCGATCTGAAACCCCGCAGCGGCCAAGGCACCCAGAACAGTCGGGCCTTCCCAGCCCACGGACGGATGGGCGGCAACGCCCGACGGCTTGTCGACGACCACGATGTCGTCGTCGTCGTACACGATGCCAAAGCCCGGCACGACGGCCGGTACGACCTCGGGTTCACGGCGATCGGTCCAGACGACCTCGAGAACCGTTCCCGCCGTCAACCGGTCGGACTTGCCCAGGGGCCTGCCCTCTTCGCTGACCCCGCCGTCCTCGGCCACCTCGGCGGCGAAGGTGCGGGAGAACCCCAGCATCTTGGCTACACCGGCATCGACCCGGGCCCCGTCGAGGCCGTCCGGAACCGGCAGCATCCGCGCCGGCATGTCAGCGTCCGTCTCGAACGCGCTGGAGGTCAGACAACAGCGGGTTGCGGCGGCTCACGAGTCGCGGTGGCGGGATTCCTCGTCAGCGATCCGGTCCGCCTCCCGGGCAACGGCCTCCTGCTCGGCCTCCGTCAGCGGCGGCAGCCCGATCTCGCTGCGC